>JAZTZS010000013.1:0-96100 GCA_045637585.1 Faecousia sp. | reverse complement strand
GTTGCCGGTAACCATGTTCATACGCAGGGCATCACAGCCGTATTTTTCAATCATCTCCAGGGGATCAATGCCGTTACCCAGAGATTTGGACATTTTACGACCCTTATCGTCCCGCACAAGTCCATGAATTAGCACCGTGTGGAAAGGTGTTTTACCCATGTGCTCGCAACCGGAGAAAATCATTCTGGCAACCCAGAAGAAAATGATATCATAACCGGTAACCAGAACATCTGTGGGATAGAACTTCTTCAAATCCTCTGTATTCTCCGGCCAGCCAAGGGTCTCGAAGGGCCACAGGGCAGAACTGAACCAGGTATCAAGCACATCGGGATCCCGCTCAATATTGGTACTGCCGCACTTTTCACACTTACAGGCATCCTCACGGGAGACTGTAATGTGACCGCAGTCGGCGCAAGTCCATGCCGGAATCTGATGCCCCCACCACAGCTGCCGGGAAATACACCAGTCGCGGACGTTTTCCATCCAATTCAAATAGGTCTTGCTGAAGCGGTCGGGAACAAATTCCGTCTCCCTGTCCTTAACAACGCGGATAGCCTCTTCTGCCAGAGGCTGCATTTTCACAAACCACTGCGCGGAAATAATCGGCTCCACATCGTTATGGCAGCGGTAGCAGGTGCCCACATTGTGACCGTGATCCTCGATCTTGACAAGGTATCCCTGAGCCTCCAGGTCAGCTACAATCGCCTTGCGGGCATCATAGCGGTCCATGCCCTCATATTTTCCGCCGTAGCTGTTAACAACGCCGTTATCGTCCAGTACACGGATAACCTCCAGATTATGCCGCAGGCCAACCTCGAAGTCATTGGGGTCATGGGCAGGGGTCATCTTTACACAGCCTGTACCAAACTCCATCTCAGCGTAGTCGTCCGCAACAACGGGAATTTCCTTGTTCACCAGCGGAAGTGTTACAGTCTTACCAACAATGTGCCGATAACGCTCGTCTGCAGGATTCACACAAACGCCGGTATCGCCAAGCATGGTCTCGGGACGTGTGGTTGCAACAACCACCTCTCCTGTACCGTCCGTCAGCGGATAACGGATATGCCACAGGTGACCGGGCTTGTCCACATATTCAACTTCTGCGTCAGACAGCGCAGTGACACAGTGCGGGCACCAGTTGATAATACGGCTGCCCTTATAAATAAGGCCCTTTTCATAAAGAGAAACAAAAACCTCTCGCACCGCTTTGGAACAACCCTCATCCATGGTGAAACGCGCACGCTCCCAATCGCAGGATGCGCCCAGCTTCTTTTGCTGCTCCACAATGCGGTTGCCGTACTTATGTTTCCAATCCCAAACCCGCTCCAGGAACTTTTCGCGGCCCAAATCGTAACGGGTCAAGCCTTCCTTGCGCAGTTCTTCTTCAACCTTGATCTGAGTAGCAATGCCTGCGTGGTCAACACCGGGCAGCCACAGGGCGCTGTAGCCCTGCATCCGCTTAAAGCGAATGAGTGTATCCTGCAGGGTCGCATCCATAGCGTGACCCATATGCAGCTGACCGGTAACGTTGGGAGGCGGCATGACAATGGTAAAGGGCTTTGTATCTGCCTTGTCCGTAGGACGGAAATAACCGCCTTCCTCCCACATCTTATAAATCTGACTTTCCACCTGCTGTGGTTCATAAACCTTGGGAAGTTCTCTTCTCATAACTTACACTCCTTATTCGTAAAAACGCCCCGAGCCAAAGGCTCAGGGCGAAAATTTCCGTGGTACCACCTGAATTCCCGATAAATCGGGCACTTAAACGCTGTAACGGGCTTACCCGTCATCCCCTACCTAATTCAGGGATGCAGCTCCAAGGCGACAATCTACCGCTCACTGCACGCTCTCACCAACCGCGCACTCTCTGAAAGTAACAAGCGATAAAAACTCCTTATCACAGCATTTTCCTATTATTACATTAAATTATCACACTTTTTCTATCCTGTCAACCAAGAATTTGTATTTACAGGTTTGCATGCACTTCTTTTATCTTCTCCCGTATGCCCAGAAGGTCCTCAAATGTCTCAGGCCGCTTTGTGACATCACGTAGCAGAGCAGAGGGATGAAAAATTGCAGTCATCCAAATACCGTTACGGCAAATCCATGTGCCATGTTCTCTTGTAATGCGATACTCTGGATCTATTAGGCGTTTTGCTGCAATTCTACCCAGACATACAATAATCTTCGGCCTTACAAGCGCCACTTGATTTCGCAAAAAATCTATACATGCCGTCTGCTCTTCCTCCAGCGGGTCGCGATTGCGTGGTGGTCGGCATTTTACTATATTTGCGATATAGCAATTGCTGCGATCCAAGTCGATAATCGAGAGCATATCATCAAGAAGTTTTCCGGCAGGACCCACAAAGGGCTCTCCCTGTAAATCCTCCTGCTCACCAGGACCCTCTCCAATAAACATTATATCCGCGTTCCGTCCGCCGACACCAAATACAACATGCTTCCGCGTTTTACAAAGCTCACACCGAGTGCAATCCAGGCACTGTTTGGATAATTCGTCCCATCCCAGCATCTTATCGACTCCTCCTGCGATTTCTGCGATACTGACGGCTGTGGCTGCGGGATGCAGCAAAACGTATCCTTCCGATTACACGAATGGTCAGAAACAGGATGATGGCCGCAGCAAACGCAACGCCAATGATTATCATTACTGTCCTAAATCCACCACTGGAGCGGTTAATATTTGCAATACTGTTCGGTATCGCTGCCTTAGCCTGCACTCCATTCAACGCATATAAATCCGCCTGTGCAACGCAAACATTGCCGTGCCATACTTCTACAACAGATTGCAAAGCGCCCTTATCAACAGGCAACTGAAGGCCGCCCGGCACGTCAGTATACCTATAAACCAGGTCCGATTGCTTAATACCCACAGGAAGTATCGCAGAGGCAGCCGTCTGAGGCCCGATCACCACGTCCGCATCGCCGCCATCTACACTGCGTTGCAGAAATGCCTGATTCTCAGAGAAAATCTGCACCGGCTGGAATCCCTCAAATCCCATATCCAGTAGCTTTGAGGTTTCTCTATACCCACCGATAATGCGTACCGTATACCCGTCATCCTGATAAATAGACTTTGCTCCCAAAACCACAGTAACAAGCCGCATTTTGTCCCGCTCAGCTACACTTGCAATACAACGCGCACCGGAATCCATCATACCGGTTCTGCCTCCGGTAACTCGGCTGTCATAGTATATACTTTCGGCATCCATCAAATAGTTTCCGCTGGACAAATTCCTCTGTACAGATTTATTGGTTGCCGGAACATCATAATATACCGTCCCAAACAGCGCAGCAAACTGCTCATTTTCCATTGCCGCGCTTAAAATTCTGGCAGCATCCCGGGCTGTCGTATACTGTGCTCCATCAAGACCGTGGGGATCCAGAAATTGGGTATTCGTGCAGCCGAGTTCTGCCGCATATCGGTTCATTTCCGCAACAAAACTCTCCTGTGTTCCACCGATGTGGTCCGCAAGAACCGCTGCAGCATCATTTGCCGAATCAACCATCATACAGTATAGCAAATCCTGTAATCCAATAACCTCATCCGCTACCAGCTCCGAGGAAACAGCATTTGCCGGCACAGTGTCCAGTACTGCCTTTTTAACAGTAACCACATCCGTCATCGTTCCCTGCTCAATGGCTATCAGTGCCGTCATAATCTTTACAAGGCTTGCCGGGTACATGCGCACATCAGCGTTTTGGGCGTACATAAGTGTCTGGGTATTGGCTTCAAATAGGATTATGGATTCAGCGCTGTCAATCGGCTCAGTACCAGTCAGCAGTGGAACTGCTCCGTCAATTGTGTTGCATCCATAGGCAATGGAGGCATCCACCGCATTTTCCACACCGGAAGCAGCTACTGCAAGGGATTGCATTCCAAGAAAAACAGCGAGTATAAGACAAACAAATCTTGTTTTTTTCATTTTTTACCTCAATATTCCACATGGGCACTTGTCCATTGGAAAAAAATTGTGTATAATGTTTTAAATATTATATCAGTTTTTTTACGTCACGTCAATGCAGGAGGATGTGTTCCATGAAAAATGCAAAATATGTCATGATCGCCATCACTGCAGTGTTCATCTGTATCCTCCTTGGTATTTTCGTCGGCAGATATACATCTGAAAATTATATCCCTTTGACAGCACCTGATGCAACTAATACCAATATCGCTACAGCAGACACCCCGGAACAGTCTAAAGGGACTGTCAACATCAACACTGCAGATGTTGCACAGCTGGAGCTTCTGCCTGGAATTGGAAGCGTACTGGCGCAACGGATTGTAGATTACCGCACGAAACATGGACAATTTTCTTCCGTTTTGGATTTATGCCAGGTTGAAGGAATTGGTCTTAAAAAACTAGATGATATTATGGCATACATTACAGTGGGAGGCTAATATGAAAATTCTTGTGGTCGATGATGAAGATTTGTTGGTCAAGGGTATCCGTTTTAATTTACAAAACGACGGATACGAAGTCCTCACAGGCTCCAACGGCGAAGAAGCTCTGCAAATTATGCAAAGCGAAAAACCTGATCTTGTAATCCTCGATGTTATGATGCCTGTAATGGACGGGCTTGCCGCCTGCACGAGGATTCGGGAATTTTCCAATGTTCCGGTCATCCTTTTGACAGCCAAATCAGCGGATATGGATAAGCTCATCGGTTTTGACCATGGTGCTGATGATTACCTAACAAAGCCCTTCAATATTTTGGAACTGAAGGCAAGAGTGCGCGCTCTGCTTCGCCGTTCTGCTGCACCTGCACCGACCGGTGCCACAGAACTCACCATCGGATCCATTACACTGGATCTGGATGCCAGGAATGCCTATCGGGCCGGTAACCTTGTGGATTTGACTGCTAAGGAGTTTGATGTAGTTGAATTTCTGATGCGGAATCCAAACCGCGTCTATTCCAGAGAAGCCCTGCTTGATACCATCTGGACCTATGAATACCGCAGTGATATCCGCACAGTAGACGTGCATATCCGACGGCTGAGGGAAAAGCTGGAAGAGAATCCCGCTGACCCGCAATACATTAAAACGAAATGGGGCGTTGGTTATTACTTCCAAAAATGATAAAGCGCGTTTCCGTTATGGAAGCTCACAGATTCAGTACGCTGTGGTATATGTAGTAACCACATTTGTTGTCCTTCTGTTTCTAAACATATACTCCGCAAAAGCCAGCCAAATGCTGTTTTATAACAGCAAAGAGGCCTCTATGATTGAACGATGCCACCTGGCTGCATCTGAAATTGGAAGCCTTGATGTCATTAACCATTCAACCGTAAACACTGCTCTATCAAATATGAACAGTTTGAGGGTATCACGCCTAATTATTACGGATGTAAATGGCACTGCAATTTACGACTCCTTAAAGGCTACACCGGCGACTGGATCGTATATTCTCTTCCCGGAAATCGTTCTTGCCCTTGATTATAATGACGTCTTTAGCTGGAATTATCGGGACGGCATCATGCAATCCCGTGCCGCAACGCCAATTGTTTCCTACGGCACACAGGTTGGATGTGTATACATGATGGAATACGACAACCAGCAGGGCTCGTTGCTTCAAACACTGCAAAATAACACGCTGACCATTACATTTATTTTGGAAGTTGTTGTCATTCTCATCTCTCTGACATTCTCCCAGACCTTCACAAAGCGCCTGCGTAAAATCATGGACTCCATGCGCATCATCCGTAACGGCGATTATACCCACCAGGTTAAAATGGGCGGCCATGATGAGTTGACTGTTTTGGGCGATGAATTTAATGACCTTGTAAAGCGGCTGAACATCTCAGAACAGAAGCGCAATAACTTTGTTTCAGACGCA
Organism: Faecousia sp.; assembly: GCA_045637585.1. Lineage (GTDB taxonomy): Bacteria > Bacillota > Clostridia > Oscillospirales > Oscillospiraceae > Faecousia. The sequence goes on along the minus strand of JAZTZS010000013.1, from coordinate 90,244 downwards.
TCCCACGAATTAAGAACACCGCTTGCATCCATCAAGCTCCTGTCGGACTCCATTTTACAAAATGAAATGGATATGGCAACCGTCAAAGAATTTGTTTCTGACATTGGCAACGAGGCCGACAGATTGAACCGCATGTCGCAAAAGCTGCTTTCCCTTTCCCGAATTGAGGGTCAAGCAGACAGTGACTGTGAAATCGTCTATATCGCACCAACTGTTGAGCGTGTGGTGCGTATGCTTTCTGTGATTGCAGAAAAAAATAATATCACCATTGAGACAAGCCTACAGGATGATTGTCCCATCTTGATTCTCGAGGATGACTTATATCAAATCATTTTTAATCTGGCGGAAAACGGTATAAAATACAATGTCCCCGGCGGAAAGCTTTTCATCATTCTGCATAGAGATGAGGATAACGCCATCGTACAGATCAAGGACACTGGCGTCGGTATCCCGGAAGATTCACTACCCCATGTTTTTGAGCGCTTTTTCCGTGTTGATAAGGCCCGTTCGCGCAAGTCGGGCGGTATTGGATTGGGGCTCTCTATTGTACGAAACATGGTCGAGAGAAACCATGGCACCATCCAGGTTGACAGTACCGTTGGTAATGGCAGCACATTTACGCTTACTTTCCCGGCCTTTGATATGGAGGATTGAGAGTTTATGAAAAAGATTCTGTGTCTTATACTGATATCTGCCATATCCTTAGGATTCATTGGCTGCAAGCCTGAAGCAGATGAAATTAAAAAACCGGTCAATTTTTACTACTGTAGAAATCCAATTGATTTTGACTCCGCCCAGGGTGTGATCACCGCCGAAATCCGGGAGTCTGCCAATTATCGCAGTCAGGTTAAGCTGATAGACCGCTATCTTCGCGGCCCAGAATCGGACGCATTGGTCTCCTATTTCCCCTATGACACAAAGGTTATAAATTTGTCGGTGTCCAATAATACTGTCACAGTTGAAGTGTCTGAGTATTTATCAAAGGTCACTGGAATTGAGCTAACACTGGCCTGTACCTGCCTGAGCATGACGCTCATGGAATTAATGAATGCAGATACAGTAAATATATCTGCTGAAAACGCTCTGTTAGACGGAAAAGAAGTCATTACCATCACCAAGGATAATCTACTGTTTCAAGATGACCATATCCCTGCAACAACCGCAGGCGAATGATCGGGAGGCTTAAATGCGCTTTATATCATGGAATGTAAACGGCCTGCGTGCCTGCTTGCAAAAAGGTTTTATGGACTATTTTCAGTCGGTGGATGCGGACTTCTTTTGCCTGCAGGAAACCAAGCTGCAGGCTGGGCAAATCGACATAAATTTGCCGGGTTATACACAGTTTTGGAACTATGCTGAGAAAAAGGGCTATTCCGGCACTGCAATATTTGCCAAAACGGCACCTCTGTCTGTAAGCTACGGAATCGGCATCGCGCATCTGGATACGGAAGGGCGTGTCATCACACTGGAATATCCCGAGTTTTATCTTGTGACGTGCTATACACCCAATGCCCAGCGGGAGCTTGCCCGTATTGACCACCGCATGGCGTGGGAAGAGGCATTCCGGGAATACCTGTGCGGCCTGGATCAGCAAAAACCTGTGATTGTCTGCGGTGACCTGAACGTAGCACACAATGAAATCGATTTGAAGAACCCCGCATCCAACAGAGGCAACGCCGGATTCTCCGATCAAGAGCGTCACTGCTTTTCTCAGCTGCTGTCCTCCGGTTTTACGGATACATTCCGCCACTTAAATCCGGATGCTACCGGCGCATATACTTGGTGGAGCTATATGTTCAATGCGCGCAAAAACAACGCCGGTTGGCGTATTGACTACTTTTTAGTATCCAACCGGTTGGCTGACCGTATTCGTCAAACACCGATTTACGCAGATGTGCTTGGCTCCGACCACTGCCCGGTAGGACTGGAACTAGATATTTGATTTTCTTATCCAGACACCAGGTTTGTTCCCCTGTATACCGAATTTTGCTTCTTGTAATGCGCTGATGTACGCAAATGGGCTTTCCGGCTGCACAGGAATGAACATCATCTGCTTACTTTTCTCTTTGGATACAGCAAGAAATGTTCCCATCGTCTCACCTATGTGTTTTACCGCAACACGTGTGTCCAGACATGCACCGTTTGCTCCGGGCACACACACGCCCAGATTCCACTGGCATTTTTCATTGCTTGCGACAATCGTGTAAATCTCAGTATCCGGCAGTTGACATTTGCAGCGAAAGCGGTAGTATAATCCCTCACGGGTCACTTCGACCCTGCCAACCTTGCTGTCCTGCAGCATAACATCATAAACTTCATACATAAAGTTTCCCCCCTGCTGCAAATCTATGCAGCAAGGGGGGCTTTCATGTAGTCCTGTTCTCGCCAAGTCCAAAACTGACCGCAATGGCATCATCAACCAAGGCCATATGGTGCTCATCTAGCTTACCCATGTGTTCTCTAAGCCGTCGCTTATCAATTGTCCTGATTTGTTCCAGCAAAATCACGGAATCTTTGCTGAGTCCAACACTTCCGCCGGCTATGTTGATATGGGTCGGCAGACGGGCTTTTCCGGTCTGACTGGTAATTGCCGCTGCAATTACTGTTGGAGAATGACGATTGCCGGTATCGTTTTGTACAATCAGAACCGGTCTGGTTCCTCCCTGTTCACTTCCGACAACCGGAGACAAATCCGCGTAGAAAATATCGCCGCGCTTAACCGAGCTTTCCATGTGCTTCACACTCCGAAGAATCATTGCCCGCGCTCTCGTATCATCCGTATTCAGTGGGGCTGATTCTATTTTCCCACATCCCCGCGAAAAATATACGACAGTGCGTGCAATTTATCCTATGCATCACATGACAAAAAGCTACAAATATACAAAATTGCCGACCTCAAGCGACACAACCCTCCTGCCCTGCCACAGGATTTCTCCACGCACAGGCAGCAGATTCCCATCAATCCATACATCCAGATGCAGCGCATCCGCCTCATAACTGTCATCAATGGAAATCTTCGTGTATTCACCGTCATTGCCGCAAGCGTTTAAATACCCACTGCGCAGTGTTTTGATCAGAAGCCAGGGAGCACTGACCGGCGTAACGTGACCATCTGCCAGCATTGCAAAGGCAAGTGCTTGTCCGTCAAATGTAAGTTTTCCTCCGCTATCCGATATAACTCCTGTAATACCGGAAATCGTCTCCGGGGCTTTTACAGTAAACGTTAGATTGCCCTGTGCATCTGCCTGACACTCCATGGAAAAGGTATACACTGCATCACCGTAATCGGCAGTAATTGTAGCATCAAAACGGCATCCGTTTCCATCAAGCAATTTCTTTCGCAGCGTCATTGGCCGATCCATCGCACCGTCTTTCTCTCCGCATCCGGAAAATATAATGAGCAATAAAATAACAGCAATCACACGTTTCATCCAATCCCGCCCTACTTTAAAAGTCGCGGAAGCACATTAATCATATCGCTTGGCAGCATACCATACTGCCCAATTTCACGCGCACAGATATCACCGGCTGCTCCGTGAAGCCATGCGCCGGCCGCAGACGCTTCCAGAGGCAAGATTCCCTGCCCCAGCAAGCTGACAATTATGCCGGCAAGTACATCACCGCATCCGCCAACAGCCATGCCGGGGTTACCTGTTTGGTTGAGGTAACACTGTACTCCGTCCGTAATCACAGTGTTGTGTCCTTTCAACACAACAACTGCGCCTAGGTCTCGTGCAAGCGTTGCGGCTGCTGCTGCCCTGTCCATGTTAGCCACGCCGCCAAATCGCAAGAATTCCCCCATGTGCGGCGTAAGAATTGTGGGACTCGTCCTTCCACGCACAATATCCTTATGCACAGAAAGAACGTTTATGCCATCGGCATCCAAAACCACCGGCCCAGAGAAACTTTCAAGCACTGTCCTAGTTACAGAAAACACTCCATCTGATTGTCCCAGTCCCGGCCCTATTAAAACCGCATCCACATTGGAAAGGCGCGAAAGGACGCAGCCTGCCGCTTCCTTAGACAGCTTCCCGTCTGTATCCGGCAGTGAACACACAACAGGCTCATTGAGTTTTACCGCCTCAATGGCATAAATAGATTCCGGGACGCCCAAATACACAAGACCGGCACCGGTCCGCAGTGCCGCCATGGCCGCAAGCGCAGCCGCACCGGTATATCCCTTACTGCCGCAGAGCAACAGAATTTTACCATAATCACCCTTGTGTGTTTCCGGTTTCCGCCGAGGCAGCAGCATTTGGATATCCGTATCCGTCATTGTCAAAAATTCCATACCTTACCTCCACACCTGTTTTCTAATCTCTATTATAATTTTTTAGATACAATATTGCAAGTACAACTGCAAAACCGCAAAAACGTGCAGCAAATTCCGTAAAAACACAAATTGCGCTTGCAATTCTGCTGTAACTATGCTAAAATCATCACAATATTGCAATGGCTATGATTGGGCTGCCTTATGTTGAAGCTGCGTTTACAGAGAGAGCGGGATGGTGGGAACCGCTTGCGCACAGCATCGGGCTTTCCCCCAGGAGCTGCGGTCTGAAATTTTCAGTAGGATTGGCCGGGTAATTCCGTTATCAATGACAGGTGTGTCTGCACCGATGAGCTGCGCCATATGGCGAATTGCGGGTGGTACCGCGGAGGTAAGTGTCCTTCGTCCCGATTTGGGATGATGGACTATTTTTTTGTAATTTACCTGTTTTCAGGAAGGAGTAATAAGCATGAAAGAACAGTTAGAGCAAATTAAGCAGCAAGCCATCGCTGCGCTTGAGGCCGCAGCGACTCCCGCTGCGTTGGAGGAGCTTCGTGTACGTTTTCTCGGCAAAAAGGGTGAGCTGACTGCCGTTTTAAAGCAAATGGGTAAGCTTTCCGCTGAGGAGCGTCCGGTAATGGGCCAGCTGGCCAACTCCGTCCGCGCTTTAATTGAGGAAAGACTTGAAGCACGTAAGAGTGCTATAGATGCAGCTGTACTGGAGCAAAAGCTGTCAAGTGAGGCGTTGGATGTAACCATTCCCGGAGAGGCTGTGGCTATGGGTCATCAGCATCCCATGAACCAGGTTCTGGATCAGATCAAAGAGATCTTTGTGGGTCTGGGTTACCAGGTCGTTGACGGACCCGAGGTTGAACTGGCCAGTTATAACTTCACCCGTTTGAACATTGAAGAAGGCCATCCCTCCCGCGACCGGTCTGACACCTTCTATTTTACAGACGATGACTCTGTCCTGCTGCGCACCCAGACCAGCCCCATGCAGATTCGTTATATGGAAAACCATAAGCCCCCGCTGTGTATGCTGGCACCTGGCCGGGTATTCCGTAAGGACGAAGCCGATGCAACCCACTCTCCCATGTTCCACCAGATCGAAGGTCTTGTGGTAGATGAGCATATCACTATGGGTGATTTGAAGGGCGCTCTGGTCGCTATTATGAAAAATATCTACGGAGAGGACTCCGTTATGCGCTTCCGTCCCCATCACTTCCCCTTCACAGAGCCCAGCTGCGAAATGGACATGCAGTGTCACAAGTGCCACGGCACAGGTGAAGTAGGCGGTCAAGTATGCTCAACCTGTCACGGGGAGGGTTGGATTGAGCTGCTCGGTGCCGGCATGGTACACCCCGATGTTCTTGCCAACTGCGGCATCGACCCCGAAAAGTATTCCGGTTTTGCTTTTGGTATGGGACTTGAGCGTATGGCCATGGGCCGTTTGCGCATCAATGACCTGCGTCTTATTTTCGATAACGATGTCCGGTTCTTAAACCAGTTCTAAGGAGGCACAGACAATGAAACTGAACAGAAAATGGATTAATGAAGAATTTGTAGATTTGTCCGCTGTCTCTGATAAAGAGTATGTAGAGACTCTGACCATCTTTGGTCAAAAGGTGGAAACCTATGAACGGCTGGACGCTGAAATTAAAAATGTTGTCGTTGGCAAGGTTCTCTCCATTGTACGCCACGAGAATTCCGACCATATGTGGGTCTGCCAGATTGACATTGGTCAGGAAGAACCTGTACAAATTGTTACCGGTGCGCAAAATGTGCATGAGGGTGACCTGGTTCCCGCCGCACTGCACAATTCCTGGCTGCCCGGCGGTGTGCATATTACCAAGGGCAAGCTGCGTGGTGTGCCCTCCAACGGCATGCTGTGCTCTCTGAGTGAATTAAATCTTACGCTGGGTGATTTCCCCTACGCTATCGAAGATGGTATCTGGATTATTGAAGAGGACTGCAAGCCCGGCGATGATGTCAACACGGTTATCGGCAATGATGATACAGTTGTCGATTTTGAAATTACCAACAACCGCCCGGATTGCTATTCCATCATCGGCCTGGCCCGCGAATCCGCTGCTGCATTCGGCAAGGCTATGCAGCACCATACGCCGGTCGTCAAGGGCAGCGATGCCGGTTCTATGTACGAAAAGCTGGACGTAGAGGTTCCTGCAACCGAGCTGTGTAACCGCTACACAGCAAGAATGGCAGCAAACGTTAAAATTGGCCCCTCCCCCAAGTGGATGCGTGACCGTCTGCGTGCCAACGGTGTCCGTCCTATCAATAACATTGTCGATATTACCAACTATGTAATGCTGGAGTATGGTCAGCCCATGCACGCCTTCGACTACAGATACGTTGCCGCCGGTAAGATTATTGTCCGGGAGAGTGAGGAAGGCGAAACAATGACCACTCTAGACGGCACTGTCCGTCCCCTGAAGCCCGGTATGCTGGTGATAGCCGACGATAATAAACCCATTGGTTTGGCAGGCATCATGGGCGGCGAAAACTCCGAGATCCGTGAAGATACCACCTGTGTTGTCTTTGAATCCGCTAATTTCAACGGAACTTCTATTCGTCAGACCGCCCTGGCGCTTGGTATGCGCACAGAAGCCTCCGGCAAGTTCGAAAAGAATCTTGACCCCATGATGACCCTTCCCGCTGTACAGCGTGCCTGTGAACTGGTAGAAGCCCTGGCCTGCGGTGATATTATGGACGGCATCATCGACATTATCAATTATGTTCCCCAGCCGAAGACCATCACCTTGGAGCCTGCGAAAATCAACAGTCTGCTGGGTACGTCCATTTCTGAGAAGGACATGGTAAAGTACCTCAACCTGCTTGAAATTCCCGTGGAGGAGGGTATCATCCAAGTTCCCTCCTGGCGTCCTGACCTGAATCTGATGGCAGATATCGCCGAAGAAGTGGGCCGTTCCTACGGCTATAACGAGATTCCCACTACAGCCTTCAAAACTTCTACACAGGGCGGCTATTCCCCCATCATGAAGCTTGAGACGAAGACCGGTAGCCTTTGCCGGGCTCTGGGCTATAGCGAAATTATCACCTATTCTTTTGTATCACCCACAATTTTCGACCAGATTCGCCTGCCGGCTGACTCCCCTCTTCGCAATACGCTACGGATTCAGAATCCTCTGGGTGAGGATACCTCTGTAATGCGTACTACTGCTCTGCCCTCCATGCTGGATATCCTCAGCCGTAACAGTGCTTATCATAATAAGTCCGCAAAGCTCTATGAGCTGGCAAAGATTTACCTGCCCACCGAAGGCAATGTCCTGCCGGACGAACCCAAAATCCTTGTTCTGGGAACCTATGGCACTAATGAGACGTTCTTCACTCTAAAGGGTGAACTGGAAGCCATTCTCTCCGGTCTGCGGATGCCCACAGCTCGGTATACAGCCGTAACCACCAATCCGACCTATCACCCCGGCCGTTGCGCCGCTGTCAGCGTCGCCGGTGTTGATGTAGGCTATATCGGCCAGATCCACCCTCTGGTGGCAAAAAATTACGGCATTGACAGCGAGCTTTTCTGTGCGGAAATTAACTTTACTCTTTTAAGCACGTTGCAAAATCCGGAAGCAACCTACGCGCCCCTGCCTAAATATCCCACGGTTTCCCGAGACCTGGCAATCGTCTGCGATGAATCTGTTACTGTGGCACAGGTTGAAGACTGTATTCGCGCGGCCGCAGGTAAGCTACTAAGAAATATCCGCCTGTTTGATATCTACCGCGGCACCGGAATCGCTTTGGGCAAGAAGAGCATGGCTTTTGCACTGGAGCTTCGTGCGGACGACCGCACCCTCACAGATGCCGATTCTGAGCAGGTAGTTGCGAAAGTGTTGGATGCACTGAAAAAAGAATTGGACGCTGTTCTGCGCTAAATTTAATAAAATTTTTATTTCAAAACACTTTACACCCTTCAAAAATTGGAGTATAATAACTCTATTAACCGGAAGGAGGTCGGCCCAATGGCGGAAAATACTAAAAACACAATTAAGTTCACAGTACCCACTGATGACAAAGAGAATATGCGGAGTATTCTTCGCAATGTGTTCGATGCTCTGAATGAAAAGGGTTATAATCCCATCAACCAGATCGTTGGTTATCTGCTTACAGAAGATCCTACCTATATCACCAATTACAACAATGCCCGTAATATGATTTGTAAAATCGACCGTGATGAGCTTCTGCAGGCACTGGTTCACTGCTATCTGTTTGATAAACACTAATTCCATGGGAGGCTTTTGCCGCCGCAAAAGCCTCCCTACTTTATTTCAAGGAGGGTAACTATGTCCGAAGAAAAGACAGTCTTAACATATAAAGGGCATCCGCTGATGCGCAAAGACAATTTGATTTACTACGGCTCCATGGCAGACAGTCACATTGTTATGCTGCAGATTCTGGAAACCAAGAAAGTAAATGACACAGATATCGCTACACGCGTCTCGGTTCAGCTTCAATTAACTGACCCGGCCGTAAAAAGCAGAGACCGCATTGTAAAAAAAGGCGAAAAAGCAGGCCTTTATACCGCACTTGACTTTGGCTGCGTCTGGCTGGAAAGAGCTTTGGCCGGCAAATAACTATGCAATCATAGAATACCGACACTGTATGTGTCGGTATTTTTTTATTATGTATGTACATACTAGCAAAAACAGGAGGTGAATATTATGCCGAATCTAAAAAAAGGAAAACAGAGCTTTATCCTGGAAACACCGCCTGTTATCACGGCTTGGGCAAGCGTTGCGGGAAAAAAAGAATCGGAAGGGCCTCTGGCAAATTCAATTGATATCCTGCAAAACGATTCCTACTTCGGCCAAAAAAGCTGGGAACAGGCAGAAAAACGAATGCAGCAGTTGGCACTGGAAAAGTTAGCGGAAAAGGCCAACATGAAAATGAAGGATTTTGGAATGGTGTTTTCCGGTGATTTACTAAATCAGTGTATCGGCTCATCCTTTACTCTAAGAAATACCGGTGTCCCCCACCTTGGCCTTTACGGTGCTTGTTCAACAATGTCCGAAAGTCTGCTGATGGCGGCAATGGCTGTCGGCGGGGGTTTTTCAGACAACGTCGTTGCCATGACCTCCTCCCACTTTGCATCCTCGGAGCGTCAGTACCGTTTCCCGCTCGGTTATGGCGGCCAGCGCACACCAACAGCACAGTGGACTGTCACAGGCTCCGGCGCTGCGCTCGTGCGGCAATCCGGCAAAGGCCCTAAAATCACAGCCTGCACTGTAGGTACAGTCACCGATTTGGGAATCAAGGATGCTAACAATATGGGAGCAGCTATGGCCCCGGCTGCATTGGCAACAATCCGCGCCCATTTTCAGGATTTATCCGTGAGTGCAGATGATTTTGATTTGATTGTCACCGGAGATTTGGGACAGCTAGGCAAAGACGTTTTGCTGACAATGGCCCAGCGGGAAGGTCTTGGCATAGGAGGTAAAGTGACAGACTGCGGAACACTGGTGTTTGACCTGCTGAAGCAGGATGTGCACGCAGGCGGCTCTGGGTGCGGTTGCAGTGCAATCACACTGTGCGGCTATCTGTTGGACAAACTGCACGCAGGGAAGCTAAAGCGTATTCTCTTCTGCGGAACCGGAGCACTTCTGTCCCCTACTTCAACCCAGCAAGGCTTGCCAATTCCCGGTGTTTGCCACGCCGTTTCCATCATGGGAGGGTAAAATGGACTATATAAAAGCATTTATGATAGGTGGTCTTTTGTGTCTGATCGGTCAGATTCTCATCGATAAAACAAAGCTTACACCAGCGCGAATCCTTGTCAGCTATGTTGTTATTGGCGTACTGCTGGGTGCAATCGGTGTTTACGAACCGCTCGTTGAGTTTGCCGGTGCCGGGGCCACTGTACCGTTAACCGGATTTGGATACAATCTTGCAAAGGGCGTAAAGGAAGCCATAAACGAAGACGGTTTTCTCGGTGTTCTCACCGGAGGGCTAAAAGCAACCGCCGGCGGCATAACCGCTGCCATAGTCTCCGGTCTTGTGGTAAGCCTAATTTTCAAGGCCAAGGATAAATCGTGATTTATTGGGCATGCTATTGTAGCGGCATAGCCGCAAACAGAAAACGGAGGTAGTAACTATGAATAACAACCAGAATAAGAACCAGAACAATCAGAACAGCCAGAATCAGAACCAGAGCAACCAGAACCAGAACTATCAGAACCAGAACAATCAGAACAGCCAGAATCAGAATCAGAACAACCAGAACCAGAACCAGAACCAGAACAGAAACAGCCGATAAACAGTTAACACCGGTTCTGCAGATTACCCATCAAAAAATGTGTGTGGAAATTTCCTTCCACACACATTTTTATCGTGCAATTACAACGAAAATATGATATTATATAGAAAAAGGAGGCGCTTACCATGTTAGCAAGACTCACTACACTGAACATTGCTTTACTTATCGTTGATAGCATAGTACTTATCGCCGCACTTCTGGGCGTATTCTTTTCCGAGAAAGTATCTGCTGTTCTCAAAAACAAATCCGGAACAGAGCCAGAAAACATCAGAAAATACAGTATTTTTCTTCTGTTCTGTGCCGTAATAGCATTTATTCTGGAGATCGTCAATATATCTCTGGTTTGACCCACTACAAAATATAAAAATAATTCCCATTTGCCATTGGCTTGCAGCATTGTACACCGGCAAATGGGAATTATTTTATCCAATATTTCTAAGATTACGTCTGTGCGTTAAAAAGAGTCCGCTTCTGAGTCCAAAACCGACACAAATCCATCCATATTGAAAAAGTACAGCATGGCCTCTTTGATATTGGTCTTGTAAATGCGAGACAACGCCTGGGTATAGGCCATCACCTGCGGTCGGTAACGTTCAACCACTTGCGGCAGTGACGCCTGCGTGACATAATCGGTCTTAAAATCAATAACCGTTATCCCGTCCGGCTCCAAAATCGCGCAGTCCGCAACGCCCTGCAGCAGCACCTGCTCATCTGTGACATCCGGATAGTACAGGTTTGCGTCTACCAAAACAGAGAATTTAAACTCACGCAAAACTGAAATTCCGGACTGCAGCTTGCTCCCAATCGGTGTTGCAAAGAAGCGCCAAATTTTTTCACAGTCTATCAATTCTGCTTGCTCAGACGTTATCAGTCCGTCTGCCTGCATACGCGCAAGCTCTTGACGTATATTGTCTGCACTGGTACAAGCCTGATAGCGGATGTACTGCATAACTGCGTGAACTGCATTGCCGTACGCATTTGGTTCTTTCCTGTCCTTCACAAAAGACGGCAGCCGAAATTTTCTCACACGCTTTTCCTGCTCTACAGTGTTTTCCGCAACCTCTTGATCCTTTACGCGGCCTTTTAATTGGGTAGCGGTTTGTTTTGAAGGTATCTGTGTTGCAGCAGCATGGGCGTAAGTAAAGGAAAGTGAATTTTTCAAGCGGTCCACCCACTGCTGCGGGAAACGTGCTGTCTCCTGTGCCCGTTCCTCTAAAACAGCATTTTCTGTCCCGTTGACAATCTGAATATTCCATGCAGGCTCCCGAAAGCCGCTATCCGGCGTATGTCCGCATAGCTGGAAAAAGGCACCTGCTTCTGTCCGTCTCAGCGCAGTCATAAGAACCCATGCGCCGGGGCAGTCAGCTTCACTTGTCATCAAGACGGGGCTTGTTAAATCCATGCGTAATGCCATTTCACGCAGGTGGTTCTCTAAGTTTCTTGCGGCATACGTCATAATCAGACGGTCCTTTGCCCGTGTCATCCCAACATATAAGACACGCATTTCTTCAGAGATTCCATCTGCTGCAAGTTTTGCAGCTATGGCACGTTTGGCAATGGAAGGGTAGCGGATTCTTTGCACAGTATCCACACAGCAAAGGCCCAGACCAAGCTCCTTATGACACAAAACCTGCGCACGGGTATTTTCCTGGTTAAACATCCGGGACAAGCCACACAAAAATACCACCGGAAACTCCAAGCCCTTCGATTTATGGATACTCATAATCGTTACGGCTCCACCGGTTTTCTCCGCGCCGGGCACAATCAGCCCACACTCTTCCATCGACTGCAAATAATCCAGAAACTGCTCTAAATCCTTATGCCCTGTAGATTCATAGGCGGCTGCAATTTGACAGAACGACTGAATATTTGCTACCTTCTCATCGCCATCTTCCTTGGTCGCATAGATGCTGTCCAGTCTGGTGTGAAGCAAAATGCGCGTTAAGAACCGTGAAAGGCCATAACGCTTTGCTTCCTTGCGCAGTACTGCGAGTGTTCGCAGAAAGCACACAGCCTTTTCTGTGTCTGATTGCTGTAATAATGTAAAAATATCGCTTTGCCGGTTTTGACTGCGCATATAAGCAAGTTCCTCGGCTGTAAAGCAGAAAACAGGACTGGTAAGTACTGCTAATAAAGGGATGTCCTGCATGGGATTGCTAATAACCTGTAATAGGGCCCGTATAGTACTGATCTCCTCAGTCGCCAGCAAATCCGCACTGTCACCGGTAGTGCAGGGTATCCCTCTGCTCTCAAGCGCATACCGGAACTCGCCGCCAACAGAGCCAGGGGAGCGCAATAAGATTACAATGTCCTCCGGTGTAATTGGACGCAATCCGTCTCCACTGCGAACCATGTGTGTTCCATCCAGAAGGCGGGCAATTTCATCTGCCACAAATGCTGATTCCTCCCCATAGGTATCCTCTTCCACAGCAATACCGTAAAGGGACACCTCCGGTTCACCCAGCGAACTGTGTTCTATACCCTCACGGAGCATTTCCTCGGAACCGTAATGCAGGCCCCCCACCCGGGGAGACATACACAGGGAAAACACATTATTGACCGCTTGAATTACACCATTGGAGGAGCGGAAATTGCTGCTGAGCAGCACCTTTCTTCCTCCAGTAACCGTTTCATCCGCGGCGTTAACATAGTTATTGTATTTTTCAATAAAGATCTCGGGGTCAGCCAGACGAAACTGATAGATGGATTGCTTTACATCACCTACCATAAAACAGTTCTGCCGGTTATGCGTAAGCGCGGAAAATATTGCATCCTGCACTGCATTGGAGTCCTGGTATTCATCCACCATGATTTCCCGGAAGCGCACACCGATATCGTTGGCCGCCTGGGTGATACCGCTGCGGCTTTTGCCCAAAAGCAGATCCAGGGTCTTGTGCTCCAAATCACCAAAATCTAAAATCCTGCGCACACGCTTCGCCTTTTCAAAATCAGCAGCAAACTGCCGGACAAGAGAAACCAATCCTCTGGCTGCGTTGCCTGTAGCCTGTAAATCCTGTAAAACCTGTCCGCTTGCATCGGCAAAGCTGCGCAGTTTCTTTTCCAGGCCCTTTTTACAGGCACTGCGAACAGCTTTTATCTGCTCAGCAAGGTCTAAATTTCCACATTTCTTGGAAAAAACCAATCTTCCAAAGTCGATTCGAGAATGGGAAATAACATCCTCCCATGTCCCGCAGCTACGCAGTGCGGATAGCTGCGCAACGGTATTCGTAAGCAACGCCGCAGGTCTTTCCATACCCTCCGTTCTGTTTGCGCTTTCTAAACATTTCTGTAATGCTTCCAACTGAAAATCCAAATAGCCGTGGAGATCCTGAATAAGATATTGGCCCCAAACTGTACTTGCGGCATCGGTCACATTCTGGCTACTACTAGCTTGTACACACCAGGAAAGCCACTCATCCGGATTCAGGTGACATCTGGCACTGTTATAAACCTGCAAAATAATCTCGGGGATTTGTCGGTCATCCCGTCCCAGACCCTGCGTGTCAATAAATGCCCGGAAATCCGCATTCTCACCGGCAAGGGCGTAGGCATTCTCCAGTAGCTGTTCCAGCGTACGGCTTCTCAGTTGCCTGCATTCGCTCTCATCGGCAACACGAAAATCAGCAGCTATATCCAGCCGGTAAGCATACTCCCGCAAAACATCTGCACAGAAGGAATGGACTGTTGATATTTTCGCGAGGTACAACCGCTGCATTTGACGCTGCAGATGCCGGTTCTCCGGTGCATCCGCAATCGCCTGTGTCAGTTTTGCAGCAATTTTCCCCCGCAGCTCCGATGCTGCAGCCTTGGTATAGGTTATCATCAGAAAATCGTCCACATTGGCCGGCTGAACAGGGTCTAAAATATAGCTAAGCAGCCGGTCAACCAATACCTTGGTTTTTCCTGAACCGGCGGCAGCAGAGACAAGAAGCTTTCCGCCACGATTATGTACTGCTAGATGCTGCTCAGGTGTCAATTTCTCAGCCATGCTTCTTCATCTCCTTTTCCACCTCTTCCCAAAAACGCTGGGCAGTCATTGTCTTATAGTTACGCCGCTCCGCAACATGCTCCGGGTGACAGACAGCACCGTAGGGACAGTAGGTACATGCGTTGTGACTGGTTCCCCGGGTATAGGGATTGGGCTGTAATTTACCGGATGCAATCTCGTCAACCAAGTGTCCCAGCAGTCTAAAAATGTAGGATTTAAGCAGTGCAAATTGCTCTCTATCGGCCAAATCGCCGGAAATACTACCGTCTTTTTTTCTGACATAGCTCAGCCGCTTCGGTTCAGCGCCCGGTTCCATTGCAGCTAAAACTTCCTCATCATTAAGCAACATGCCCTTGCGCTTCCACATTTTCTCTCTGGCTTCCGCGGCCTCTGTTGGCGTAAGAACCCCATCAGCCGAAACCAGCGGTGCCCGGGCCGGGAAATACTGAACTCCCGCCGGTACAGCGTGCTTACCCAGAAGCTGTTCACCTGCTTCCTGCAGTGCAAACAGATACAGGAGCATCTGCAAGCCAAGACCGTTAAACACGTCGCAGTAATCAAAATCTTTCTTTCCGGTCTTGTAATCCACAACCCGGAAATAATTGCGTCCGTCTTCCTGCCAGACATCCACACGGTCGACAAATCCGCGCAACTGGGCATCCAGCATACAGTCCGGTATGGAAATGGGCTCCATCTCTTCCCCATCACCAAACCCAATTTCAAATCCGCAAGGAGTGAACGCAGCCTCGCGCAATTCCTGCCACAGCTCCTCAACCACCATGCTTAGTTCCTGCCCGTTGCGCCGGAAAAGGTAGCTTAAGCGCTCGGACTCTATTTGACTAAACCGCTCAGCACAATATGCCGCAGAGTGTTTCCCGGCAATCTCCAGCGTTTGCTGCAGTGATACCTGATGAAAGCCACCCATCTGCATAATATCTCTGGCTGTATTCTCCAAAACAGCGTGTACATATGTACCAAACTCAGCCGGGTCAACACTGATTGCCTTCCGCTCTCTGGCCTTCAATCCGTATTTCAAAAAGTAGGACAGGCGGCAATTGGCCAATGTGTCTACCTGGGATGCTGAAAGGTTCAGTTTATGTCCATAAAGCTGTGTGACCGTCTGAGGCATGACAGTGCCAAGCACATGCTGCTTACAGGATTCCATAACCGTGTATGTATCCGTCAGCATCAGTGCATCCGCCACATCCTTAGCATTATATCGGGAAAGCAGCGCAGCTGCCTCATACGCATCCGCCTGTGCTGCACCAAGCGCATCTTCGATATGCGGCTGCTCTCCACCGGACAAGCTGCTCATGCGGCGGTATAAATGGGAGGGCTGTCCCGACGGGCAGGATATACAGACCGTTTCCTCCGCTCCGCAGAATACACCGTAAATTTCGGAAAACTCCACCTGAAGGCCGTCCATGGCTCCTCCGGTTAAAGGTACGCCCATTTCCCTAAGGAGTGTTCGCTCCTGATCTGACAAAACCCCAGATATCCCGGCATATCCTGGCAGACTTCCTTCCAGCGCGCCGAGAACAATCAAATGCTTTTGCTGCTGGCAGCGCATGGCACTGACAGGACCTGCCATAACCGCATCCAGTACCGGCGGAATGGTACCGACTGTATACTGGCTCAGCAAAAGCTTTAACAGCCGCACGAAGGTCTCTGCATCCCAAACTGTATCCCCCAGCATGTCATACAGCTGCTCCAGAGCTGAAAGCAGGATTTCCCACAATTGGTCCAGAATTTGTGCATCTGCGTTATCGCCCTCACTGTCCATCTCCTGGGAAAGGTCATAAAGACGCGCAGAAAGCGCAATGTCCTCTAAAAAACGGTATAAAGCTAGTACCTGTTCCCGCAGGCACTTGCCTGCTAAAAAGTTTTTCCGAAGCCGAACGAGCGGTTCTATCATCTGTTGGCGCGCGCTATTGAGCGAATTTAAAGTACAGTATGCCTGCTCGCTCCAGGGTTCTCCCAAACCGGCAGGATGATTTGTCCACTCCTTCTGCCACTGGGTGCCCTGAATATTCCAGATAACCGCATAGTTTTCCATTAGGTCGCTAGTCTGCTGGTCTACAGGGGATAAGATTGACTTCATGTATCTGAAAACATCTCTCTGTTCAAAACCGCTGAGCGCTGCGTCGATTGCAGACAGAACCGTGCGGATCACGGACTTTTCCAGAATATCCTCGGTTCCGGAGATATAATGCGGGATCCGGCAGCGCTGAAATACCGTGCTTACGGCATTCTGATAAACTGCCATGTCCGTACAGACAACACTGATATCCCGATAGCGCGCACCGGAATGTACCAGCTTTAGAACACGTTCTGCGGCCAGCAGACATTCAGTGTAAACAGAATCCGTTTGGTATACAAAAAGCTGGGGTAGCTTCTCTTCGATTCTCCCCTGAAACAGCTTATCGCGCAGTGGACGCAAAGCAGTGGTTGCGGCGGGGATATTCACAATTTCTGTAGAAATCCCCGCTCTGTCCGCACACCGAATCAGCTGCGCTGTTGTCTCACCGGCCTTTTCAAACGCAATTTTTCGAGAGTTCGGCACATCGCAGTTCATACTGATAACAACTTCTGGGGCATTTACAATCAAATGCTCCAAAATTGCCATATGCTGACGGGTAAAGTCCGGAAATCCATCTATGTAAAAAGTATGGTTCTGCGCAAAGTCGCTATCCTCCAGTTGCTCCAGAAGCCATGTCATCTGGTCTCTGGGGTCACGCTTTCCCAACTGACACAGGCTGTCATAAGTCTCGTAAAGCAGCGCCAGCTCCTCTAGTTTTTGAGCAAGACTCCCCTCTGTCTGAAACGCGGCAACATTAAGATCCTTTGGCGTGATGCAGCAGCGTTTGAACTCATCTATTGCATCTACAAGCCCTGTGAGGAACTCCGGTCTTGTCTCCACCGCAGCGTATGCTTTTAACCGGCTGTGAAGCTGTCTGGCAGCAGCCGCCATAGCAACCACCCGGCCACCGTCATCGAGGCAAGTATCCAGCCCGTGTCCTACTTCATCTGCGACTCGCCTTGCTAAGCGGCTGAAAGACAGAACCTCTGCAAAACGGCTGGCCGTATCCCCCGCTGCGGCACAAAGCCTTCGCTCCGTATCATGGCTGATCAGCTCCGGTACCATCAAAATACGGTTTTGCTTTTCATTACGTACATCTGTTGCAATTCGATTCAAAACCGCTTCCCGGTTAGCAGTCCAGTCCGGCCCTAAAAGCAAAGTCAGCATACTACACTTCCTCTCGGATCTTCTGATAATTTCAACTATTATACCATAAAGTATCCGAAAATTACAGGACAACTTATCCGCGATGCAATAAATTTTGCAATTTACCCAAACAATCCAACAGGAAAAAGCGAATCTCATAACCAGATTCTCCTGAAAGTGTGCTGCTCAGGCCTTCTCCAAAGCCGGATGATACTGCAACATCTTGAAATCCATGTGTCGTTGCCGGTATACACAGAGAAGGAAAAACCACACACCACCAGTTTCTTCCCACAGCATCTCCAATTTCAACCTTCAGTGCGTCGTAAATTCCGGCAGGCAGCTGAAATGTATCATATGTGCGGGTATTAAATTCTTCCCGGCAAAGTGATACCGTCGCTGTCTGCAAAGCGCCATTTGCCTGCAACACACCGTTGGCAACCGTGTCCAGTTTCGGCAATTCTTTAGTAATCATCATAATTGCCTCTTCTTTTCCGGTAATTCCCTGTAGCCTTGGCTGCAAATAAGTAATCACAGCGTCGCGTACCATCAATTTACGGGCTTGGTCTTCTTCAGAGTCAGAATTTGCAACAACATGTAACCGGAGTACATTTTTTTGCAGTTTTTGCTTGTCAGCAGACAGCATAATTGCTGAAAGCAATAGGCACAATACACTAAGTACACCAATGAATTTGCATAATTTCTTCATAAAAACACCGTCCATACTGAAATAACTCCAGTATGGACGGATTTCACGTAATTTATACAGGCTTGGCAATATATACCCTCGGATAGTTTTCTTTCAGCATATTGCAAATGACAGCCGCATATTCAAAGGAATCTACAATTGCAAATACTGCCGAACCGCTTCCGGTCATTTGATAGGCAACGGCACCGTAACTGTTGAAAATTGACTTAATATAGTTCAGTTCCAGATGTTCCTGGGTAACAACAGGGTCAAATACATTCAAAATGTTCTCACAGATTTTTCCGAGTTCACCCGCCAGCAGCGCGCTTTCCATTGCCTGGTGATCCGGACGTTTTGCAATGACTGTCTGATCCAACTTGGCATACAGCTCCGGTGTAGACACTGAAAAGTCCGGCTTGCACACCACAAAGAAGCAGTCCGGCAAATCCGGCAGCTTACGCAGCCGCTCTCCCCTGCCTTCTACCATAGCTGTTCCACACAAGGTACAGAAAGGTACATCGCTGCCAACCATGCTACCCAGCTCTGCCAGTGCCAATATGGAAAGCGGATTATCGTAATGGCGGTTTAATGCTCTTAACACCGCACCCGCGTCAGCACTGCCGCCGCCCAATCCCGCTTGGGTCGGAATCCGTTTCCGGATGCGGATTTCTATGCCATCAGGATCATTTCCTGTTGTTTCAAAAAATACCTGCGCTGCCTTCCACGCTAAATTACTGGAGTCCGTGGGTACATTTTCCATATCACATAATAGCGTCCAAGGCTTTCCGGTTCCCAGATCAATTTCAATATCATCGCGAATTGATACGGTCTGCATAACGCTTTTTAGGTTATGATAACCATCCTCACGCTTATCAAGCACGTCCAAAGTCAAGTTAATCTTGGCAAATGCGCCCTCATAAAGTGTAACCATATATCTTCACCCTTTTTTGTTTTTTTGTATTATACAGGATTCTTCTAAAAATTGCAATCCGGATTATCACGTGTCATCACCGTGCATATTTTTAATACAATCGGGTAACATACAGATACCCAAAAGAAATGGAGGTAGATTTATGGATACCATAGCATTGATTTTGTCCATCATCGGATCGATCAACTGGGGATTGGTGGGAATTTTTCAGTTTGACCTTGTTGCGTGGATCTTCGGCGGTCAGGATGCTCTTTTTAGCCGCATTATTTACGCAGTCGTCGGTTTGGCTGGCCTTTGGTGTATCAGCCTGCTGTTTCGTAAGAACCGCCCCTGTGTGGATGGAGAGTAAGTATCCACATAAAAACGGCGGTATCCTCGGGATACCGCCGTTTCTTTTACTTAATGTACACGTACTGTGCAGGAATAGCTCACACCCTCATGAGTTGCAGAAACTGTCGTAACACCGGCTGCTACACCGGAGACACTGTTACCGTTAACTGCGCAAACTTCGGTATTGGCAACAGTCCAAGTTACGCTTACGTATTCACCGGCTGCATTTTTAAGATGCAACGAGAACGACTCCCCAACCTTGATGGAAACATCGGAAGCCTCGTTTCCATAACCGGTATATACCTTATACCCGCCAGTGCTGCCGCCGACACCGCCACCGTCCTCAGACACACCGCCGCCGCTTCCGGCAACACCGGTGTTCCCCGCTCCAAAGGAGCAACGGATAATGCAGCTTGCCTTTTCACCGTTGTATTCACCATGCACTTTGGTGACGCCGCTGCCCACAGCAACAACTTTGCCGTTTTCAATGGTAGCAATGGTCTCATCATCGGTCATCCAGGTAATGCTGGACATAGAAACGTTTCCATCGTAAATAACCCAGCTGTCTCCCTTACGGCTGAAGGTAATATCCATACGGTTCAGTTTGAAGGAATTATCCACAGGTTCTGTTGTTGCCTCGGTTGTTTCATCGGTTGTAGGTACAGTTGTGTCCTCAGTTGGGTCTGTAAACGCGCACTCCACTTCACAGGTAGCTGTCTGAGACCCACAGGTCACTGTAATGGTGGCTTTACCCGGCGCTACTGCCGTAACCTTACCCTCCGCGCTTACCGTGACAATCGACTCATCGCTGGAGCTATAGGCAACGGCCTCCGTGGTATCGGTAGGCGCAGCAGTTGCATAGATCATTCTGCTTTCATTGGGTACCTCAAAAACGATTTCCTTTACATCCAGTGTCAACTCTGTACAAAGAACCTCTCCTTGGGTTGTTTCAGTCGGGTCTGTGGTCGTGTTAACGGCGCTGTTGGTTGTCTCAGCACCGGACGGTATAAATTCCGGAAGGAAAAAGCGCACTGCGATGTAGATAACCACCGCGATAATTGCAAGGAGCAATATAACCGCAGTAATTACAAGGCCCTTATTACCTTCATTTTTACCGTTTTCCGGTTTCTTAATTTGCGAAGCCGCGGCTGCCTTTGCCGATGCCTGACTTCTACGCGTACGCTTACGTACGTTCGACTTGGAAAAACGTCCACCTTTTACACGGTTGTTCACGCGGACAACATCCTTTTGATTTGTATTACTATCTACCGAATGGACATCTCCCCGACGAACGCAGCCGCAAATGGGACATTGCGTTGCCGTTTCCGGATAAGACGTACCGCAGACATCACATATAATCTTACTCATAATAAAGCCTCCTTGCCAGCGAAAACGCCTTCGCTTTCGTTTTCAAAATAATTATAGCATTTCTTGCTGAATAAAACAACTACAAAGCAGTTGCTTTTTTTTTAATTTTATTTTATGATATATTCTGTAAAGAAGGAGGCGATTTTTTTGTCTGAACCTAAGTTGATTTCGCCAATGCTTGACGGATACGCTGTCGGAGGTCCCATCAGTGACCATAATGGTGTACGGTGCTATCCTGCCATGGAAAATGAAACTGACAACAAGTGCATTGTCAAAATCATTTCCATTCCCGCATCTCAGACACAACTGGATGCCCTGCTGCTTACCGGCGCATATGCTACTAAAGAAGACGCACTGTCTTATTTTAAATCCCTTGCAGATGGCGTGATAGAAGAAGCAGAAATTTTAAACCGCCTGTCACGCCTGGAAGGTTTTCTCCCATATAACAGCTGGCAGACAGTACCAATGGAAGACTGTACGGGATATGAGGTATACCTGCTCAGTACTTACCGCAGAACGCTTGAAAAGTGTTTTCGTCGCCAGCCGCTGACCCATCTTGGTGCCATCAATCTGGGATTGGATTTGTGCGCGTCACTGGCTGTGTGCAGACGTTCCGGATACCTTTATGTGGCTTTAAAGCCAAATAATGTCTATGTTACCGCAGAACAGACATTCTCAATCGGTGATTTGGGCTTCATCCGCCTGGACTCTCTGCAGTACGCCTCCTTGCCCGATAAATACCGCAGCGCATATACTGCCCCGGAAATTACAGACGCCTTCTCTTCTTTAAATGCCACTGTGGATATCTATGCCGTAGGTCTGATACTCTATCAGGCCTATAACAACGGTGAGCTTCCTTTCACCGGAAATACAGCACCTGACCAAGTTTTCCCTGCGCCAGCGTACGCGGATTACGAAATGGCAGAAATTATTTTAAAAGCCTGCGCGCCAAATCCTCAGGACCGCTGGCAGGATCCCTTGCAGATGGGCCAGGCACTTGTGAGCTATATGCAGCGGAACGGTGCTAACGACACCCCCATCATACCGCCTGCACCCCCTGTTTGCCCTGACGAGATTGCCGAACCAATCCCGGAAGCGCCACAGGAAGCATCCACGCAAGAGACAACCGCTGACGAAATTGCGGACGTGCCCGAGGTGATTTCGGCTGACGATGCGGTCATGGTAGACGATTCCACTGAGACGGAAACGCCTCCGCCGTCCGAAACCTCCGATGAAGAAGACGAGTTTGAGAACTTAAGCTTTTTATCAGACGAGGATATGCTGCCCGAAATGAGCGACATTTCTTATACCGAAGTCTCAGAAGATGTGACCGCAATGCTTGAGCAAGCTGATGACCTGGCTGCTCACCCCGTTCCCGCGCCTGCTGTGGCACCGGATCCCGTGGAAATTCCCATGCCGGAACCTATCGTAGACGCGCAACACCCTTCCGAGGAAGCGGATGATTTACCTGCTTCTGATGCACCAGCCGCGGAAGAGGATTTACAGGCACCTCCTGAGACCACGCCCGATGCGGAAGAAACTACGGAGGAAGCACCGAAACGTAAACGCCATTGGGTACGCAATTCTCTCCTTGTCCTGCTTTTGCTGTCACTGCTTACTGCCGGCGTATTCTTTGTCCAGCAGTACTACTTTGTCACAATTGATTCGATCGAAGTAATTGGCAGTGAGGACAGCATGACGGTATTGGTAAAATCTGATATTGACACATCTATCCTATCAGTGGTCTGTTCTGACTCCCACGGTAACCAGTTTACAAAACCGGTAGTTGATGGTGTAGCAACCTTTAAGGGCTTGGTTCCCGACACCGGATACACTGTAAAAGTAGTTGTAACCGGTTTCCACCGTATCACAGGCGATGCATCAACTGCCTACTCGACTCCCGTGCAAACCAGCATTGTCCAATTCAGTGCTGTTACCGGCGCCGAGGACGGCACAGCCATTTTAGGTTTTACAGTTGACGGACTGGATTCCGACCAGTGGAACGTCCACTATTGGGCCGACGGTGAAGAGGAAAAGGTTGCAACCTTCCCCTCTCATATGGTTACCCTTACCGACCTTACGGTAGGAAAGCAGTACACCTTTAGATTGGTTCCGGAGGCAGACCTATATATTACCGGCAATGACGAAATCCAGTTTACTGCCAGCAAACTGATCTATGCGGAAAATCTCACAATCGTCAGCTGTATGGATAATGCGTTAACGCTCACTTGGACTGCGCCTGCAGATTCCGCCATCGAAAGCTGGGCTGTTCACTGTTATAACGGAGATGACTACTCCGAAACTATCTTCACATCTGAGCCAACAGCGACCTTTGTAAACTTAGATTACACGGATAGTTTTACTGTAGAGGTTACTGCAGCCGGTATGAGCGTCAGCCAGCGGGTTTTTGTTCCCGAAAACACAATTACCGTAAAGAACATCCAAACTGACACAACTGACCCAAGCAAGCTGGTTCTAAGCTGGGAGGCCAGTGATAACGCACCCGACGGCTGGCTTCTTCTGTACGCCGTTGATGACTCCGAAGTGCAAGAAGTTCTTTGCCTTGGCAATACTGCAGAAATATCGCCCTTGATTCCCGGCGCGACATACAGTATCACACTTCAGGATACCACTGGCAGGTTGATCCTTGGAATGCCCTATACATACACATCCCCGGACTCCTCGCCTTTCCAGTGCAGCTATGAAGGGTATGAAGTCACCGCCGAAGACATGGTATTCTCCATGTGCAAAACACCGTCCTCCTCCAACTGGAATCGTTACTATCTTTCCGATTCTGACTATACAACCACATTTGCCGTTGGAGAAAAGGCATCGTTCCTGGTAAAACTGAAAAAGTCCTATGGTGTTTCCGATCAAATTATTACAACCCTTTTTGTAATGCGCAATGCAGACGGAAAGATCGTTAGCTGCCCCTCTGTGCAGCATACCTGGACCGATATGTGGTACCGGAATTACTGCGAACTGGACATCCCTTCATTGCCGGATACTCCAGGTGATTACACAGTTGATATCTACTTCAACGGTGCACTTGCCGGTACGCAGGCATTTACAATTACGGCATAATCAAAAAGGCAGCCAAAAAATGGCTGCTTTTTTGTTTTTCTACTTGCAAAAATATTGCAGCGTGCTATAATAACAGAAAATCATATTTTGGGGGACAAAATATGCTGAATGTTATCCATGCTGCACAGTACTTCTTTAGCTACTATTACTTTTTTACTCAAAAAAAGTAATAGCGATTTGTGCTGCATAGGTTTCAATTAACTGTCACTGTAAATTCAGTGCCGCACAGAATCGTTTCTGTGCGGTGCTTTTTTTAGGAGAATGTATTATGATTGCTGTATTAAAACGTGGAACAACACCGGATCAAGCCGCACATCTGATAAGGTGGCTAAAGAACATGAATCTGGATGTTCATGTGTCAGAAGGAAAGGAGTTCACCGTCCTCGGTCTGGTTGGTGACACCAGCCGCGTTGATGTCGAACTGCTCACCAGTCTCGAAATTGTCGACAGTGTCAAGCGTGTCACAGAGTCCTTTAAGCAGGCAAACCGCAAATTCCAACCCAATGACACAATTATCACAACTGGCGATATCAAAATCGGTGGTGGACATTTTGCAGTCATTGCCGGTCCATGTTCGGTTGAGAGTGAGGAACAGATCATTCAAGTGGCTATGTCCGTCAAGGAAGCCGGCGCACAAATTCTCCGCGGTGGTGCATTTAAGCCCCGAACCTCTCCCTATGCGTTCCAAGGTCTTAAGGATGAGGGCATCCGCCTTTTGCTGGAGGCCAAAAAGGCAACCGGTATGCCCATTATTACAGAAATCATGAACGCACGTACAATAGACTTATTTGAGGATGTGGATATTATCCAAGTCGGCGCCCGCAATATGCAGAACTTCGATCTGCTGCAGGAGCTCGGTAAAACAAAGAAGCCCATTCTTCTAAAGCGCGGTCTTGCCAATACGCTGCAGGAATTACTGATGAGTGCTGAATACATTATGAGCGAAGGCAACGAAAACGTGATCCTCTGCGAGCGCGGTATCCGCACCTATGAAACCTACACACGCAATACTCTGGACCTGTCAGCGATACCGGTTTTACACACGCTGAGCCATTTGCCCGTTATTGTTGACCCCAGTCATGCAACCGGAAAAGCCGCTCTCGTTCCCCCGATGGCCATGGCAGCCGTTGCCGCCGGTGCCGATGGCATTATGGTCGAGGTACACAACAATCCGGCTTGTGCCTTGTGCGACGGTGCGCAGTCTTTAACTCCCGACCAATTTGCCGAATTAAGTCAACGAATCCAGAAAGTACGGGAGGCGATCCGATGAATGTCGGTGTCTTGGGCTTAGGCCTGATCGGAGGCTCCCTGGCCCGTGCTTACACGAAAGCCGGACACACCGTATATGCTTGCGAGGAGGACGAAAGCGTACTTTCTTTCGCCCAGCTTGCCGGTGTTGTACAATCACCGCTGGATGCAAGCAACATCGGTGTCTGTGACCTGATTCTGCTTGCAATTTATACAGGTGGCTCTATAGCATGGCTGAAGGAAAATGCACCACTTATTGCAAAGAAGGCCATTGTAATTGACTGCTGCGGTATTAAGGATGAAATCTGCCGTAAATGTTTTCCTCTTGCTGAAACGTATGGGTTTACGTTCATTGGCGGCCACCCCATGGCCGGTTCCCATTTTTCCGGCTTTAAATATAGTCGCTCCAACCTCTTTCAAGGGGCTCCTATGGTACTCGTTCCCCCGCGTTACGATGACCCGGAGCTTTTAGAGCAAATAAAAAACATTCTTGCCCCCTGCGCATTTGGGTCATTTTCTGTAACAACCGCACAAGAGCACGATGCTATGATAGCATTTACTTCTCAAATGCCCCATATTATCAGCAACGCTTATATCAAATCCCCCACAGCTACCCGGCACAAAGGCTTTTCCGCAGGCAGCTATAAGGATTTGACCAGAGTCGCATGGCTCAATCCAAAAATGTGGGCAGAACTGTTTCTCTGTAATAAGAACAATATTTTGGAAGAATTGGATTTCTACATAAACAGTCTTGAACGATATCGTGAGGCGATTGCCTCTGACGATCAGCAATTACTGATTCGGCTTCTTGATGAAGGCCGTAAACGCAAGGAGGAAGTGGACGGATGAAAGTCATTTCTGTAAATGCTTCCCGCAAATACGATGTGATCATCGGCAGTGGTCTTTTGCCTGCGCTTGGCAGGTATGTCAATGACCTCAAAAAAGCAGGAAAAGCCGCTATTATCAGTGACAGCAATGTGTGGCCATACTACGGCAGCATTGCCGAGCAGAGCTTACAGTCTGCAGGCTTTGAAACATTTTCTTATGTTTTTCCTGCCGGTGAATCCAGTAAAACAGCCGAGACTTACCTGTCAATTTTAAACTTCCTCGCCCAGAACCAGTTTACACGTTCTGATGTTATAATCGCATTGGGCGGCGGAGTGGTTGGGGATATGGCAGGCTTTGCCGCTTCTACGTATCTGCGCGGCGTCACTTATATCCAAGTTCCCACTTCCCTGCTGGCAATGGTAGATTCGTCTGTCGGCGGTAAAACCGCTATCGATCTGCCGGCAGGCAAGAATCTGGTCGGTGCCTTTTACCAGCCAAGTCTGGTGCTTTGCGATACCGACACGCTGAACACCCTGCCTGCGGAAATATTTCGTGATGGCTGTGCCGAAGTCATAAAATACGGAATTTTATATGACAGTACGCTGTTTGATTATCTATCTGCCACCGGATTGTCCTTTGACCGGGAAGGTGTCATTTCTCGGTGCGTGGTACTGAAGGCAGATGCCGTCAACGCTGATGAATTTGATACAGGAGCCAGACAAAAATTAAACCTTGGACATACAATTGGCCATAGCATTGAAGCTCTCAGCAGTTTTACCGTTTCACACGGACAAGCAGTTGCTATAGGGACTGCAATCATTACGAAGGCTGCTGAAAAAAACAGTTTCTGCAATCATACAGTTACCGACCGCGTATTGGAGGCTTTACATAAATTCTCCTTACCCACCTGCACTAACTATTCGGCCGAGGAACTGTATACCCATGCGCTGTCTGATAAAAAACGTTCCCGCGGAGCAGTCAATCTGATTATTCCCCGGGAAATTGGAAATTGTACCATCCAGTCCATGCCGGTTTCTAATCTTCAGACTTTTATAGAGACGGGGTTATAACCATGGATATTACCATTTTTCCCTCCAAGCTTTCCGGGGCTCTTCGTGCCATACCCTCCAAATCGCAGGCGCATCGTCTATTGATTTGTGCCGCCTTTGCAGACGGCGACACAGAGCTGATTTGCCCGGAAACCAATCAGGATATCGAAGCAACCGCCAACTGCTTAAATGCATTGGGTGCCTCCGTGTGCCGAACGGATAACGGTTATCATGTCACTCCTGCTTACAAAGTGCCCGGCAAGGCTGTTTTGGACTGTAGGGAAAGCGGCTCGACACTCCGTTTTTTATTGCCGGTTGTAGGAGCCTTGGGTGTGGACGCTGACATTCTTCTTTCTGGCCGGCTTCCCGACCGCCCTCTATCTCCCTTATGGGAAGAGATGGAACGCATGGGCTGCCATCTTTCACGCCCGGAGCATAACCGGATCCACTGCTGCGGTCAGTTGCGGTGTGGGGCGTATTCTGTCCCCGGCAATGTCTCCAGTCAGTACGTTTCCGGACTGTTATTTGCTTTGACGCTTATGACCGGTGTCAGCGAGTTATCTATACTTGGCAAACTGGAATCCAAGCCTTATGTGGATATGACAAAGCTGTCGCTGTCCGCTTTTGGTGCTAATGTTGCTTTACCAATGATAACGGGATGCCGTACCCTGCACACGCCCGGGCGTATAGAAGTAGAGGGCGATTGGAGCAATGCGGCCTTCTTCCTGGCTGCGCAGGCACTGGGAAGCTCTGTCACTGTCACAGGACTCAATCCGGATTCTCCCCAGGGTGACCGGGCAGTTTCTCAGCTCCTGGATTGCTTGTCAGAACACTGTCACATCTGCGCTGCAGACATTCCCGACCTTGTTCCAATTTTGGCAGTTGTCGCGGGTACTTGCGAAGGTGCCGTATTTACGGATATCGCGCGTCTGCGGCTGAAGGAATCTGATCGTGTGGAGACCACTGCCGCAATGCTGCGCCAATTAGGCGCATCTATCGAAATAACAGAAAATACCTTAAAGGTTTTTCCTGCTGAATACCAAGGCTGCATAATTAACGCAGCCGGTGACCACCGGATTGCCATGGCAGCAGCCATTGCAGTAACCGTATCAACCGGCCCTGTCACCATTTTAGGGGCAGAATGTGTAGCCAAATCCTATCCCTCCTTCTGGGAGGAATACAGAAGATTAGGAGGCAAGTATGAGCAGTATATACGGTGAGAACATAAAGCTGTCAATCTTCGGACAATCCCATGGCAAGGCTATCGGCATGACTCTTGATGGGATACCCGCAGGACTGCCTGTGGACATGGAGCAGCTGCAAGCCTTTTTAAACCGCAGAGCACCTGGACAGCATGACTATTCAACCCCCCGGCATGAAGGGGATATGCCAGAGTTTTTATCCGGAATTTTGGATGGCTTCACCTGTGGTGCCCCCATCGCAGCCATCATACACAACACAAATACCCGCTCCGGTGATTACAGCAACTTAAAGGATTGTCCCCGTCCCGGTCACGCTGACTATCCTGCGCAGGTAAAGTACAAGGGCTTTCAGGACGCAGCAGGCGGCGGGCATTTCTCCGGCAGACTGACAGCTCCCCTGTGCATTGCCGGAGGGCTCTGCAAACAGTGGCTGGCCGCAGATGGCATCCAAATCGCTGCCCATATTGTTGCTATTGGCGGTGTTGTTGATGAACCTGTATACTTGGACTGGGTAAAACCCGATCTTGAGGCAATCAGAAAGGATTTTCCTACCCTCAATTCGGAAGCCGGCGAAAGAATGCGCCAGACGATTGCCGAAGCCAGGTCTAAAGGCGATAGTGTGGGCGGTTTGATAGAATGTATCGCAACCGGGCTGCCTGCTGGCATCGGTGACCCCATGTTTGGAGGCATCGAAAGCCGTGTTGCTCAAATCGTTTACGGAATCCCGGCTGTAAAGGGTCTGGATTTTGGCAGCGGCTTCAGCGGCGCCTATCTGCGTGGTAGTGAGAACAACGATGCTTATGTCATCCGTGACGGCCGGATAGAAACTCTCACCAATAACGCCGGTGGAATTTTAGGCGGCATTACAACCGGGATGCCTTTGGTATTTCAGGTGGCCATAAAACCAACACCGTCTATTTCCCTGCCTCAGAAAAGCGTATCGCTGCAGAAAATGACTGAACAGATGCTGGAGGTTTCCGGGCGTCATGACCCCTGCATCGTCCCCAGAGCAGTTCCCGTTATTGAGGCCGCAGCAGCAATCGCCCTTTGGGATGCCTATAGCAGTTTTCTCAAACGTTAAGGAGGAATCACAGTGGATTTAACACAGCTTCGTAATGAAATTGACAATGTCGATGCACAGCTTGTGCAGCTGTTTACACAGCGCATGGAACTCTCCGCCGCTGTTGCCGACTACAAAAAGGAACACAATCTGCCAATTTACGTACCTGCCAGAGAGCGGGAGATTTTACAGGACATGGCGGCAAAAGCCGGACCGGAATTTGCCAACTACAGCAGAGTCCTTTATTCCATGCTCTTTGAACTGAGCCGCAGCTACCAGAAGAAGCGCAACACTGCCATTACGCCGCTTTATAATAGAATCACCGAGTCCATTGAAAACACACTGAAGCTGTTCCCCCAGTCACCTATGGTTGCCTGTCAGGGCGTGGAAGGTGCATATGCCCAGATTGCCTGTGAGAGAATTTTTAAATCTCCCAGCATTATGTATTTTAAAAATTTTGACGGCGTATTCTCGGCCATTGAAAACGGATTGTGTCAATATGGCATCCTCCCTATCGAAAACTCTACGGCAGGCTCTGTAAAAAAGGTCTATGATCTGATGATTCGCCACAACTTCTCTATTGTCCGTACCTTCCGCATGAAAATTGATCACTGTCTTTTAGCAAACGCAGGCACGAAGCTTGAAGATATTCGCCAGATCTACTCCCATGAGCAGGCATTCAATCAGTGCGCAGACTTCTTAAAAAGCTTACCCAATGCAAAAATCATTCCCGTTGAGAACACAGCTGTTGCCGCTGAAATGGTCGCAAAATCCGGAGGAAATGATACTGCAGCCATTTCCAGCCACGCATGTCAGGCGCTTTACGGTCTGAAAAGCCTCGCAGACGCAATCCAGGATACGGGTAACAACCGGACCCGCTTTATTTGCATCAGTAAAAATCTTGAAATCTATCCCGGTGCGGATAAGACCAGCATTATGATGGTGCTCCCCCATAAGCCCGGTTCCCTGTACAGAGTCCTCGCCAGAATGTACGTACTGGGTATCAATGTTATCAAACTGGAGTCCCGTCCCATTCCAGACCGGGATTTTGAGTTTATGTTTTATTTCGATCTGGAGACTTCCGTTTACTCCGAAGAATTTGCGCAGCTAATGTGCGAGCTGGATGATTTTTGCGAAGAATTTAAGTATCTGGGCAGCTATTCCGAGGTGGTCTAATGATTTGCGGATTACTGGGTGAGAAACTGAGCCACAGCTACTCGCCGCAAATTCACCGTCAGCTAGCTGACTACACTTATGTGCTGTTTGAAAAGTCACGGGAAGAATTGCCGAATTTTCTGACTAATGGTGATTTTTCCGCCTTGAACGTCACAATCCCCTACAAAAAAGAAGTCATCCCCTATTGCAGTGAACTGTCCGATTGCGCAAAGCGTCTGGGCTCTGTTAACACAATTGTACGCCGGGCAGACGGTACGCTTTGGGGACATAACTCAGATTATTTTGGGTTTTCCTACATGCTCAAAAGAAGCGGCATACAGGTCTGCGGGCGCAAAGTTCTTGTCCTAGGCAGTGGCGGAGCTTCCGTAACCGTATGCGCCGTACTGCAGGAGTTTGGTGCCAAAGTGGTTGTGATTTCCCGTTCTGGTGAAAATAATTACGGGAATCTGCACCGGCATAAAGATGCCGTTGTCATCGTAAACACCACGCCGGTAGGGATGTACCCCAACACGGGCGTATCCCCTGTGGATTTGGCGCTGTTTCCCGCTTTAGAAGGCGTGCTGGATTTAATTTATAACCCCTCACACACCAAGCTTTTACAGGATGCACAAATGCGCGGTCTGAAGGCTGTCAACGGACTTTGGATGCTGATTGCGCAGGCATGGGAAAGTGCCCAGTGGTTTACCGGCCAACCGTTAAAGGAAGAACTGATTCCTGATATCTACCGGGCCTTGGAGCATGAAATGAAAAATATCGTTCTGATTGGTATGCCCGGCTCAGGAAAATCCACAATCGGTAAATTGCTTGCAGAAGAAACCGGAAAACGTTTTGTGGATGCAGACACTGTCATTGTATCGCAAGCCGGCAAAACCATCCCCGAGATTTTCGCGAAGGATGGTGAAGCCGTCTTTCGGGCATTGGAAACTGATGTTCTGGCGCAGTTGGGTAAGCAATCCGGCCTCATTATTGCAACGGGCGGTGGCTGCGTCACAAGACCGGATAACTACTCCCACCTGCACCAAAACAGTGTTATTATTTGGCTGCAGCGGGAAATTTCCGCTCTGCCAACGGATGGCCGCCCCCTCTCCCAGTCAGGAAGTCTTGATGTCATGTATCAACACCGCAAACCGCTGTACGCTCAATTTGCAGACATTGTCATCGACAACAACGGCAGTCCGGAGACTACTATCGCAAAAATAATGAATACAGAGGAGCAATTATGAAAATATTGGTTATCAACGGTCCAAATATCAACATGTTGGGCATCCGTGAACCGGGCATCTATGGCAATCGCACCTTCCAGGATTTGCTGAAATTGCTGGATGCAGCTGCTGAGGAATACAATGTTCAGATAGAGCAGTTTCAGTCCAACCACGAAGGCCTGATTGTGGACAAAATTCAAGACGCATACGGCAACGCAGACGCAATCGTTATCAACCCCGCTGCTTATACACACACATCTGTAGCAATTTTAGACGCTTTGAAATCTGTGGCCATACCCGCTGTAGAAGTACATATTTCGCGTGTTGAGGAACGGGAAGCATTTCGGCAAGTTTCTTATGCAGGCCTCGCCTGCGAGAAGACAATTACCGGACAGGGACTGGATGGATACCGACAGGCAATCGCATATTTGAAAGCAAAATACGTATAATATATTCCCTCGGCATAAGCCGAGGGAATATACTTTTACAAAACAATTCAAATCAGCTGCTGTTCGTTGATGTCAAGCTTAAACTGTAGCCCCAGCCGTTCTGCGGCCTTGCGGCAAAGGAGCATCCGACCCATAAATATTTCAAAGTAATCCATAACGGAACCCAGCTGGGTATCAACAGTTAGCTGCAGTTTAACCTGCGTCTTCTCCTCGTTTACCTGTAAAACAGACTTTTTAACAGAAAAATTCACCCGGTCATGGATATCAAAATGCGCCTTGTCCTTGTTCCGCACCCGAGTCCACCGTACATCCGCCTTATCTGCCAATATCAGTGCCGCAGCAACAGCGTTGACCGGTACACCATTGCCCTCATCATGGTTTCCGATCGCTGTTACAATGGTGGCCAATTCACCGGGATCGCATTGCATATCATGTAAAATACTCCAAGCCATCATCGCACCGGATTGAGAGTGATCTACCCGGTTCACCAGGTTGCCAATGTCATGTAAATACCCTGCTATTTTTGCCAGCTCTATTGTCCTCTCGTCATATCCCAAGCAATGCAAAATGCTTCCCGCCATCTCAGCCACATGTACAACGTGCGCAAAGCTATGCTCAGTATAGCCTAACGCAGCCAGGGATTCATCGGCCCGCATAATATAGGTCCTAATTGCTTCACTCTTTCTAATCTGTTCATAAGTAATCATTGTATCCCCTCCTAATTTTAAGTATATCACAAGAAGCGCAAAATAAAAAGCCAATTCACAGTATTTTACACACTTTCTGCAATTCCTAAGCAAAATGTGACATACTATCTGCGGAGGGATGCCCATGTGCACCGCAATCACTTACTTGACGAAAAACCACTATTTTGGCAGAAATCTCGATTTGGAATGCTCCTATCAGGAAACTGTAACAATTACACCGCGTAATTTCCCGCTGTCTTTCCGGTGTGTACCAACACAGGGCAGTCACTACGCCATGATTGGCATGGCAACTGTTTCCGAAAATTTTCCGCTGTATTACGATGCAACAAACGAAAAAGGACTTAGCATGGCAGGACTTAATTTTCCCGGAAATGCTGTCTACCAACCCCGCAAAGCTGAAACAAACAACATTACCCCTTTTGAGCTTATCCCGTGGGTGCTGTCTCAATGCTCAAATGTAAAGGAAGCAAAACAGTGTCTTTTACAGACGAATCCGGTAAGAATACCCTTCAGCGACCAATATCCCCTCTCGCCCCTTCACTGGATTGTTGCAGACAAAGATACTGCAATCACAGTTGAACCCATGGCAAATGGACTCAAAATTTATGACAATACCATTGGTGTTCTGACCAACAACCCGCCCTTTGACTACCATATGCATAATTTAAAAAACTACCTGAATTTGACCCGCAACGAACCTGAAAACCGGTTTGCACCGGATATAGATTTGGCCCCCTACAGCCGCGGTATGGGTGCAATTGGACTCCCTGGTGACCTTTCATCCGCATCACGCTTTGTAAAAGCGGCGTTCACAAAATTAAACTCCCGTTCTGGGGATTCTGAGTCCGCAAGCATCAGTCAGTTTTTTCACATTTTAGGCGCAGTTGCCCAACAGGAAGGCTGTGTTAAAGTCGGTGACAGCTATGAAAAAACTGTATACTCCAGCTGCTGCAATACAACCCAAGGCATATACTACTACACCACCTACGAAAACAGCCAAATTACCGCTGTATATCTGCGTAAGGAACTACTCGATAGCCGTAAACTATTTTCTTATCCGCTAGTCAATATACAGAGTATTCATGTTGAAAACTGAGAGCAACCGGCACTGCAGTCTTGCCTGCAGCGCCGGTTACTCTTTGGTTACCCTTTCCTCAATATAGCGGCCAACCTCATTGGGTTTAATATTTAATACCATTGTAAGCTCCGACCTAAGTAAATGCTCAGCATCCCGTAAAAAATTCTCATCACAAAGATGGAATTTGCGCCCGGAATGCAGTTGCTCCGCTTTATGTTGATGTAATGCGCGCACCATGCAAATCAGATCTGCAATATCGCCACTATTAATCAATTCCCGATACTTCTGCTTGCGTTGGTTCTCATCAGAAATCCAGCCGTCTTTAATTGCCACCTTAGAGGAAAGCATATCCTCCAATTCCCCTTTCGTAAGGATCGGTCGCAGTTTTGCAACTGCTGCTTGGTTTTGCGTAGGTACATAGAACCGTGTTCCGGGCTGTTCTATCGGTTCTAATATATAATACTCCAGATTTTTCCTATCAACCATACGGTTTTCAAGTCCCAAAACCTTGCAAACTCCGTGAATTCCATACACAACCTGTTCTCCCTGCTGAAACATTTGCCCACCCTTTCTGTGCCGTCATGTCATAAACTTTCATTATTATAACATTTCAATTTTAAAATTTCACATGGGCAAAATGCTGAAAATAAGTAAAAATCCGGTGTATACAAGAGGTTAAAAATTTCTACCGTTTTGTTTTCTCGCGGTGACAGTACTGTAATAAAAGAATAATTGGGAAAAAGCAAAATTTATCTTTATTTGTCGCAACTTTCGCGTTATAATGATACAAGCAAATTATTGGAGGTAATGCTATGCGCATTGTTGTCAAAATTGGCACAAGCACGCTGACCCATCAAACAGGTCATCTGAATATCCGTCGCGTGGAGGAATTGTGCAAGGTTATCAGTGATATCAAAAATGCCGGTCATGAGGTTATTGTGGTTTCCTCCGGTGCAATCGGAATGGGTGTTGGCAAACTGGGACTTCAGGAACGTCCAAAAGACATGCCCACAAAGCAGGCTGCAGCTGCGGTTGGTCAGTGCGAACTAATGTATACATACGACAAGCTCTTCAGCGAGTACAACCATACCGTTGCCCAGCTATTGATTACCGGCGACGATGTTGCCAATGAAACAAGACATATAAATTTCAGCAACACATTGCATCGTCTGTTGTCCCTGGGTGCTATTCCAATTATCAATGAAAACGATACGGTTTCCACTGAAGAAATCGTGATCGGTGACAACGACACACTGGCCGCAATTGTATCGGAAAGTGTCCAGGCTGATAAGCTGATTCTTCTTTCTGATATTGACGGCCTGTACACTGCTGATCCGCACACCCATCCGGATGCAACGCTTATCCACCACGCCAGCAAGATCGACGACAGCATGATTGCACTGGCAAGCGGCAGTAATTGCAGTCTTGGTACCGGTGGCATGGTCACCAAGCTACATGCTGCAAAGATTTGTCTGGCCTGCGGCTGTGACATGGTAATTGCAAACGGTAATAATCCTGCCAACCTTTATGACATCTTGGATGGTAAATGCGTTGGTACAACCTTTTCGGAGAAAAACTATGATTGAAATGCTGACAGCTGCAAAAGCAGCAAAATCTGAGGTTTCACAACTGACAACTGAACAGAAAAACGCCGCACTGGAAGCCATGGCAGATGCACTGCTTGCTGAATCAGAACAGATTCTTCATGCAAATGAGAAGGATTTGGCCTGCGCAGGCAATACAATTTCTACTGTCATGCTGGACAGGCTGCGCCTGAATCCGCAACGGATTGAAGGTATGTCCAAAGGGATTCGGGATGTAGCAAAGCTGCCCGATCCTGTTGGACGTGTGTTGGACACCTTTACCCGCCCGGACGGACTCCATATTCAAAAAACATCCGTACCCATTGGCGTCATTGCAATCATTTATGAAAGCCGTCCCAACGTAACCAGTGACGCAGCCGCACTGGCTTTAAAGAGCGGGAATGTATGCGTGTTGCGCGGTGGTAAAGAGGCATTCCGTTCTGCATCCGCCATTGTTAATGCCCTGCGCAAAGGACTAAAGGCAGCCGGTGTTACAGAAAATGCCGTAAATCTCGTGACAGATACCACCCGTCAAAGTGCAACCGCACTAATGACAGCGCAAGGTTATATTGACCTGCTGATTCCACGGGGCGGTGCAGGACTGATTAACGCCTGTGTAGCGCAGGCTACCGTACCCTGTATTGCTACCGGCACCGGCATTTGTCATATTTATGTTGAGCAGTCTGCAGATCTTGAAATGGCACTAAGTATTATTGAAAATGCCAAGACCAGCCGCCCCAGCGTTTGCAATGCGCAGGAAGTTCTCCTGTTAGACCAGGCAATTGCCCCAACGCTCCTCCCCGCGCTGTATCAAAGGCTGGTGGTGCAGCGCCAAAAAGCAGGGCTGACACCTGTTGCGCTGCGTCTTGATACAACCGCCATGGGAATCATTCCCGGCGAAGCCGCATCTGAAAATGATTTTGATACAGAGTTTTTGGATTATATCCTGGCCGTTAAATGTATAGACGGCGTAGCCGAAGCGGTGACTCACATCAGTAAGCACTCCACCGGCCATAGCGAAGCCATCATTACAACTGACCGTAACGCAGAACAGGTGTTCACTGCAGGGGTAGACAGCGCCGCCGTGTATGTTAATGCCTCTACCCGCTTTACAGACGGCGGTGAATTTGGCTTGGGCTGTGAAATGGGCATTTCCACACAAAAGCTTCATGCCCGCGGCCCCATGGGACTGCAGGAGCTGACAACCTACAAGTACATTGTCCATGGCAACGGCCATGTGAGATAGGAGTCACTATGAAATATGGTTTTATCGGCTGCGGTAATATGGGCGGTGCTATAGCGCGCGCACTGGCCAAATCAACCGCTGACATTGGTCTCACCGACCACTCCGGAAAAGGCAGAAAGCTAGCAGAAGAGCTGGGCTGCAGTTATACACGTACTCAAACGGTAGCTGCCCAGAGCGAGCGTATTTTTCTGGCGGTGAAGCCGCAGATGATGAAGGACGTTCTGCAGCCAATCCGCGATATTCTACAGGAACGAAAGCCGCTGGTAATTACCATGGCTGCAGGACTTACACTGGACAAAATACAAGAGTACATCGGCGTGCCTGTTCCTATCATCCGTATTATGCCCAACACACCCGTTTCGGTAGGATGCGGCATGATTCCCTACTGCTGCAACGCTCTGGTTCAGCCCGCTGACCTTTCCGATTTTCTAACAGACATGCATTTTTGCGGCACTATGGACAGTTTGCCAGAGCGTTTGATTGATGCAGCTACTGCGCTTTCCGGCAGCGGTCCTGCATATATGTATCTGTTTTTAGAAGCCCTGGCTGACGGCGCGGTTTCCTGCGGTATGCCGCGGGACAAGGCAATTTTGTACGCCGCAAAAACCATGGAAGGCGCTGCGCAGATGCTTCTTGCAACAGGCAAGCATCCCGGCGAACTCAAGGACGCAGTCTGTTCCCCGGGCGGCAGTACCATTGCCGGTGTAAAGGCACTGGAGGAAAATTGCTTCCGCGGTGCAATTATGGACTGCATCACCGCCGCCTACCGAAGAAATTTAGAATTGGGCAAATAAAAACAGGGTGCCGAAGCACCCTGTTTTTATTTCATTTAGTGAATTACCCGAACCCGCAGAACACCGTTGATTTGCTTCATATCCGCAATTGCCTTTTCAGAGGGCATATGATCCAGGTCCAGCATCGTGTATGCGTATGCACCCTTACTGCGGTTAAGCATGTCGGAGATATTGATATCCTCCTTAGCCATCGCAGATGTAAACTGGCTCAAGGTGTTAGGTATGTTTCTATGCAGTATTGTTACACGGCAAGGCTTGGTGCAAACACCCATATCACAGGCTGGGAAGTTCACAGAGTTCGCGATATTACCGTTTTCCAGATAATTCATCAGCTGCTGCACTGCCATCTTTGCGCAATTGTCTTCCGATTCCTCTGTAGACGCACCCAGATGAGGAATGGCAACAACACCCTCCATGTTAGCGGTCTTATCGTTGGGGAAGTCTGTAATATACCGCTTCACCTTACCGGATTTCAGCGCAGCTTCCATAGCTTCATCGTCCACCAGCAAGTCTCTGGCAAAGTTCAGGATGATAACGCCATCCTTCATCATGGCCAAAGCTTCTGCATTGATCATCTTCTTTGTGTCATCCAACAGGGGTGTGTGCAGGGAGATTACATCACACTGAGAGTAGATCTCCTCACGTGTTTTAACACGCACAATATTACTGTCCAGATGCCAAGCTGCATCGATGGAAATAAACGGGTCGCAGCCGTAAACTTCCATTCCCAATCTAATGGCGGCATTGGCTAAGGGGCCGCCGACAGCTCCCAGACCGATAACGCCCAACCGCTTGCCTGCGATTTCATGACCGGCAAACTTAGACTTGCCCTTTTCTACCTTTTTGGCAATATCGCCCTGCTCCTTGATGCTCTGCACCCAGTTAATGCCGCCAACTACATCACGGCTGCCCAGAAGCATGCCGCAAAGTGCCAACTCAACAACACCGTTTGCGTTTGCACCAGGGGTATTGAATACTACAATTCCCTCCTCTGCACAGCGTTCCAGAGGAATGTTATTGACGCCAGCACCTGCACGGGCTATGGCCACCAGCTTTTCGGGGAAATCAATTTCGTGCATTGGGGCGCTGCGCACAATCACAGCATCGGATTCTTCGATGGACTCAGTAAGCTTGTAGTCATCACGCCAAAGGGCTGTACCTTTATCCGAAATAGGGTTTAAATAATGTACTTGATACATAGTTCTGTCTCCTTTATTTGTTTTGATGCGTGTTTAGCAGGCGCACAAATGTATTTATTGGATAATAGCACTTTCTGCACGGAATTACAACTACATTTTTCATTTTCATTTATATCAGCAAATTCATCCCCTGTGTACTGCGCTTTTTTGGCAATTTTGATACACCCAAATTGCCGGTACTGCAACATCTCTCTGACAGCATATAAGCCCCGGTTAGAGGCTGCACGTTTCACACACTTTAGACACTTAAATGACCGAAACATTGTAGTGCGTAAGCCAAAAATTTATCTGCAGCATATAGGCAATGGTCTGCGGTACTTTCATCAGCTGCCCATACCATGGCCAGGTGTATTCCGCTGTCAGCAATTCCTCCAACGCTTTCCTGCTCACGATCTGAAATATCGGTGCATCTTTTTGCCGTAGCAATGCTTGCAACCTTTCACTGACCAGCTGCAAATAACGCGGGTCATAGGTCTTAGGGTACGGACTCTTTTTGCGCCATAGGATTTCCTCCGGCAATAAATCCTTTACTGCATAGCGCAGCAAGCCTTTTTCATGATTTAAATGGTCTTTAAACGCCCACGGAACTGTATACAAGTACTCCGCAATGCGGTAATCACAGAAGGGTACCCGTACCTCCAGGCTGTTATACATGCTCATTCTATCCTTGCGGTCTAAAAGCGTCTGCATAAACCATCGGTGATTCAAATTCACCATTTCCTTCATGCGCCGCTCCAACGGGGCAGTACCGGGCAGAATATCACTGTCCAAAACCGTCTGCCGGTACCGCTCCCCAACAAAAGCTTCTGGATTAATCCTATCATAAAGCGACGGATTGAGAAATGCCGCCCGCTGCTTTGTGTTCTGTGCCCAAGGAAAGCCGTCAAGCGCGCGTATTTCCGGGTCTCTGTACCATGGATATCCACCAAATATCTCATCTGCACACTCACCGGACAGAGCAACCTTCACACTCCTTCGGATTTCTTTACAAAAAGCCAGTAAAGAGAAGTCAACATCTGCCATTCCCGGTAAATCCCTGGCATAGGTCGCGTTTTCCAGCTCCGCAATCAAATCATCAGGAGTCAATACTGTCCAGTGATGGTCCGTATTGAGGAAATTCTGCATAACCTCAATATAGTGATTATCAGAATTCGGCTGAAACTTTCCAGGCACGAAGTATACATCATTATTCTCATAATCCACAGAAAATGTAGGAAGTGCCGTGCCTGCTTTTTCTGCTTCCTTTGAACAAACTGCGCAGATGATGCTGGAATCCAGGCCCCCGGACAGAAATGTCCCCAGCGGCACATCTGATACCATTTGCCGGCAAATGGCATCCTTCACCAAATACCGCACCTTTTCAACAGCTTCCTCAAAAGAGTCCCTGTGCTCTGCATCATGCAGCTTCCAGTAGCGCGCCCGTGACCACTTCCCACGGGCAAACCATCCGCAGCAGCCGGGTTCCAGCTCCTGTATCCCGCGAAACACGCCGCTTCCGGGTGTTCTGCCGGGGCCGAGAAGCATTATCTCACCTACACCATCACTATCCAGTTCCGCACGCACAGTAGGATAGATTAAGATCGTTTTTATCTCAGAGGCAAATATCAGTCCGCCGTTATGCAGTTTATAAAACAACGGTTTCACGCCCATTCTATCCCGGGCGAGAAACAACCTACGCCGTCTATGTTCCCATACTGCAAATGCAAATATTCCGTTTAGTTTTTGCAGGCAGC
The DNA here is from genome assembly GCA_045637585.1 of Faecousia sp. Classification (GTDB taxonomy): domain Bacteria; phylum Bacillota; class Clostridia; order Oscillospirales; family Oscillospiraceae; genus Faecousia. The sequence continues at coordinate 49,519 of JAZTZS010000013.1, read as the reverse complement.
CATCTCCCCACTGTGCATATGCATGGAGCAGCGTCTCTGTATCCGAGTGGCTGTGAAAGCTATGTCCGAAAACTGTCAATTCTGCGCGTATTTCACGGGTATTATACAATTCTCCGTTATAAACGATGGTATACGTCTCCCCTGCCCAGTCAAGCGACATCGGCTGTTTTCCACCATCAGCATCTATAACTGTAAGGCGGCAGTGCAGCAATGCACAGCTACCGTCTGTAAACCGGCCATTCTCATCCGGTCCGCGCCGGTGCATCGTTGACTGCATTTTATCCATGACCATACTATCAAAATCTAAACCGAGAATCCCTGCAATTGCGCACATATACATCCCATTCCTTTCCACTTTTTCATTCTATGCAGAAAAATTAAAAAAGTGCATGAAACGCACAATCCCGGTAATACTACCATGGGTGATGAAATGAAAAACAATAAAGATTTGCTCTCCTCAATTTTAAAAACCACGCAAATGGGTCAGATTGGCATACGCAGTGTTTTGGGGACACCGCTGGAAACAGACCTGAGAACGGCACTAAAATCACAGCTGCAGGAATACGACCACATTGAGCGCGAAGCACAGTCTCTGGCAAATAACCGCGGCTGGTCACTGGAACAGCTTAACCCGGCAATCAAGCATATGACTGATATGATGACACGCACACGCCTATCCTATGGCAACGCCAACTCAAAAGCAGCAGCTATGATGATACAGGGCAATACACGCGGGATGATCAAAAGCCTGAAGAATCTCCACGCCTGCAGCAACCCTGACAGCCAGATTGAAAATCTTTCTCAAAAGCTTTTGGATTGCGAAAAGGCAAATATACTGCAAATGCAGGGGTTTCTATAACCCCTGCACTATTTTTCCCTGCGCCGCATAAGATAATCAGAACCCATGAAAGGAGGGGTAATTTTGTCCGCAACCGGTTACATACAGGTACATGCATACACAAGCTACGCACAAATTCCGCTAAAAGATGTTGCCGTAACAGTTACAGATACAAGCGGCTCTGCAATTGCCATGCGACTAACAAATCGCAACGGACAGTTGGACATTCCCATAGAGATTGTCACGCCGGACAGATCCGCCAGCCAGACACCAAATACCGGAACTGTCCCGTTTGCTGTTGTAAATCTCTATGCAAGAATTGAAAATTACGAGGAAATAGATATCGAGAGGTTGCAAGTTTTCCCCAATGCAGTCACAGTTCAAAATCTCGAATTTATACCCCTATCTGAACTGCCGAAAAACTGGAACAAAGCAGAGATCTTTGATACACCTGCACAAAATCTGTAAGGAGGTATTTGATGCCACCTGTAGCACCCTATGTACCCCAAAGAATCACTGTTCACTTAGGCCCACCATCATCCAATGCATCCAACGTTACTTTACCCTTTGTTGACTACGTTAAAAATGTAGCATCCAGTGAAATCTACCCGACTTGGGACGAAAGCGCATTAAGAGCCAATATCCTTGCAATCGTTTCCTTCGCTCTAAACCGTGTTTATACCGAGTTTTACAGAAGCCGCGGCTATGATTTTGACATCACCAGCTCAACTGCATACGACCAGGCCTTTGTCAATGGCAGAAGTTTTTTTGAGAATATCTCCAGACTTGTCGACGAGCTTTTCAACGATTATCTTCGCCGGCCGGGCTTTGTAGAGCCACTGGCAAGTAAGTTTTGTAACGGAACCACTGTGACCTGTGAGGGGCTGAGTCAATGGGGCAGCCAAAATCTTGCACAGCAGGGTTACACCTCAAATCAAATTCTACGCAGCTATTACGGTAACATTGAAATTGTGAACAACGCACCTGTGCGCGGTATTACAGCCTCCTACCCTGGCACCCCGCTGCGTGTTGGCAGTACCGGCCCCAATGTAGTAGTATTACAGGTAGCTTTAAACCGTATTGCACAAAGTTATCCCGCAATTCCCAAAATCCCGGCCGTCGATGGCATCTTTGGCCCGCAAACAGAAGCAACTGTGCGTGCCTTCCAGCAGATATTCGGACTGACTGCAGACGGCATTGTAGGCCCGGCAACCTGGTATCAAATGGTACGCCTTTACACGGCGGTCAATTCTCTGTCGGAACTGCGCAGCCAAGGCCAGCAGTTTTATGCTATCAACTGGACACCCCCCAATGCCCTCCAGGTTGGCAACACCGGTGATAAAGTACGTCAGCTGCAGTATATGCTTTCCGTTCTCTCTGCATATATCCCCAGCATACCTCCCTTGAACGTAGACGGTATTTACGGGCAAAATACCCGTGCGGCGGTATTGGCCGCGCAAAGGCGCTTCCAGCTGCCAGAAACCGGCGTTGTTGATGCTGCTACCTGGGATGAAATTTACGATCAGTTCTCTGGTATTGAGAATACCACCTTGCGCAGCCGTGAAACATTCCCCATTTCAAACGGATCTGCAAATTCCGCCGTACGTACAGTGGGTAATTTCAGAACTTCAGGGAATTCTAACAATCAACCATCCACGCAATATGCTAGAACAACCACCATGACCCAATTCCCCGGTCGAAATTTAAGTATTGGTGTACAGGATCCGGTACGTCAGGAGGTAGTAAGATGAGACCTCAGGAATCTTTTATTGAACAACCGGTCAGGAGTTTGCAGACAATGCTCCGGGTACTTGCAGAGGACGACCGAAGCTTGCCTACCGTTGTTCCGGACGGAATATACGGCCCTACAACCATGACCGCTGTTACAGCGTTTCAGCGCCGGGCGGGACTTCCCATCACCGGAATTACCGACCAGATAACTTGGGAAAGAATTGTGGAGGCATACGAGCCGGCCTTGATTCGTGTGGGCAAAGCTGAACCCATAGAAATCATTATGGATCCCGGTAAGGTTTTCCGTCTGGGAGAAAGCAGTCCCTATATTTACCTGCTTCAAAGCATGCTGACCCAATTATCAAAGGATCACGATAAAATTACAGCGCCTAACCATACCGGTGTGCTGGATGAAGAAACTTCCCGGTCATTGTCAGCATTTCAGCTTCTCGTTGCACTGCCCCAAACAGGCGAACTGGACAAAATTACCTGGAAACACCTTGTACGCCAGTTTACGCTCAACGCACACCACCACGATGCTGTGCATTACAGACAGCCCCAAGCCTACCCTTTTGCATCAAATATGCTGTATTAATTTTTGCGTATAAGCCACTTAGGGCTTGATTCACGATGAAAAAAGGAATATAATATAGCGTATATTACATTGCATCTTTACGGATCGTACATTTCCGGAGGTCAACGGCCATGTTTATAAAAGACTGGAAAAAAGATATCTTTACAATCCCGAATTTGCTGAGTCTTTTCAGGCTTGCTTTGATTCCGGTATATATCGTTATCTATCTGAACGCAACTGATTCTGCTGATTACTTTCTTTCAGCCGGAATTTTAGCGGTATCCTGCCTTACCGATATGATAGACGGCAAAATCGCCCGTCATTTCAATATGATCTCCACAGTTGGCAAGATACTGGATCCTTTGGCGGACAAAGCGACTCAGTTTTCTTTGATTCTGTGCCTTGCATTAAAGTATCCGTTTTTGTGGTACCTGGTTATCCTGTTTATAATAAAAGAAAGCTTCCAGCTGATTGCAGGCGGCATCAATCTCAAAAAAGGCAAGATGCTCAAAGGCGCGCTGATGTCAGGCAAGATTTGCACTACCGTTTTGTTTCTCAGTTTGATCATCATGGTCATGATGCCAAATTTGGATCTGCTAATCATAAAGTGGATCGCTATTATCGATTCTGTGTTTATGTTGTTTACCTTTGTGGATTATGTTCTGACATACTACACCCGCGACTCCAAGTTCCTAATTGTTGATAACCCCACTTCGGATAAGCCGTAATGAATTTTTTCGATACAATTGAAAACAGGACAGTGGTTCAACATCGGCCACTGTCCTGTTTTTGCATGTATTTATGCCCACACAGTCTGTCACGAGTCCAGCCGTCGGGTTATCCGCAGAATTTCCACGGCATCGGCTCTCTCCACTGCTGAGCTCCCTCAAGTTGGATTACGCTTCTTTATATATGCGCTTCCCTGCTATTCTATTCACAAAACCTTGAAATATGTTATGACCCGGTATTTCTTTTGAAATACCGGGTCAATTCAATATCAATTAAAACGGGCCTTGCTCCATCATGGCAGTTGCTACCTTCTTAAAGCCTGCCAGGTTAGCGCCTGCGACCAGATTATAGCCAAGACCATATTCCTCAGCCGCTTCTGCAGACACCTTATGGATGTTAACCATCATCTTGTGCAGCTGCTCGTCAACTTCCTCGGCAGTCCAGACCAGACGCTCGGAATTCTGGCTCATTTCCAAACCGGAAACGCCAACACCACCGGCATTAACTGCCTTAGAGGGAGCAACAATCATACCGGGCTGCTCCATCAGGTAGTACAGTGCATCATTGGTTGTAGGCATATTGGCAACCTCTATGTAATACTTCACATTGTTGGCAACAATCCGCTTTGCCTGCTCCAAATTAACGTCGTTCTGCATTGCAGAAGGCATAATGACATCAGCCTTAACACCCCAAGGCTTCTCGCCCGGGAAGAACTGGACACCGAACTTGTCGGCGTAGTCCTGCACGCGGTTACGGCCGGAAGCGCGCATCTCCAGCAGGTAGTCTACCTTCTCCTCGCAGGAGGAAACACCGTCCGGATCGTAGATGTAGCCGTCAGGGCCGGACAAGGTAACAACCTTGGCACCCAGATGCATAGCCTTTTTGCAGATACCCCATGTTACATTGCCGAAACCGGCACATGCAATGGTCTTACCGGCAATGTCCTCACCTTCGTGCTTGAGCACTTCCTGCAGGTAATACATTGCGCCATAGCCGGTAGCTTCCGGACGGGTCAAGCTGCCACCGTAGCTGAAGCCCTTACCAGTAATAACACCGTTCTCCCAAACGCCCTTCAGGCGACGGTACTGACCGAACAAGTAACCGATCTCTCGGCCGCCAACGCCCATATCACCGGCAGGAACGTCAATGTCGGGTCCAATATAGCGATACAGAGCAGTCATATAACTCTGGCAGAAACGCATAATTTCTGCGTCGGATTTGCCGTTGGGGTCAAAATCAGAGCCGCCCTTAGCGCCGCCCATGGGCAGGCCGGTCAAGCTGTTTTTGAATGTCTGCTCAAATCCCAGGAACTTGATGATACTGGGGGTTACATTGGCCTGGAAGCGAAGGCCTCCCTTGTACGGGCCAATAGCGCCATTAAACTGGCATCTGTAACCGGTATTGGTGTGGTAATTGCCGTTATCATCCATCCAGACAACACGGAAGGTAAACATCCGCTCGGGCTCTACCATTCTGGTAAGCAGGTCACACTTTTCGTACTCAGGGTGTTTATCCACCATGGGTGCAACAGAAGAAAGGACTTCTTCCACTGTCTGTACGAATTCGGGTTCATGAGCATACTTTTTCTTTACATACTCAATAACCCTGTTTACATATGCATTCATATCGGGCACCTCCAAATTTTTATAAAATAAATGTACATAAGACGTTTATTTTATGTCAAAAAAATACAACAAAATTCTCACTTTTTCAATTGTGTAATCTAACAAATTTTCCCTAAATATTTTATAAAAATTTTCCATTTGTATTTTGTTTATTTAAAAATTATAACCGCTGGAAAATTCTCTGTGAATATTCCACTTTTTTGTATGAAAGATTTGGTGTTTATTCGGTTGATTATTAAGGCTATTCATGCTACAATGTGCATATTATCGAAAATATACGCAGATCAAGGAGGAAATTTACATGGATTATCGCAAACTGCAAAACGGCAGTGACATTCGGGGGATTGCACTGGAAGGAATTGAAGGACAGCATGTTAACCTCACCGAGCAGGCCTGCCGCGACATTGGCCGGGGCTTTGCATGTTGGCTTTCTCGCAAAATGCCCTGCAAAAAAGAGCTTCGTGTTGCCATTGGCAGAGATTCCAGACTCTCTGGCGAAGCATTGTGTCACTGGATTTGTGAGGCAATGGTTGCGCAGGGCTTACATGTAACTGACTTTGGCATGGCCAGCACACCGGCTATGTTTATGGCTACTGTAACCGAAGGCTATACTTTCGACGGTACCATCATGATTACCGCAAGCCACCTGCCGTTTAACCGCAATGGCTTTAAGTTCTTTACCAACAACGGTGGCCTTGAGTCTGCAGACATTAAGGAGATCCTCGCCTACGCCGGTGGCAGTGAGACTACCGGCCTGCCCGCAGGCACGTTGACAGCCGGTACATTTATGGATACTTACGCCGCAATCCTGGCCGATAAAATCCGTCAGGCTACCGGCGAAGAGCAGCCTTTAAAGGGATTTAAGATCGTTGTGGATGCCGGCAACGGCGCGGGTGGTTTCTATGTGGATAAAGTACTGAAGCCCCTTGGTGCTATCACAGACGGCAGCCGGTATCTGGACCCGGACGGAAGCTTCCCTAACCACATCCCCAATCCCGAGGACAAGCAGGCCATGGAGAGCATCATGGACGCAGTACGGGAAACCCAGGCAGATTTGGGTATCATCTTTGATACAGACGTTGACCGTGCCGGTGCTGTGCTGTCCGACGGAAGTGAGCTGAACCGGAACCGCATCATTGCAATGCTGTCTGCCATTTTGCTCCGTGAGTATCCCGGCACCACCATTGTCACCGATTCCATCACATCTACCGGCCTTGCCAAGTTCATTGAAGAAAACGGCGGCATCCATCACCGCTTTAAGCGCGGCTACCGTAACGTAATCAATGAGTCCATCCGCCTGAACGCGCAAGGTCAGGATAGCCAGCTGGCCATCGAGACCTCCGGTCACGGTGCCTTAAAGGAGAACTATTTCCTCGATGACGGTGCATATCTTGTCACCAAGCTGCTCATCGAATTGGCACGCAGCAAAAAGGAAGGCTATACACTGGAGTCCCTCATTGCATCCCTTGAGGAACCTGCTGAAAGCGTTGAGTTCCGTATGAACATCCTACTGGATGACTTTAAGGCCTATGGTCAGCAGGTCATCGACGATCTGACTGCCTACGCCCAGAAGCAGAACGGCTGGTCTCTTGCCCCCAGCAATTTTGAAGGTGTCCGCGTGAATCTGGACGAAGCCCATGGCAACGGCTGGTTCCTGCTCCGGCTCTCTCTGCACGACCCGCTCCTTCCGCTGAATATCGAAAGCAACGCTGTTGGCGGTGCAAAAATCATTGCTACTGAGCTTTCTGCCTTTATTCGCAGCTACGAGAATCTGGATGCCGCGAAGCTTTTGAACTTTGCTGAGTAATCATATAGACGACTATATGGCCGGTGAACCGGTGAACCTCATCTCATCTGTTTTCTCAGTCCACGCCGTTAGGCGCATGCACCCATTTGGGTAGTGCGCCGCGGCGTGGCTACTGCCGTCTTTCAATCTTGCGCAGTATCTTCTACCGAAAACATCGCAGAAAATAGCAGCACCAGTTTCCTGCTGCCATTTTTTGAAGAAGGAGAATTCTATGCTTTTTTCCGGTATCCCTTTTCTGTTTTACTTCTTACCTGTGCTGATCCTTGCCTATGTTCTGGTTCCTGCGCGGTTTAAGAATCTTGTCATGATTATTGCAAGCTTCACCTTTTATGCGTGGGGCGAAATCCGTTTTATACCGATCATGCTGGCGCTTTCCGTGGAAGACTTTATTTGCGCAAAGTTCATGGAAAAGTATCGAAACAATCAGAAGAAGCGCCGGATCTTTATGCTGATCTCTGTATGCAGCAATCTGGGTGTTTTACTGTATTTCAAATATACCAACTTTTTCTTGGAAAACGCCTTTGGTCTGTTTGGAATGCAATCCCCATTTGTAAAGATCATTCTGCCCATTGGCGTGTCCTTCAACACATTCCAGTCCATCAGCTACGCCATCGATGTGTACCGGGGTACCACCAGTTGTGAAAAGAGTTTCTACAACTACCTAGCATATACTACCCTGTTTCCACAGATTATCGCCGGCCCCATTGTGCGCTATGTGACGGTGGAAAACGATCTTGATGACCATATACTGAACGTAGACAGCATGGCCGAGGGCATGCGCCGGTTTATTCAAGGTCTTGGTAAGAAGGTTCTGATTGCCAACAACGCAGGTCTTCTTTGGGATATGATCTCCTCAGGCCAAGCAGGTGAAACCTCAGTCCTGCTGTATTGGATCGGTATTGTCGCCTACGCCTTTCAGATTTACTTCGACTTCTCCGGTTACTCCGATATGGCCATCGGTCTTGCCAGAGTATTCGGACTGACATTTGATGAAAACTTCAACTATCCTTATATCAGTAAGAGCGTAACAGAGTTCTGGAGAAGATGGCATATCACCCTGGGCAGCTGGTTCCGGGATTATGTGTATATTCCCTTGGGCGGCAACCGGGTCTCCACCGGCAGATGGATCCTCAACATTTTGGCTGTTTGGGGTCTAACAGGCTTCTGGCACGGTGCCTCCTGGAACTTTATTTTCTGGGGTTTGTATTTTGCCGTACTTCTGGTGTTAGAGAAGAAATTCATCGGCAAATTTTTGGAGAAAGCACCGGGTTGGTTTGCACACCTGTATACCATGGTGCTGGTGCTTATCAGCTGGGTAATCTTCTACTTTGAAGATTTGGGACAGCTTTGGAATTACCTGCAGGGCATGTTCGGTGTAGGTTTGGATGCAGGCTTTGTCAATGCCAATGCACTCTATAAACTTTCCAGTTACTTTATCACCTTCGCCGTTGGCGTATACGCCGCGACACCCCATTTTAAGAACACAGTGCTGGCCTTTACGGAAAAGAGTAACAGTAGGCTTGTGAATGTAGTGTCTTCTGTTTGTTATCTTGTAATTTTTGTAGTCTGCGTTGCCTATCTTGTCAATGGCACCTACAATCCGTTCCTGTACTTTAGATTCTAAGGAGGTGTGACTGTGAAAAAGCATTATAACAAAATATTCTTTAGCATTTTCGTAATTGCATGGCTGATTTTGACCGTCGTCAACGCAGTTGCCCCGGATACAGAGTTTTCTGAATCTGAACGACGGAAACTAGCAACACTTCCAAAATTCTCTATTGATACCCTTTTAAACGGCAATTACGCCAGAGGTCTGGATACCTACACCACAGACCAATTTGTTTTCAGAGAGGGTTTCCGAAAGACACAGGCCGTATTTCATTACTACCTCTTGAATCAAAAGGATATCAACGGCATTTATCTTAATGATGGCTATGCTGTCAAGATGGAGTATCCCTACAAGAGTGACTCTATGACATATGCGCTGGAAAAATTCAACGGTCTTTACGAAAAGTATTTAAAAGCTACCGGAAGTAAGATTTATATGACCGTAGCGCCGGACAAGAACTATTATATGGCAGAAAGCAGCGGTCATCTGTCCCTGGATTATTCCGCAATGTTTGCAGATCTCCAAGCCGGTTCCCCCTGGGCCACCTTTATTGATTTGACGGATACCCTTTCCTTGGAGGATTATTACCGCACAGACACCCATTGGCGGCAGGAGTGCCTGATTCCCGCTGCACAGAAGCTCTCTCAAGCGATGGGTAACAACGGCCCCAAGGAATCGGATTTTACCGCTACCGCTTTAGAGCGTCCTTTCTATGGTGTGTACTATGGTCAAGCTGCGCTTCCCATGAAATCGGAAACCATGTATATCCTGGAGAGTGACGTACTCTCCAACTGCACGGTCTATAATCACGAAACCGGCAAAATCACAGGGGTTTACGATGAGGAAAAAATCGACGCAAAGGATATGTACGACATTTTCCTCTCCGGTGCGCAGTCCCTCCTCACTGTTACCAATCCCAACGCAACCTCAGATAAGGAGCTGATCGTATTCCGGGATTCCTTTGGCAGTTCTATGATTCCTTTACTGCTGCAGGACTATAAGACAGTCACCCTGGTCGACATCCGGTATCTGATGAGTGACAATGTAGGTAAGTTTGTGGATTTCCACGGGCAGGATGTACTGTTCCTCTACAGCACACTGGTACTCAACGACAGTTCGTTCTTAAAGTAAATCATACCGCCATTCCGGCTACAACTGGAATGGCGGTAGTTATTTTACAAATAAAACCACCTAACCATTCGGTTAGGTGGTTTTATTTGGCGGAGAAGGAGGGATTTGAATTGCCATAGATTTCCCCTTTCTTTAGCGTTTATTAACGATTTAGTGAAAATCCTATGGGTTTTCCGAACATTTAACCCCCACTAAATAACATGGTTAACCACCCTTTATTACCCCGGCAAGGGGAAAATAAGGGAAAACTTTTTGAATGCCGCATAGTGGGTACACGGGCAGAACGTATTGTATGTAGGTGAGCAAGACTGGAGAGAAAGGTCTAAATGGGCAAGAAATTTGTTGCAATATGTGGTTCGGGTGTTATAATGATTCCATCTCGTTATGCAAGGGGAAATCACTTTGTTAATTTACTTGGCAATGACCGACTCTCCGGATGATCAAGCGAAATTTGAGAGAGTGTATCTGCAATATCGTTATCTAATGCTGCATGTGGCAAAGAAAATCCTCCATAACCATCAGGATGCGGAGGATGCCGTGCACCAGTCTTTTGTATCGATCATTAAAAATATTGAAAAAATTTCTGCAGTAGGGAGTCCCGAAACTCGCTCCTACATCGTTATTATTACTGAGAGGAAAGCAATTGATATTCTGCGGCGGAACCAGCGCCATCCTGCTTCTGCGTTGGATGACGAAATGGTTGGTCTGGACATTCCTGCTCCGGAGAATCATCCGCTGGCAGCGGCTATGGCAAAATTACCGGCACATTACCGGCAGGCTTTGCTGCTTCGCTATGACAATGGGTTTAGCAGCAGAGAGATTGCTTCCCTGCTTGGAATTTCTGAGTCTGGCGTCCGCAAGCTGCTTGCAAGAGGCAAGAAGGCACTGCAGCGCCAATTAGAAGATGAGGGTGTTGTCATATGATACTGCGAAAGTTCTCTGAAAATGAGTTGAAACTGGCTGCGGCCCAGGTTCGTGGGGCAATGCTGTCATCTCTGCCAGAACCACAGGATTGTACCGGTCAGTTCAGCGATGAATTCGAACGAAAAATCCAGAATTTGAGGCAGCAGCACGCGAAAAAGGAATCTGCCCGACAGGTCAGGAGCAGGATCGCAGCAGCGCTGTTGGTTATACTAATCGGAGCCTCTGTGTTGATGACCGTCAGCCCGCAGGCCCGTGCAAATGTAAGAGCCTGGATCAAAAAGACATCTGGCACACAGACCGAATATTGGTTTCAAGGCGATAAGGGCGGCGTTTTGCCGGAGTATGAACTAACCTGGATCCCGGAGGGGTTTGAAAAGATACGGGAAGAACCCTTTAGGAATACGCAAACATGGGTATACCAGCGGGGCGATGACGAAACAGATGCGTTTATTTTCACCTATCGCCCGGCAGAAAAGGATTCGTACTTAATTCTGGATACTCTGGGGTTTGAATACGAAATGGAGATCGTCTCCATTCATGGAAATTATGGTGAATTGTATATTTCACAAGACGAAACTCGGAGTCATGGTGTCATTTGGCTTGACGAGGAAAACAATGTAGCTTTCACTCTTACAGCTTTTCTGGACCCGCAGGATATTTTACACATAGCAGATGGCATAAAATTGGTTAATTAGACGAAAAACAAAAATTTTTTGATCGGTGTCCCGTTTTGCCCCCTTTCTTTCGTTCTAGTTGATAGAACCGAAAGAAAGGGGGTGAATACTATGTGGAAAAAGGCAATTCTGATCGCGCTTTGTTTTATGCTGATCTGTATCCCGGAGGCGTATGCGGCTGAACCCAGGATAGCAGCTCCGGAACTTTCCTTAGAGTTTTCCGGAACAACGGCAATCTGTGGGGTTCAGTTTTCTGATGCCGGAAAAAGTATTCGTGTCACCATGGAGCTGTGGCAGAATGATGCACTGGTGGATTCCTGGACAAAAACAGGAACCTCTTCTGTTACAATGAGTGAAACCTGCGCTGTGAAACGGTTGCGTAATTATACTTTGAAAGTTAGTGGCACATCCGGGGGCGTGTCGTTCAGCCCTGTGTCGGTAACTAAGAGATGCCCGCTTTTTTAATGAGTAATTAGGAAAACAACAAAGAAATGGCGGTATTGTTTAGATGATTCTTCTGTTTATGTCGAAGGACCGTACGGCTGGGTTAGTACAGGAAGCTTGAGTTTTGTCACTGCTGGAGATGTTGTATGGATTGATTGGATGGGTAATCCTGTTATTTCTACAACGAGTCCAACACTTGATCATGCAATGTATGTAACAAATGTAGAAGGGCCCGAGATTGGTAAAACCATGAGCCAAGTATATATTGCTGCCCATTCCGACTCTACAAATGGTGCCTATGAGCGACTCGATAATTATATTGCTCGCATGAATAGCCCTGCAACCACATCCTATTTTGCTAATGCACGAATCCGCAGTGGACATTATTACCAACCGCAATAACAAATCAGGCAAAACAATGATTTATAACGGTTATATTTTGACTGATTTGTGCTGTGTTTTATATAAAAACTAAAATAAGGAAGGGAGCACATCATGAAACAAATCTTCAATATCATCACGATTCTCCTGGTTGTGACCTTGCTGTTTGCAGCTTGTTCTTTCTCAAAGCCTGCGGAAACTACAGCACCTACTTCATCAGCTACTACCCCCACTACAGTATCGACTACCGATGTGGGCGCAACCTCACCGCAGCCCGCGGAGGAGAAAATCAATGGGTGGATATATACACCCGCATCCACGCCAGAGGATACTGCATCTTCTGCTGTTGCGGGCCTTGCGGAGAGGGCGGGGATTGAATCCGTTATGCTCCGCTCTGTAACAACCTGTCCGGATGTTGCCGCACTGTATTCTGATGAGCAACTCAAAGGTGCCATAGAAGGCAAAGACCTTGCGTACATAAAATCTCACATGCAGGTCTTGGTAGTATCCTACACGGTTTTTTATGATAGCGATGTTTTCTCCAAGGGTGCAGAGTATCAGTGCAATCTCCCACTTCTGCCCGATGACAACGGTTTTTGGAGGATTTGCGGCGTACTTGCTCCTGCCCCCGATGCTGTCCAGCGTCTTGGTTGGTATTGTACACCCGCGGAAACGGCGGAGGCTGCTGCCCAGGGTGCAATTGAGAGCCTCAAGGATTCCTATGCTGTTTTGGATGTTACGGTCGACAGCGTTACCTGCGACAGCAAGCTGACAGCCACTAATGTTGCTGCACTGAGTGGCGGAGAACTGGTAAAAGCCATGGGTCTTACCGATGCTCAATTAGAAACACACTTTAAGATCATCTTGGTGACCTATACATTGTCAGTTGATACCAATATTCAGGACCGACGGATGAATAGCGGTACATATGAATGTCAATTCCAAATGGTCCTAAATCCAAAGAGCGGCCTCTGGAGTTGTTTTAGCAGTGTAACCAAACCCGCTGAGTAATTCCTATATGCCTCTTCTCGGGCAATGTAGGCTATTACAGTCAGCCAATATTTTGTATAGCTTGGAGGTGATACCTCTGGGCCAGTGTTCAGATCAGAAGAAAGGATGATCTTATGAGACGGAGACTGCCTATTTTGGTGGTTGCCATGGGGGTCTTGTTGGCCGCCTGTGGGCCGGCTTCGGTAGACCCTACCGCAAATCCGGATACTACAGCCGACGGTTACCCACGGGGATGTGTTGGATACCAAGCCTACAGGGGATGGTGGGCAACAGTCCGACCACTCTCGGTTGGTTAAACATGAATGGGAGAATCTAAGCTATGAGGAATATTTCTCGGAAGCTAGGAGCTTTTCGTACAAGGCAAGCCGTGAAGTAAACAGCCGGCAGGTCGGAGACAGCACGGAATACATTACCGAAAGCTACGCGCTATGTCTGGATGAAAATGGCTTTTATATCGTACATCTGCAGGGGGATAGGCTACCGGCGTCGGTTACAGGAATACGCCATGGACGGGATGCGTTTGTGCTGGCTGGGACACAGGGCGAGGAAACCTATCCGGTTATCTGGGAAGTCCCCAACAGCCAAGAGCTGGGACAGATCAATGCCTATATTACCGACTGGGAATATGCTTACTGCGTGCGCAATGAAAATGAGATCATTTCTGTGAATTTGATCACAGGAGAGGTCGAGACCTTGGTCAGCGGTGTCTCCATTCCCGTAAGGAATCTGGATTGTATCGCGTTGTATGACCAAACGCTCCTTTACTTGACTGAATACGAAAACAAGATCCATATCAATCGGCTGTATTTGCCCGAGATGATTACAGATGTCCTGTATGAGGATATTTCTGCCGATGGATTTGTATGCGAATTTTATGTGGACTATCCCGACAGTGACACCCTTGCGTGGCGGGTTTTTGATGCGGAGTTGATTCCGCAGGTGTTGGCGATTTTGCAGGATCCGGACAGTGATTATCGAAAGTACATCCCAAAACCGGAGGAACTTTGGGGATTGACGGATATTGATGCCATTGCTGCTCATGAAAGCTTTATGACACTGGCGCAAATGATAGAGATTCACAAGAAGATACCGGCACTAATTCATTGCGAATATCATATTCCTCAGGAGCAGTTAATTCAAGAAGCCCGTTATTGGGGTACCTAGTAAATACACTTTAACATCATTTTTTATAGTGTTGCGCCACAGGGACTGTGGCGCAACACTATAAAATGACATCATAATTAGGAGTCAAATATGAAAAAAGTTGGAAATATTTCCAGCGGAATTATGTATTATCTGGGGTAGTGCCATGAAACAGATTTTCTTCCGATGCGCATACATCTTCCTCTATGCCTTGTTGCTCGTGTCCCTTACTGCCTGCGGCATGGATTCGGCAGAGACACAGCCCTCTACCGAGCCCACCGAAACAACTGCGGCAACCGATGCTACCGAAGTCCTCACCGCTCCTAAGATCGCTGCAACCTCTTCAGAAGGCATTAAACCTGCCCATTTCTGGTATTGGGACGACACTACACAGCTCCGCTATGGTAGCGTACCGCGGGATGAGATGCTCTTCCTTGTGGATGCGGAAGCTGCTCTCGCCGGCCTTGCCAACGGAACCTATGATTTGGCTATTCTCCCCTGCGCCAGCGGCGAGACTCCCAGTTTTGGTGCCTATGAAGTCCTTCCCTTATTTGACGATGCCATCATTTTTGTCCACGGCAATCCCACGTCCCCGGGTGCCAGCTATGACCTTGCATTGGAGACGATTCGCTCCATCTATGAAGATGGCGGTGAATTCTACTGGGACACGGCACAACAGGAACCGCTGGTTTCCGCCTTTCGGTTTGATGACATGTCGCAAGAGCTCTCTTTTATCTTTGGCATCGAGTCCACCGCAGACGAAATTCTTTTTGGAAAAGAATATAATGAATTTGTTTGGAGCAGTGAGGGCCAACATGACTCCCCGCTCTACCCCGTATATTACAGCTTTTTAAGCGGCGATGCCGGTATTAACGGAGTTGTCATCTCCGTTGACGGTGTGCTTCCTACGGAGGCCACCATCGCTGATGGAACATATCCTTTAGGTGTCTCCTTCTATGCAGTTTGTCCTGCAGATGACCCAGATTCCGCCAGTTTGGCAGCGGATCTGCAGATCATCGCGCAGCAACAACCATAATAGATTCCCTTCTGCTTTTATGCCCAACCATTTGTCAAGTCCCCAAAAAGAGAACTCCTTCCGTAGTTTCCAATAAGACAGTATGAGAACATTACTGACATAGGGTAGCTTCCATACAGGAGTGCGATAAGAAAATTGGCGATACTTGGTTTTCACAACCAGGTATCGCCGTTTTCTATCTATAACAGAATGTTTGTCTCTTATCGATGGAGAAGTTTATACTCTCCGTAAGTCAATAAGGGGAAGCGCAAGGGGAAACCGTAAAATTCCTTCTTCTGAAATTTATGATATCTAACATAAAAACCGAGAAAATGCCCAAAATGGTAGAAAAATCCCGGTATTCAAAATGAATACCGGGAAATTCATTTGGCGGAGAAGGAGGGATTTGAACCCTCGATACCCTTTTGGGGTATACACGATTTCCAAAAATGCACCACTGCATATAGCTGAATATTCCATCTGAAATACCGCCAGATTGGCGGTATTTTTTGCATACAGAGCATTGATTATTTGCGCTTATGTGCAGATTTATGTGCAGCCCTCAACCTTTCCCATCCTGTGCGCTGATAAGCTGGGCAACCATCTTTTCAAGCTGTGCAATCCGGGCATCGGTGTTGCTTGCTGTATCCTCTATCTTGGCAGGTGCGCCCCCGGTCTTGCTATCGGTACGCCCGGTCAGGTAGTCCATAGATACACCAAATTCATCAGCTAGTCGGACAAGGTACACAATGGGAATATCGCTCTTGCAGTTCTCATAGCCACGATACGTCAGATGGTTGATATTGATTTTCATGGCAAGTTCTTGCTGTGTCAGCTTCACTGCCATTCTGCAAGTTTGCAGCCTGTGGGCGATAAGCTCCCTCATTTGCTTTCTTGCTTCGTTCAGTTCCAGACCGATTCTCACTCCATGGTTCCATGCCTCGGATAATGTTGCCGGGGCTTCTTGTTTAGTTTTCTGTTCCATGTTATCCCCCATTTCAATGGATTTGATACCATTCTACATCACGGAAAGATAAAAAGCAACAATTACTTCGTATATAGTAGAATTTAATTTGTGCAAATAGCGGTATTGACTATTATGCGTGCAGATGCTACTATCTAGTAGTAGATTTTACTATGTTTGGAGGTGAACTAGATGCCTGATATGGTTTACGACATTGGAAAGCTGCGTGATAATCCTGACAGCCTGTACGACCTTTGCATACTCATTTGGCAATGTGAGGACTTGTTAGCGTGGGATAGAGATAGTGAGTGTTACAAGGCTTTTCATGCTGTGGTAAATAGCCTGTGGGGTGCGCTACCCCCGGTCATTCCATCGATTTGCGTGATCCTGACACAATTCCCCAGACCTGACCACGACCACCAGCGGTTGGATGGTTCTGCCCAGGTATCCACGCCCATATGCCAGAGCGAAGCGGCTGGCATGGTAGCGACGGTACAACCTTCTTGTGGTGCTGTGCGCCCCCCCTCGCGGGTCTTAGCAACTTAACGTGGAACCACCAGCCCCAGCCCAGCCCCCGATTTTTGCCATGGGTAACAATGCGAGCCACCCATCCCCCGGCTACCGCCAACTGACGTTCGCACCTTGTCTACCAACGCCCCCGGCGCGACGTTGGATGATTGAGCCGTAGCAACGCCGATAGGCACCGACCACCCTATGCGACTGCCCAGCCCCAGCAAGCTGCACGAGCGGCAGCACCCCCGGATGCGAGCCGTGGCCGCCCCCGGGGTGCGCCGCAGCCAGCCTGACCCGATTTGTCCGAAAAGTTGAAAGCGCCATTGCCCTCCGTCTAATAGGGGCAATGTGGGTACATACCATGTACAGGAGGTAATAAGAAAAGTTGGGAAAACTGCCGTATTTCAATCCTAGCATTTGCCCCAATAATACGGTGCGAAGCATTGATATGATACGTGTTCGGTTCTTCGTAAAGGATGCCGAAAAAGTCTATGATGAATTGATACGTCTTGACCGACATTGGCAAACGGATGTGTTTGACACTACATCCATTCGACAATCCCCGGTTCCGGGGTCATACAAGTATTTTAGTAAGATACCTTCATATGCAACTGATGCTGCTTTGTTTATCGGTCTGTATGATGGTGCTTTGCACTTGCAGAATGTTGTGGAATTGGAATACAACCCCAACAAATGCTTGCTGCGTGAATCGCCTTTGACATGGCTGCTTGACTATCTGGGTACTACCAGTATAAAGCGGCCTGATGTACGGCGGTATGACCTCGCCATTGACTTCTATGGTGTTCCCCGTGATTGCGTATTCTCCAAAGTTCAGGATGCACGGTATTGCCGTGTAGATGGCAAGGGAGAAAGCCGAACCCAGTATTTTGGGAAACACCAAAACAACGGTTTCATAAAGGTGTATAACAAGAAAGTCGAAGCAGGTCTTGACGAGGAATGCACCAGAGTGGAATTGACACTAGTGCCGGAGAAAACCACGCCTGACGATTTCCCCCGGCTGTATGGCATACATAACGCCCTTTACCCCTCTGTATCGTCCAACGATGCCGCATATCGCTGCTGGATGGCTCTTGCTGCCGTTGATATGGTTGCTGCAAATGAGTTTCTAGGCACGCTGAACAAACGGACGCAAAAGAAGTGGGTAGAAGCCATGAAAGAGGATGCACGCCCTTTGGAGTTCCCCCAGACGGACGAGGACGGCGTTGATTTCTTCGTGTGGCTGCCGCAGGCGTTGGTTGCTGCCTATCGTGTTGCAGGCGAACATCTGACTAAAGGAGGATAATCTATGAATGAACGAATTTTGACCGTAAAAGAAGCTGCTGCCATTTTGCGTATCAGCCCCAGTAAACTGTATCAGCTTATCCGGGAAAAGAGTGTACCCCATATTCTGCTTGGTGGTCGTGTGGTCATTCCTGAAAAGCAGCTTTTCGTGTGGCTTGATGGTGTTGTGTGTGGAGGGTGATCTATGCGAGGTACAACTATCAAACGTGGCAATAGCTGGTGTATTCGATACTACATCGGCAAAGACGAAAATGGTAAATGGGTGCAGAAGTGGGAAAGCGGATTTCCTACCCAGCGAGAAGCCCAAAAGATACTGCGTGCCAGAATTGAAGCCGTGGAAAGTTCACGCTCCAATAATCTGTCCTGTGCTACTGTGGCTGGCTTTCTGAATTACTGGCTTGACACCTACTGCAAGCAACATCTTGCACCCAATACCCAGCGAGGGTATCGAACCAATGTGGAAAAGCACGTCATTCCCCATATTGGTAAAATTCCCCTTATCAAAGTGCAGCCGAAAGACATTCAAGATTTGTATACCAAGCTGCTGTCCTTTGGTTTGTCTGGCACGACTGTCCGTTATGTCCACAATAATCTGCACAAGGCATTCGGGTATGCGGTGAAGCTGCAAGCCCTGCCCCGGAACCCTGCTGACCTTGTAGAGCCGCCTAAAATCGCCCGGCATGAAGCAGCCACCCTGAACCCTGACGAGGTTTTGAAGCTGCTAACAGCTTGCGGTAGCTCTGAAATTGGTATCCCGGTGCTGCTGGCGGTTTCTCTCGGTTTGCGGCGTGGTGAAGCCCTCGGGCTGCGTTGGGATGATGTAGACCTTGGCAACCGTGTGCTGCTGGTTCGTCACTCTGCTATCTGCCATAGCCCGGATGACTTCCAGATTTCCGATACCAAAACCAAAAGCAGCCGTAGAGCGATACGACTGCCTGAATATGTGGTTGCTGTGCTTCAATCTCGGTATGCCTTACTGTTGGAACGCCGCCAGACTATGGGTAAAGGGTACAATCGTCTGAACCTTGTGTGTTTCCGGGAAGTAGGGGAGCCGTTCACCTCCAACGTCCTGAACCACCAATTCAAGAAGCTGCTGCATACCGCTGGACTGCCTGATGTTCGGTTTCACGACCTCCGGCACACCAATGCAACCCTGATGCTGCGGAACGGTATCCCGGCGAAAGTGGTTTCCGCAATGCTCGGTCATTCCTCCATCCAACTGACCATGGACACATATAGTCACGTTCTGCCGGATATGCAGGAAGGTGCTGTGTCTGCGATGGACAAGCTGTTGAATGGTCTATGGTAGCATTTACAAGTGCATTCACGGATTTGCGAAAATTGAAAGTCGCAAAAATCAAAGAAAAACACCCCGGAACTTGTATGTTCCGGGGTGTTTCTGGCGGAGAAGGAGGGATTTGAACCCTCGATACCCTTTTGGGGTATACACGATTTCCAATCGTGCGCGCTCGGCCAGCTACGCGACTTCTCCATGTCGGTCGCTATTGCAACCAGCTTGTGTATATTACCCCATTTGCAGCCATTTGTCAAGTATAATTTTTCTTTTTCTGCAATATCCACAAAACATTTATCTTCCCGCAGCCTTGCGGGAAAGATATTCATGAATTGCTTCCAGACATATCTTGACTTTTGTAAGCACATTTGCTATAATCCCAACGATGCTAGTGTAGCACAGTCGGTAGTGCATCTCACTCGTAATGAGAAGGTCGCCTGTTCGAGTCAGGTCACTAGCTCCAAGAAGGGCCACCCTACTGGGTGGCCCTTTTTACTTTGATAATTTAGTATAGAGCGTATAGAATTTTTGCGATACTGAACCATCTAAAAAGACGGCGTACTCCAACAACCGCTGAAAACCGCAGGCATAATGTACCGCCAAGGATGCCTTGTTCTGCTTATTCACGTGCGTATATATCGCGCTGGCGCCCTGCTCAGCCATGTAGGTCAGAACTGCATTTACCAGTGCTTTCCCATATCCTTTATTCCGTGCCGCTGGATCCGTCTCCAGCGCCGTCAGCAGCCATCCGTCTTTGTACTGTTCCATGCGCAGTGCCGCTACATAACGCCCCTCCGGTGCCCACACACAGCAAAAACCATTCTTCTGCGCGTATAGGTTTTCCCTAATGTATGCGTACAAATTCTGCTCAATGCGGACACGCCGTTCCTCCGGGAACAAATTAGGATACTCTTCCTCTCCGCGAATGTGGTTCGTCTCCTCGTAGACATCCATCAGTTGTCCAAAGTTAATTTGATTCATTGCTTGAAACACAATCAGCATATACGCGCCTCCATGTTCCATCTAAAAATGTGGGAAGGTGAACCTCCCACATTTTTTAAACACTTTCTCCCAGAATGGATTTTGTAGCATATGCGTTGAGATCCATACCCGCAGTATTACCCGCCAGATACTCATAATAGGCCTGTGCACCGATCATCGCTGCATTATCTCCGCACAGGGAAAGAGGTGGCAAAAACACCTCCGCACCCATCTTTTCGGCTGCAACCATGATATCTCTGCGGATTTTGGAATTCGCTGCCACACCGCCTGCAACCGCCAGCTTTCTGTGTCCTGTCTGCTCCATTGCCATCACGACACGGGGAACCAATATGTTTGAGACCGTACCGCAGAAGGAAGCACACAGACTGTTGATATCCAAGTCCTCTCCCACCTGTTCAGCGTGATGAATGAGGTTCAGTGCCGCGGTTTTTAGACCGGAAAAACTCATATCATAGGGATTCACGCCTGGTCTTGGACGAGGCAGCAGGTACTTACTCTCATCCCCCATAGAAGCGGCCTTGTCCAGTGCCGCACCGCCGGGATAAGGCATCCCAAGCACGCGTCCGACCTTGTCAAAACATTCGCCCGCCGCGTCATCCATTGTGGTTCCAAGAATCTGCATTTGCGTATAATCCTGTACGTCAACAATCATCGTATGGCCGCCGGATACCACCAAACACAGAAAGGGTGGTTTCAATTCCGGATAAGCAATATAATTGGCTGCAATGTGACCACGGATGTGGTGGACGGGAATCAGCGGTTTATTTAGCGCCATCGCCGCCGCTTTGGCAAAATTCACGCCGACCAAAACCGCTCCAATGAGGCCCGGTGCGTAGGTCACTGCAACCGCATCCACATCCGAACGCTTCAAGCCTGTTTTTTCCAGAGCTTGATCTGCCAGACCGTAAATGGCCTCAATGTGCATCCGGGAAGCAATCTCAGGTACAACACCGCCGTAAATGCGGTGAAGGTCAACTTGCGAAGCGATGCAGTCTGTCAGCACCTGTCTGCCGTCCTTTACAAGCGCCACTGCTGTTTCATCACAGGATGATTCGATTGCCAGAATATTCACGTGGCCAGCTCCTTTCGTAAAATAAGCGCGTCCTCACGGGGGTTGCGATAGTATCCGGGTCTGCGTCCCACCTGCTGGAAACCCAGTTTCTTGTACAGTGCAATGGCTGGCGCATTGGATACACGAACCTCCAGTAGAAGTGCCCGCACATTTTCCTGCTTCAAATGGGCAACAAGACCGTTAACAAGCATTTCCCCTATTCCCTGCCGGCGGTAATCGGGTGACACTGCGATATTCATCATATCCGCCGAATCCAGAACCGCTTGAGAGCCAACATACCCTGCAACAATGCCGTTATCGTCCGCAACAAGCCAATAGGATAACGGATTCTCCAGTTCAGATGCTATGCTGTTCTCACTCCACGGGTCAGAAAAGCAAGCATTTTCCAACAGTGCGATCGCAGCCACATCTCCAGCATTCATTTTTCTAATAATCATTTATTTTGCCTCATACCAGCTTTTTCCCCATTTTGCCTCCGCAAGGAGCGGCACCTGCAGCTGCGCTACCTGCTCCATCTGGCTGCTTATCAGTGAAGCAACCTGCTCAGCCATCTCTTCCGGGCACTCGACAATCAGCTCGTCATGCACCTGAAGCAGCAGTCTTGCCTCCGGATAATGCTCGGAAAGAGCTTTATCGACATGAATCATTGCCAGCTTAATCAGGTCAGCCGCAGTGCCCTGAATTGGGGTATTGAGGGCAATACGCTCTGCACCCTGGCGAATGTTAAAGTTTGAACTCTTCAGCTCCGGAATCCAGCGCCGTCTGCCATAAAGCGTCTGGGTATATCCCGTTTTTCTGGCATCCTCCACCACCTGCTGCATATAGGCTTTTACGCCCTTATAGTTCGCCAAGTAGCTGTCAATATATGCCTTTGCTTCATACCGGCTGACACCTATGTCTTCAGCCAGAGAGAACTCAGAGATGCCGTACACAATGCCGAAGTTAACTGCTTTCGCATGGCGGCGCTGCAGGGATGTTACCTCCTCTGCCGGCACGCCAAACACCTGAGAAGCGGTTGCAGTGTGAATATCCAACCCGTCTCGGAATGCGGCCCGCATGACCGTATCATCAGCGATATGAGCCAGAACCCGAAGTTCAATTTGACTGTAATCCGCATCTACCAGAACACAACCGGGCTTGGGAATAAACATTTTGCGAATTTCCGCTCCCAAATCTGTGCGGACGGGAATATTTTGAAGATTCGGTTCTGTGGAAGAAAGACGCCCAGTAGCTGTTACCAGGTTCTGGAAGGTTGTATGAATCCGTCCATCTTCCCCGATTGCCTTTATAAGGCCGTCAGCATAGGTGGATTTCAGCTTTGAAAGCATCCGGTAGTCCATGATGGCCGCAATAATTGGATGCTTACTCTTGAGTTTTTCCAGGACATCGGCATTGGTGGAATAGCCGGTCTTGGTTTTCTTTACCGGCGGAAGCCCCAGCTTCTCAAAAAGCAATTCCCCAAGCTGCTTTGTGGAATTGATGTTAAAGGGACCATCGGAGTAACTGAAAATCAACGACTCGCAGTCTGCAATCCTCTGAGCAAGCATTTGGCCAAACTGCTGAAGCTGTTTGCTATCAATGGCCACACCGGCCTTCTCCATCTTGTACAAGACCTTGCATAAAGGCAACTCAATCTCATAATAAAGCTGCGACATGCCCTGCTTATTTATCTCCTCATCCAGCACAGGACGCAGATCCCACAGTGCCTGGGCGCAGTCACCGGCATCGTTATCATCCACAGTTATGCCCAGAAAATTGGTAGCCAATTTGGAAACAGAATAGTCAGAAGAGGAAGGGTTCAAATCATAAGCTGCCAAGGCAGTATCGAATCCGAAAGTACCAAATGCAACGCCCATGGAATCCAAAGCGTGCATCGTTGCCTTCACATCATGGCAGATATGCATACCGCTGGGAAGCTTGACTCCCATCTGCGCCTCCAAAGGTGTCAGTACACACAAGCCCTCTGCGCAGGCGATACCCAATGTTCCGTCCTGTGCCAGATATACTGCGCACGGCATATCACCGCAAGGAAAACTTTCTAACCGCGGTAGTTTTTCGATTTTCTTCTCCACACTTTTTACCGTTATTGCGGTATTTCTCAAACCGTACTTATCAATCAGTCGAACAAACTCCAGCTTTTGGAACAGTTCATAAAGCTCCTGCCGGTTATAGGGCTGAATAATGGCATCCATTGGTTCAAAATCAATAGGGGCATTACACCGGATTGTTGCCAAGTCGTAGGAAAGATAGGCGTTCACCTTTCCGGCTTCCAGTTTTTCGCGGAGTTTCGGACGGATAGAGGCATCATTTATATTCTCATAGACACCGTCCAAAGTGCCAAATTTCAATAGTAGTTCTGTGGCAGTCTTTGGGCCGACACCTGCAACACCGGGAATGTTATCAGAAGAATCGCCCATAAGCGCCTTTAAATCCACCATTTTTCTGGGTTCAAAGCCGTATTCATCCCGGAACTTCTCATCATCATAGAGCGTTGCAGTGGTCTGTCCTGGCTTGGATATCACCAGCTTGACATGGACGTTTTCGTCAATCAGCTGCAGGCTGTCCCGGTCTCCGGTAACAACCACGCACTCCCAACCGTTGTTGCTGCAAATGGTACCCACTGTGCCGATAATGTCATCGGCTTCCCAGCCCTGACACTCGTAAATGGGAATGTTCATAGCACGCAAAACCTGCTTCATCACCGGCATCTGCTGAGCCAGCTCCTCGGGCATTCCATGTCTGGTTGCCTTGTAGCCATCGTATTTTTCATGACGAAAGGTTGGGCCGTGCAGGTCAAAGGCAACGCATACCGCTTCCGGCTGCTCCTCCTTTTCCATCCGGTCGAGAATGTTTAAAAAGCCATAAATGGCATGGGTGTAAAGCCCCTCACGTGTAGTAAGGGGCTTTACACCGAAAAATGCTCTGTTTATGACACTGTTTCCATCCAGTATCAGCAGCTTCATACTCTTCTCCATTTTGCGCCCTGGGGCGTATCAATTATTTCGATGCCGCGTGCCTTTAGTTCATCGCGAATACGGTCAGCCTCTGCAAAATTCTTTTCCTTTTTCGCCTGGGTACGGGCAGCAACCAGCGCATCAATTTCCGGATCGGCAGAAGCGGCAGCTTCCTCAGCCTGCTGCTTTTTCAGAAGCTCGGCAGCTTCAATCAGATCCAGGCTCAACACCTGATCAAAGTCCTTAAGCGCCGCCAGCTTTGTGGCATCGCTTGTTTTGGCCTTCAGCACATCGTAAACAGCAGTCACAGCCAAGGAGGTGTTCAAATCGCCGTTCAGTGCGCCAGTGAAGCGACCTTTAAGCTCCTCAAGCACCTTCGTGTCCACATCAGAACCAGGTACCAGGGTGGCAATTTTGGCAACCAGCTTATCATAAGCAACGGCAGCATTGTCCAGGTTTTCCCAGGAGAACACCAGATTTCTGCGGTAATGGCTCTGCAGGCAGAACAGACGGTAAGCCATGGGATTGTAGCCCTTCTGCTCCAGCAGGCTCACTGTCAAAAACTCGCCCTTGGATTTGCTCATCTTACCGCTGTCCGTATTCAAATGGTGCACATGGAACCAGTAGTTACACCACTTATGTCCCAGATAGCTTTCCGACTGGGCAATCTCATTGGTATGGTGAGGGAATGCATTGTCAATCCCGCCGGCGTGGATGTCCAGATCCTCACCCAAATACTTCATGGAGATACCGGAGCACTCAATATGCCAGCCGGGGTACCCAACACCCCAAGGTGAATCCCATTTCAGCGCCTGGTCTTCAAATTTGGACTTGGTAAACCAAAGCACAAAGTCATTTTTATTACGCTTATTGGTATCCTCTTCCACACCTTCCCGGACACCAATTGCCAAATCCTCTTCATCATGGTCATTAAAGACGTAGTACTTCTCCAGTTTAGCGGTATCGAAATAAACATTACCGCCAGCCACATACGCAAAGCCTTTTTCAATCAGACCGGAGACGATTTTAATAAACTCGTCAATGCAACCGGTGGCAGGCTGAATCACTTCGGGCTTCTTGATATTCAGCTTTTCACAGTCAGCAAAAAAGGCATCCGTATAATACTGGGCAATCTCCATGACAGACTTGTTCTCACGCTTAGCGCCCTTGAGCATCTTATCCTCACCTGTATCTGCATCCGATGCCAAATGACCTACGTCTGTGATGTTCATAACCCGTAGCACATTGTAGCCAAGGTAACGCAGGGATTTTTCCAGCACATCCTCCATGATATAGGTGCGCAGGTTGCCAATATGGGCAAAGTGGTACACTGTAGGACCACAGGTATACATCTTTACAACATCCGGTGAGTTGGGCTGAAACAGTTCTTTCTTATGGGATAGAGAGTTATATAAATACATATGGGTTCCTCCAAAATTAATTATAATATAAAAAACGCCCCCTGTACCTTACGTACAAGAGGCGGGCTAAACGCTCGCGGTTCCACTCTCATTTATCACTCAAAGCTATTTTTCGCTCCCGGGCGCACCTTCCCTGCCACAATCCACCGGGCTTCCAGCCTGTGTCCCGGCTCTCTAAAGTTTTGTATGCAGGTACTCTTCCCGTTCACTGCGATATTTATTGTACATATTTTACCATTTGGGTCATATTCTGTCAAGGTTTATCCTTACGGTTTCCCTTGATAATCCGCCATCTGTGTGATACGATAACGATAGAAAAATCTGTCGAAGGCTGTAATAAATATTCCCCTTCCCCAAATACTAACCCTATAAAACCGCAGGAGGATTCTGCATGAAAAAGGTTCTTGCAATATTATTCTCGTTTTGTCTTACTTTTACTCTGTTTGGCTGCAGGCAACAGCCGGGCAATCTTTCTTCATCTACGACTGAGCCATCTGCGGACGCAAATGAAACCGTAGAAACCACCCAGACATCGGTTCGGCCTGTTGACCGCTTCCCAATGGTCTCTGTTTCAGTTCCCATTGTCACAGAGACAGCCACAGCAGGCAATGGCACGGAAATATTCCGCTACCTTTATCAGAATATGACGCTGGCCATACCAGAGCAAGAAGTAGCGGATAAGATTATTATTGATTTTTTAAACCGCGTTGATAAATCCGTCGCGCCGGCAGATGCCGTCCGTCAGCAAGCAATTTCCAGTTATCAAGATGCAGGCAACTGGACACCGTATCTATACAGCCTCATCTACAACCCCACACGAATAGACCAGAGTGTGCTGAGTCTGTACGGCACCAATGTTTCCTATTCCGGGTATTCCCATCCTACCTACGATTGTGTCTCTGCAAATTACAACATGATAACCGGTCATGTGCTGACGCTGGGAAGCATTTTAACCCACGCAGACAGGCTCGCTGATTTAGAAAAACTCTTATTGACCGCACTGGACGCCATTGCCGAGGAAAAATATTTGCGCGATGACTACAAAGCAACCATTACACACAGATTTGCCGGAAACGAAAGCTATGACGAGGCCTGGTTCTTTACACCAAGCGGTCTTAACTTCTACTTTGCCCCCTATGAAATTGCCCCCTACACCTCAGGCATCATCACTGTGGAAATTCCCTATGAAAAACTAACAGGTATTCTAGACGATGCCTTTTTTCCAGCGGAGCAAGACACCGCTTCGGGTGTGGTCACAATTCAGCCAATGACCGATGCTGATTTGGCCTCATTCACACAAATCAGTGAGCTTATTCTCAATCAAGGCGGTAAACAACTACTGCTGCACACAGACGGCACAGTTCACAACCTGCGGATAATCATGGAACACCCCGTTACCGCAGATTCTTACACGCTTTTCGCAACACCACAACTGACACTGGGGGACGCGGTCATGATTGGGGTTTCTCAGGAAAACATCGAACACTTATACCTTTTCTATGAACAGAACGGGTCTACAGTCACACTCCCGCTCACAGAAAACTAAAATACGGCCGCACAATCTTTTGATTGTGCGGCCGTACTTTTACATCTGTTCCTTTTGATAGCGGGCAATTCCCTTACCCAATAGCTCAACCGCCCGTTCCAGTGCAGGCTGGTTCAGCACATAAGCAATTCGTACCTCATTGATGCCCTTGCCGGGTGTCTCATAGAACGGTGCACCGGGTGCAAACATTACA
This sequence comes from Faecousia sp., assembly GCA_045637585.1. GTDB lineage: Bacteria > Bacillota > Clostridia > Oscillospirales > Oscillospiraceae > Faecousia. Next base: position 21,622 of record JAZTZS010000013.1, on the reverse strand, counting down.
GTTTCCCCGTTGTCATCAAATTCCTTCAGCAGCCACTGCTGGAATTTATCCGCATCGTCAACGGGCAAGCTTGCCATCACGTAAAATGCGCCCATGGGTTCTTCCACCATAACACCGGGGATCTTCCGCAAACCCGCAACCACCGTATCTCTGCGGCGCCGATACTCCTCTTTCGACTGCGCAAAGAAGCTCTTATCTACCTGATAGAGCGCAGCGGCCCCAACTTGGTCCAATGTAGCAACGGACAATCGGGACTGACAGAATTTTAAAATTGCCTGCTGCAGTTCCTTATTCTTGGTAATCACGCAGCCAACTCTGGCACCACAGGCAGAAAAGCGCTTGGAAACAGAGTCGATAATCACCAGATTATCGTCAATGTCCCGGAATCTGCCCATGGTAGGTACGCCAAATTTATCATCATAACAGAACTCTCTGTATACCTCGTCGCTGATTAAAAACAGGTCATGCTCCTTGGCAATATCAGCAATCATGCGCATTTCTTCTTCGTCCAGTGCAACACCGGTGGGATTGCCGGGATTAGTTATCATAATTGCTCTGGTGTTTTTGGTAATCAGGCTTTCAATGCGCTTTTTATATGCGTAGCGGTAGCCCTCACTGGGTTCCGTGTGCAGTGCACGGATGACACCGCCTGCCGCGTGGACAAAGGTGGTGTAGTTGGGATAATAGGGCTCCGGTATAATAACCTCTGTGTATGGGTCAAGGATACATAGGTAGGTCAAAAGCAACGCTTCACTGCCGCCGCTGGTAATCAGGATATCCTCAGGCGCCAATTCCACACCCAACTCAGCGTAGTACTTTCGGATGGCATCATTCAACACCGGCATGCCCGGTGATTCCGCATATTCCAGTGTTGGCTTATTGAAGCTCTGAACAGCTTCATAGTACGCCTGCGGTGTAGTCAAATCAGGCTGACCAATGTTCAGATGATAAATCTTTTTTCCTTCCTGAACTGCTTTCACTGCCAGCGGATGGAATTTCCGCATAGGAGAAGGCTCGCACCGGTTGGCGTTTATTGAAATCTTCATATGTACCTCCTAAGGGTGATGACCCTTTTGTTTTTTTATAAAACTCTTTTGTTATGCGTCTAAGCTCCGGACTTAACCAAGCCAATGCTATTAAATTCGGAATTGCCATTAGACCGTTTACGGTCTCTGACAGCATCCACACGGTACCTGTTTGTAAAACAGCACCTACAATCACCGTTATTACCTGCAAAAACACAAATGGTTTCCACGCATTGTCACCAAATAAGTATTGGGCACAACGGGCACCGTACAGGCCCCAACCCAAAACCGTCGCCAGTGCAAAACAGCATAGGGAAACAGCAATTGGAATACTGCTCCAGCTGCCGTAAACCGCTGAGAACGCCCGGTTGGTGAGGGCAATACCTTCATCCAAGCCGTATGGAATGGGAATATTACTGCAAAGAATCACAAGCGCTGTCATGGTACAAATCACGATGGTGTCCAAAAATACTTCCATGATCCCCATAAGCCCCTGCTCTACTGGATGATCCACCCGGGCAGCGGCGTGGGCAATGGCAGCTGTACCCATCCCGGCCTCGTTGGTAAATACACCTCTGGAAGCACCAACCCGCAGCGCTGTAAACGCTGATCCCAGCATTCCGCCGGTTACGGCTCCCGGAGAAAACGCACCCCGTACAATAGATGCCAGAACACCGGGGATTTCTGAGGCACGCAGAAACAGTACACCTGTCCCAAGTACCAAATACACAATAGATGCAAAAGGAACCAATCGCTCCGCAATCACACCGATACGTTTTGCACCGCCGAGAAGCATTTGCGCAATCAGCACCGCAAGACAAACACCCATGATTACATTTCCTGTTTGGGTCTCATGTCCGCCGAATGCAGTCAAAACACTGTTTACGCCGCCAATCAGCGCATTGATTTGTGTGGCATTTCCTACACCAAATGCAGCAACAACCCCGAAAAAGCAGTAGACAAACGCAAGCCAGCGCCAACGGTTCCCCAAGCCCTTTTCAATCATGTACATGGGGCCGCCTATCCGTTCTCCGCGGTTGTTTACAGTGTGATAACGGACAGCCAAGGTCGCTTCGGCAAATTTTGTGACCATACCGAAAAACGCACATATCCACATCCAGAAGATCGCACCGGGACCGCCAATGGCAATAGCACCTGCTACCCCGGCTAAATTTCCGGTTCCTACCGTGGCCGCCAGTGCTGTACACAGCGCCCGGTAGCCGGAGGCCCCATCCTCATTTTCAGAAGTTTTTCTAAACTTGGAAAGAAACGCCTTGAGCGCTTGTGGAAACATTGTTAGCTGTGCAAAGCCTGTACGAACACTCAGAAAAAACCCAACTCCCAGTATTAGCAGCAGAGCAGGAACACCCCAGACAACCTTATTTATTTTTTCAATATATACACCCATTATATCCTCCTAGTATACCACGCATTTTTCATATTGCAAGAAAAAAAATAGAAAGCAGTTTCTTAACTTAAGAAACTGCTTTCGTAATTATTCCCAACTGGCCCAAATCTCCGGACAATATCCAACCGTCACCTGTTTTCCGTTCCGCACAATGGGTGTGCGCATCAGCTTCGGCGCATCAAAAACCTTATCTTCTTTGGCACGGACATCGTCCATATACTTCATTAAGGTAATTGCCGGGTCCTTACACTCCCAGTCGATCAAATTGTCTATTCCCTTAACTCCCCTGAGCACTGCTTCAAACTCTTTTCCGGACAGACCATAACGAAGCAAATCCACAGATTGATAGGGTATTCTTCTCTCCTTAAAGTATCGCTCCGCTTTTTTGGTATCGAAGCATTTGCTTTTTCCAAAAATCTGAATGTTCAATAAGTAACCTCCATTAAACAAAGCCCACAGGAAGGCACACATTGGCCTGCTTGGGCGCGTTCTGCGCCGAATAAGGCGCAGATGCTCTCGTAGCTTCTCTCCTCTCTGCCGACCTCCAGCAACGTACCAACCAGAATCCGTACCATATTGTGCAGAAATCCGTTGCCGGTCACGGTAAACACGATTTCGTTTTCCTCTTGGGATACTGAGAAGGAATGAATATATCGGACAGTGGATTTCTTCATATTCCGATTGGCACAGAAAGCGGAAAAGTCATGTTCACCCAAAAAAAGCAACGCCGCCTTTTGCATCATTTCTACATCCACGGGTCTTGTGTCCGTCCAGACGTATCGCCTCTCAAACACACATGGCTGCACACTGTTCCACAGGCGGTAGCGATAGGTTTTTGTCTTTGCATTCAGCCGTGCATGAAAACGCTCTGATACATTCCTACAGGAATATATTCCGATATCCTCCGGTAAATACCTGCGAAGCTGGGACAAAATCTCCTGACAAGGCATGGTGCTGCTACAGTGAAAGTTTGCCACCTGTCCCATAGCATGGGTGCCCGCATCCGTCCGTCCGCTGCCTACAATTTCTACCGGCTCATCCAGAATCCGGGATAGTGCCGTCTCCAGCTTTGCCTGAATGGTGTTGTCCGTACCAGACAGCCGTTGCCAACCTTTGTATCGCGTGCCGTCATAGCATATATCAAGCCGCACATTACGCATAATTTGCCAATTCCTCTCTGGCCTCTCTTTCAGTATCTGCAGAAAACAGAAACCTTCCGACTCCGTCATAAACCTGAATGTGTCCCTTTACATAACGAATGGTATACATTGCCCTCACCCTTTCGGCTGTTATGGCAACAGTATACAAGCCATTTGGTACAATAATTAGGACTTATTCAGGATTTTACCTCATAACCGGCATCTGTAATTGCCTTTTTTAATGCATCGACTGGCGCAGAGCCTGTCACTGTAACCTGCTTTTTCTCCAAATCCACCACAGCATCGGCTACACCAGCCACAGCCTTACAGACAGACTCAACTCTGGCTTTACAGTGCGTGCACATCATACCTTCAACTTTAATTACAGCTTGCATATTTTTATCCTCCTTAGTAGTATTATCTTTTATTTTCGGCTGGAACAACCGCAGCCGCAGCGCGTTGGTCACAACAAACACCGAGCTGAAGCTCATAGCGGCAGCGCCTAGCATGGGACTTAACTGGATTCCAAAAGCCGGATACAGTACGCCCGCAGCAATGGGAATCCCCAAAATGTTGTAAAAGAACGCCCAAAACAAATTCTGACGAATATTGCGTATGGTTGCTTTGCTGAGTGCAACCGCATTGCAAACACCCTTCAGGGAGTGTCCCATGAGTACCACATCTGCAGATTCCATGGCAATATCCGTTCCCGTGCCAATTGCCAGACCCACATCTGCCGTGACCAAGGCTGGGGCATCATTGATGCCGTCGCCAACCATTAAAACACGTTTTCCCTCGTTTTGCAGCTGTGTGATAGCTTCAGCCTTGTCAGCAGGCAGCACATCTGCCAGAATATCAGCAATACCCGCCTTCTGTGCAACAGCCTTTGCCGTCACATGATTGTCTCCTGTGAGCATGACAACCTGCAGACCCATTTCCTGCAGCATACGCACCGCTTCGGCAGAATCCTCCCTAAGTACATCCGCGGCCCCAATTGCTCCCAAATACGTCTTGTCCTCAGACGCAAAATACAATGGTGTCTCTCCGTCCGAAAACACGGTAACCGGGGGAACTGCAACGCCTAATTCCTTCATCAGCCGCTGGTTTCCACCGTAGTATCTTGTACCACCAATTATAGCAGATACACCCCGTCCGGGCAAGGTCTGAAAGTCCTGAATTTCCTGCAAGGGAATATTTTTTGCTCTTTCCATAATAGCTCTTGCAAACGGGTGCTCTGACTTTGCCTCCAGAGAGGCTGCCAGCGACAGCAGCTGTTCTTCGTGCAGACTGCCGGGGAATACCGTTGTAACCGAGGGCTTACCGGAAGTCAGCGTTCCTGTTTTATCCAAAACGACTTTATCTACCCGATGCAGGTTTTCCAATGCCTGTGCATTTTTGAACAGCACACCCAGTCCGGCCCCCCGTCCTGTGCCTACCATAATCGCTACCGGCGTTGCAAGTCCCAACGCGCAGGGACAGGATATCACAAGCACAGCAATTCCGGTTGTCAAAGAGAACTCCAGTCCTTTCCCTGCAAACATCCATACAGCAAACGCAGCTGCAGCAATTGCCATAACAACCGGAACAAAGACACCGGCAATTTTATCTGCCATACGGGCGATTGGTGCCTTTGAACCGCCAGCCTCTTCCACCATGCGGATGATATGTGACAGTGTAGTATCTGCTCCAACCTTGTCTGTCCGAATTCGCAGATAGCCCTCCCTGTTGATTGTAGCAGCTGCAACCGTGTCTCCAACACTCTTTTCCACCGGAACGCTCTCACCGGTCAGTGCGCTCTGGTCAACCGCACCGCGGCCGAATATTACCGTACCGTCAACAGGAATATTCCCCCCGGAGCGAACAACTACCACATCCCCGGGCCGGACTTCTTCTACAGATACAGTACGTTCTTCTCCATCGGCATAAACCACAGCGGTCTTGGGGCTTAAATCCATCAGCTGCCGAATGGCATCCCCTGTTTTTCCCTTTGCCCTGTCTTCCAGGAATTTACCTAATGTAATCAGCGTCAGAATCATTGCAGCTGATTCAAAATACAGATTCTCACTGTACAGCGCTACCGTTTGCCAATCTCCGTATCCCAACGCATACGCCATTCGGAACAACGCAAAAACGCCATACAGCAAAGCTGCGCCGGAACCCACAGCAATCAGCGAGTCCATATTTGGCGCTCTGTGCAGCAGGGCTTGGAGTCCTTTTCTGTAATACGCCCTATTGAGAAACACAACCGGCAATGTCAAAAACAACTGCAGCAGTGCCGCTACCAGCGCATTTTCCTGTCCATGATACCACGCCGGCATTGGGCAACCAACCATGTGTCCCATGGTAAAGTACATTAGTACTGCCAAAAAAACACCGGATCCTATCAAACGCGTTTTCGTTGACTTTGAAACCGCTTCCGTCTGTTGGTTATCCTTTTTTTGCGCGCCGGGAAGTACTGCGGAATACCCCGCTTTTCGGACAGCTTTAATAATCTCCTGTACATCCAGGTTGTCATCTGTCTCTACTGTCATCGTACCGGCTAGCAAATTAACATCCGCCTGCTTTACCCCGGTTACTTGTCCCGCCGCCTTTTCAACCCTTGCTGCGCAGGCTGCACAGGTCATACCTGTCACTGTAAATCTTAAATGCATCCATAACCCTCTATTCTGTGCCGGTTTTGTTAATCATTGACACCGCACACATTTTATGTTACTATTCTAGCATACGATTTTCTAAATGCAAGTATGCACTATTTTGTACCATACTACCCTTTTAGATACTATAGGAGGTGCCTATGCAAGCATACCATACCTGTCCTGTAGAAGCCACACTGGAATTAATCGGTGGAAAATACAAGGCGCTGATTCTCTGGCATTTATCTGAAAGCACGCTGCGCTTTTCGGAACTAAGGAAAGTAATTTCCGGCGCGACTGCCAAAATGCTTACACAGCAGCTGCGGGAACTGGAACTGCACAAGCTCGTACATCGGGAAGTATATCCCATCATCCCCCCGCGGGTAGAATACTCTCTTACCGAATTGGGACAGAGTCTGATGCCTGTCCTTGTTGCCATGCGGGATTGGGGTGCCGGATATCTGCGCACCAAGGATTTAGAGCCCAACTGTTTTATGATGCAAAAAAAGCCCGTTCCCCAGTCCAATTAATTTCCCGAAAGAAAGGAAAATAGTATGAACATTAAAATTCTGTCAGACAGCACCTGCGATTTATCTCCGGAACTCCTGGCGAAGTATAACATTACCATGATCCCCCTGTCCGTAGTGAAAGATGGCCAAACCTACACAGATGGCGTGAACATCACACCAGATGAGATATTTGCCCATGTGGCCGCAGGCGGCAGCCTCTGCTCCACTGCCGCAATCAACGCCAGCGAATACTGTGAGTGGTTCGCAAAATTTGCACAGGACTATGACGGTGTACTTCACATCAATATTAGTTCTGAGTTTTCCTCCTGCTACCAAAACGCCTGCCTGGCTGCGCAGGAATTTGACAACGTGCGTGTTGTGGATTCCCGAAACCTGTCCACCGGACAGGGTCTGGTCGTTCTGGAAGCCTGTCATCTGGCACAGACCTGTACAAGTATCGATGAACTCCAGGCGCAGTTACAGGCATTCACAGATAAAGTCGAAGCCAGTTTCCTGCTGGAGCGGCTGGACTATATGGTAAAAGGCGGACGATGCAGCGCTGTTGTTGCACTGGGTGCAAATTTACTGAATCTGAAGCCTTGTATTGAGGTTAAAAACGGGAAGATGTCCGTAGTTAAGAAATACCGCGGCAACTATGCCAAGTGTCTGGCAACGTATGTAAAGGAACGCCTCAGTGACCGCGATGACTTGCAGCGCAAGACCCTGTTTGTCACACGTACACCCATTTCCGACGCATGCATGGATGCCGTAAAAGAGGCTGTGGAAGCCTGCGCAGATTTTGAAAACATCTATTGGACCAAAGCCGGCTGTACTGTCTCCTGTCATTGCGGCCCCGGCACACTGGGCGTTCTGTTTGTACGTAGATAATACCATATCGCCGGAGGATTCTCCGGCGATATTTCTTCTTGTATTTTCTACTGTTCATGGTATACTGGTTATGCTTATAAATTTTGCGAGGTTCTACTGATGGAATATAATCTCCTTTTGGATATGGCAACGGAACTGGCCTACCGGCAGGCAATGGCAGGTGCGGAAACCTACAGGGTTGAGGAAAGTGTAAATCATATTATGGCAAGCTACGGCGTAAATGCCGAGGTGTTTGCCATTCCCAACTGTCTCACCGTCAGTATAGACACTCCCGACGGAAGGGCTATTACCCGCATGAAGCGTATTGGCTTCCATGGCAATGATTTAGACGCCGTCGAACGTTACAACAATCTGTGCCGAAAAATCTGTGCAGAAAAGCCGACTCCACATGAGGCAATGCAGTGGCTGATCCATACAGATAATTCCCGGATATATTACAAATGGTTCGGCTACCTTTTGGGAAACGCACTGGGAGCCTGCGGCTTTTCCGTCTTTTTTGGCGGAACTCTGCGCGACTCTATCTGCGCTGCAATCTGCGGTGTCGTTGTTGGTCTTGTAAACCGGTTTATGGACAACCTAAAAGTTAACACCTTTTTCGGCACCATTGCCGCATCCTTTCTGATGTCACTACTTGCTTACTGCATCGGTTTTTACGGCATTGCAGACAACGCGGATGCTGTCATTATTGGTGCTCTAATGATCCTCGTACCTGGGCTTCTCTTTACCAACGCCATGCGGGATATTATTTTCGGCGATACCACCTCCGGTATCAACCGAACTGTTCAGGTGCTCCTAACTGCTGCGGCCATTGCCCTCGGTACTGCATCCGCCTGGCGTTTGCTGCAAAATCTAATCGGTATTCCTGCAGCACCGTCACCCATTCTTCACAGTTACTTTGTACAGTGCATCGCCGCATTTATAGGCTGCATTGGATTTTACATTGTGTTCAACATCCACGGTCCCGGCGGCATCCTCTGCGCGCTTGGAGGGCTTTTGTCCTGGTCCGTCTACTGCGCCGCTTACCATTTCAGTAAAGACAATGTTATTTCGACCTTCTTTGCAACCATCGCTGCTGCCATCTATTCTGAAATCATGGCGCGGATCCGGAAATGTCCGGCAATCTCCTATCTGGTTGTCTCAATATTCCCTCTGCTGCCCGGTGCAGGCATCTATTACACCGCAAACTACATTGTTCGCGGAGATATCGACAGCTTCGGAACACAGGGAATGAACACCATTGCCATTGCAGGTGTTTTGGCTGTCGGTATTCTGATGGTATCCACCATCGTAAGGCTTTTGTTTGTACGTAAAAGGCACACATAATATTATAAGGCGGGGCTTCGGAAATTTCCGAAGCCCCGCTGGTTTTAGTTGTCCTTGTTTGCCTTCTTTGCGGCTTTTGCCTTAGCTTTTGCTTCCTTCTGTTTCTGAGACTCAGCCTGCGCAGCGGCAGTTGCAGTCTCGTTGGAAGAAATTGCCCACTTGGCAAATTCAATCCGCACTTGGTCTGCGCTGGTTTCCATGACAATTTTGTCGTCCTTTACACTGACAACTGTGCCGACAACACCGCCAATGGTCGTGATCTTGTCCCCGTTCTTAACGGAGGCACGCATATTCTGCGCCTCTTTTTTACGCTTGTTTTCGGGACGGATCAGCATAAAGTAAAATACGCCAACCATCACGAGCATCATAACAATCGTTGTTCCCAATCCACTGCCGGGGTCTGGGGTAGCTTCCAAAAAATGTAACATGGATATAACTCCTTCATTTATAATGTCCTATACATTATACCATTGTGTCGGTAAAATGCAAGGTAATTTTATATTCTGCGGCTTAATTTTTCAGAATATTCACATCTAAACCTTTCAAATGACCCATTATCCAGCGCATCGCGAATCCGTGACATGAGCTTATTGTAGAAATACAGGTTGTGCATGACACAAAGCCGCATAGCCAGCATCTCCTCCGCCACAAACAGATGCCGAATATAGGCTCTGGAATACCGCCGGCATACCGGACAATCGCACTGTGTATCAATGGGATTTAAATCCTTGGCATACTTGGCGTTTTTCAAATTAATGGCACCCTCCCAGGTAAAGAGCCTTGCATGACGGGCATTTCTGGCAGGCATTACGCAATCAAAGAAGTCAACACCTCTGGCGACCGCCTCAATAATATTGGTAGGTGTGCCCACGCCCATGAGATAGCGGGTTTTGTCCGCAGGCATATGGGGTTCAACCGCCTCAATAATATCATACATCTGCTCTGCCGTCTCCCCCACCGCCAGTCCGCCAATGGCATAGCCGGGTAAATCCAGATCCGCAATCTGCCTCATGTGGTCCACACGGATATCTGCATAAGTTCCACCCTGATTGATGCCCCATAGCATCTGCTCTTTGTTGACCGTATCCGGCAGGCTGTTCAGCCGGGCATTTTCAGCTTTGCATTTTTCAAGCCAGCGGAAGGTCCTGTCTGCACTTTGCTTCACATAGTCCCGGGGCGCAGGATTTTCAACACATTCATCAAAGGCCATGCAAATATCCGAACCCAAATTTGACTGAATCCGCATGCTCTCCTCCGGACCCATAAAAATCTTATGACCGTCAATATGGGAGGAAAATGTAACGCCCTCTTCCTTGATCTTTCGCAGGGAAGCCAAGCTAAACACCTGAAAACCACCGGAATCTGTGAGAATCGGGCCGTCCCATGTCATAAATTTATGCAGACCGCCACATTCCTTTACCAGTTCATCACCGGGGCGCAAGTGCAAATGGTAGGTATTGCTCAGCTCCACCTGACAGCCAATTTCTTTTAAATCCTTGGCACTGAGCGCACCTTTGATTGCTCCCTGTGTGCCAACATTCATAAATACCGGAGTTTGCACGGTTCCATGCGCGCACGAAAACACGCCCCGCCGGGCTTTCCCCTCGGTCTTTTTTAATTCAAACATACTGCAGTTCCTCCAATACAGCGCCTTTCATACCTACTGCAGGCATAATTACGCAATGATTCTCCATTTGTTTTACATCATAACATACTCCATGCGGAAATTCCAGCCCGGAAACGAAAATAGTCTTATTTACGCGTTTGGAAATAATAAGCAAATTGACAAGAACCCCTTCCAATGTTATAGTATACAGAGAATTTTGGAAACCAGAGGTGTCTATTATGGACTATCAAGCCCTTGCGCAATTACTTTTTCCCCATGTCTCCACAACACCGGAAATTCTGGAAGCGCGCTTTCCTGCCAGAAACCTGCCTGAGGGTGCAGTCATTACCCGGATGGCCCCTTCCCCTACCGGTTTTGTTCATCTCGGCAATCTGGTACAGGGAACAATTTCTGAACGTATGGCCCATCAAAGCGGTGGCGTTCTGTTTCTGCGTGTAGAGGATACCGATGCCAAGCGGGAGGTTCCCGGTGCTGTGGAAGTACTGATCGACACGCTGAAACATTACGGTATTCATTTCGACGAAGGTGCCACCCACGATGGCGATCACGGTGTCTACGGCCCCTATCGCCAACGGCAGAGAGCCGATATCTACCATGTATATGCCAAAAAACTGGTAGCAGAGGGCAAGGCATATCCTTGCTTCTGCACAGAGGAGGAGCTTGCCTCCATGCGCGAGCAACAGGAGTCCAACAAGGAAACCACCGGTTACTATGGTCCGTATGCCCTGTGGCGTAACCGCAGTCTGGAAGAAATTCAGCAGCAGCTGCTTGCCGGTTCTCCCTGGGTTCTGCGCTTCCGCAGTGAAGGTTCTGTAGAGAATCAGTTCAAATTTGACGATCTTGTGAAAGGCAAATTGACTGTAACAGAAAACAACGTGGATCATGTACTGCTCAAGTCCGACGGAATCCCCACCTACCACTTTGCCCATGCTGTGGACGATCATTTGATGCGTACAACCCATGTGGTTCGCGGCGACGAATGGATGGCCACCCTGCCCTTCCATATTCAGCTGTTCAAGGCTTTGAATTTCAAGCTGCCCAAGTATGTACACATCGGCCCGCTGATGAAAATGGACGGCACATCCAAGCGTAAGCTTTCCAAGCGTAAAGACCCGGAACTGGCTCTGACTTATTACAAGGCAGAGGGCTTCCCCATTTCTGCCATGCAGGAATATCTGATGACCGTGCTTAACTCTAACTTTGAGGACTGGCGCAAAGCCAATCCCGATGCGGATTTGGATCAGTTCAAATTCAATCCCAAAAAGCTGAATCCAGCCGGTTCTCTGTTTGACTACGCTAAGCTTGTGGATGTCTCCAAAAACGTAATTTCCCGCATGGATGCCGAAACGGTTTACGAGCTTCTGCTCCAATGGGCGCTGGAATTTGATCCCGACTTCGGCGCGCATTTGGCCGCTGACAAAGCATTTGCTGTCTCAATTCTGTCCATCGGCCGTGGCGGTAAAAAGCCCCGTAAGGATCTTGCAACATGGAAAGACGCCAAAGCGTATATGGGCTTTTTCTATGATGACTATTTGTCCGCGCCTGTCTTTGACACAAAGTTTGACCGGAAAGTCATTGCAGATGTGCTGAGCAAATTTCTTTCTGTCTATAATGTCTCCGATGACGCCTCTAAATGGTTCGACAAGGTAAAGGCTATTACCGAGGAAATCGGTTTTACCACAGATATGAAAGCCTACAAAGCAAATCCCGATGCTTTCCCCGGAACTGTAGCAGATGTATCCACGTTCATTCGTCAGGCTGTAACCGGTCAAATCAATTCCCCGGATCTTTTCACAGTCATGCAGATTCTGGGTGCTGATCGTTCCGTCGGCCGTATCCGTTCTGTACTGGATAGTCTTGCATAATCTTCTCAAATATGTAAATGGGCGTGTTGCATTTTGCAACACGCCTTTTTTCTGATGCATCACAGCTGTGCTAAATATTCTTCTGCATAGTGGGCAGCAACAGCGCCGTCAGCAGCGGCAGTAACGATTTGGCGAAGCGCTTTCGTTCTCACATCTCCCACTGCAAAGACCCCGGGAATACTGGTCCTGGTAGTTTCATCGGCTACGATATAGCCACTGTTATCCAAATCCAGTTGCCCCTGGAACAACTCCGTCACAGGAGAGCGGCCCACACTGACAAAGAGGCCATCAAGCTTCAGCTCGCTTCGATCTCCGGTATGCACATCCCGAAGCTCAGCTCCTGCGAGACGGTTTTCGCCCAGCAGGGCATTGACAACACTGTTCCAGCGGAACTCAATATTCGGGGCCTTATTTAGTTGGTCGTAGTATATCTTGGTTGCCCGGAGGCTGTCCCGGCGATGGATGAGGATCACCTTCTCCGCAATTCTCGAAAGCACCAATGCATCGGCAACAGCAGAATTACCGCCACCTACCACAGCCACTGTCTTACCCTTATAGAACATGCCGTCACAGGCAGCGCAATAGGCAAGACCCCTGCCAGTCAATTCTTCCTCTCGCCCTACCCCCAGATGCTTATGGCCGGCACCGGTGGCAATCACCACAACCTTCGCCAGGAACGTACCCTCACTGGTTTCCACCTTTTTCACATCACCTGCAAGCTGTGTGCTTAATACCTCCACCAGCTTTGTTTTTGCGCCAAACCGTTCTGCACCGGCGCGCATCTTTTCTCCAAGGAGAAAACCGTCAATTCCCTCGTCAAAGCCGGGATAGTTGTCGATTTGCGTTGTCTGGGTCATCTGGCCGCCTGCGGACAATTTTTCCAGAACCAAAGTGTCAAAGCCTGCACGGGTAGCATAAAGTGCCGCAGTATATCCGCCGGGTCCGCCACCAATTACGATTACATCATAAATATGCTCCATAGGAAAGTCTCCTTTGCTTTTTTCTTTAGTATATCCTTTTGAAGAAAACTTTACTGTGATATCGTCACATAAGTTTTTTGCCGGTGGTCACGGCAGTGTTGCGGGCCGTTTAATATTTTTCGAGCCCCTCAATACAAAAATTAAACAGGATATCCTGGATGGGATGTCCTGTTTAATGGTTTGATTGTTCTTATGAGACTTGAGTAAAAAGCAAGTAATATCAAGGACTTTTGCACCACACAAAGACCCTCTTGTGCAAAGGGAGTTGTCAGCCGTGCAGGCTGACTGAGGAATTGCCGCCGTCCGCAGGACGACATATGCCGGAGGGCAAAATAAACAAGATAATTCCGCCCGGAAATTCAAAGGTCAAAAGTCAAAGTCAGAAGCAGCGCCTCCACCATTCATTCCCGCATAATAGCAGAAAATTGTAAAGCATGACGCACGATCAAGCCTGGATTCTTCAGAGGCAAGGCTATAGCGTTATATCAATCACATAACCAGTTCGATATTCATGATGCCGCAGAAATCCCGGATGGCCTCCACATGATTTCCATAGGCAACGATCACGTGCTGACTGCACACATTTTTCGCAAATTCCTCCACGGAGCAGGAATCGGGAAACACTTCCAGACTGGGTAGCTGAGGCGCCGGATCATCCCAGCCGTATTCGTTCCATGCAGGAGGAGTGGAAGCCTCTGCGGTGTAAACATGCATTTTATAGCGGCCCTTGAGATACGCCAAACGGACGCAGGTCACATATCCCGTCTTGACCTTGGACACATTGAGAAGAGACGTATTCAGCAGGCCAAAGGCCGCAGGCAAGACCGCCACGTCTCCCTCGGTCACGGACTGGGGCACATAATCCGGAACGCCGATCAGCATGGAGTTTTCAAAGAACTCGTAGTACTCCATATAGGCTACGGTCTGACCGGTGATGTATTTCATGATCAGCTGAGTCACAGCACCCATCACGTCGTTTTCCGGCACAGTAAGCACACCGCAGTAGTGCTCCAGCAGCATAAAGACCATAGCAGGAGGAAAACCCTCCAGTTTCTTCATTCCGTCCACATCGATGAGGGTGATCGCTTCCCAGCCACGCTCCCGGATCTTCTGAGCGATGGCCAAAGCATACCTGACACCTTTTTCAATAATACTGCCGTCACATTCTTTCCGGAACACCCAGTGATCCCGGACGAACCTCACGCCTTCTGCCACCTGCTGGGCATCCAGCGTATCAATGGCACGAACCATTTCCAGCATTTCATAGGGTTCCACTTCCACACCAATCTGACCGCGCATGGAGTTGCCCTCATACTGCGTACCGTAGAGCAGCATATCCCTGTATCCCATAGTGCCGACTCTGGCAGAGCGCAAATTCTTTCTGGCGCGGCAGGCCGCAATATAGGAGACGATCTTTTCCATAGGCCACTGCTTGCCGATTACATTATAAACATACTTGAACGTATACCCCAATGCCTCAAAGGCAGGGCGGATGGCAGTGGTGCCCGCCTGTTCGGCAGTTGTGATAATGCGGCCGTTCTCTTTCCATCCGCACAAGCCCCACAGAAGCATGGGAACGTATCTGAAATGATCAGTCACCCGCACAACGGCATGGGTGGGTACCCAACCAGCCACGCAAACCACCAGACAGTCAAGATCCAGACCGGCCAGTTTGCCGAACGCTGCATCTGCGGTTTCGTAAGCGGGATCATCGATAACAAGACCGCCATCCACCACATAATCGACATTACTTCTCAGGATCTCCAGCGCCTCATTGTGCTTCATCCGCAAACGCTCGATGGGGGTATTTACCTCGCCGAAACAAACGAATCCAACCGTATTCTTCATTATAAACCTCCACAGGATGTGTTTTTCTGTTTTCTTTAACTGTGCACCTTCTGCAACAGTTCCACGGCAGCATCCTGCAAAATCTCTGCGATACCCTTGGGGAATTTTGTGTTGGCTGGCTCATAGCCACCCTGCTCATAGGCCTTTGCCGTAGGATAATAGCCCTCACAGCCGTTGGTCTGGCAGCAGACCATGGTCATGGGATAGGGAGATGCCTCACGGATGTGGACGCCGATCTCACAGAAGGGCTCGCCGGGCAGTCCCACCAGGGCCAGACCGCCAATGGTGACCGCGGAGACGGTCATAGGTACATAGGTCAGTTCCTCGTTCTCCAGACGGCAGATCACATATGCCTCTGCAACCATCGGCGTTGCAATCCAATCGGGGCCGAGGAGTTCTTCTTCTCTGCCGGATTCGTGAATCTCGATCAGGCGCAGGGCTTCGGGCAATCTTGACGTATCACGCTTGGTGCGGCACTGCTTAATAAGCTTGCCGTAGGCAAGACCCCCGCCTTCCACATCCGCGACTTCGTCATAATGCGCCAGCACATAGTCTGCAAGACCTGTACCAAGCGTAATGGCCGCCTGAATCTTCTTCTGGCAGGTGGATAGGTTCTGCCAGTCCACATAGTCAAGCTGACCCTGACAGCCATTGAGGAATACACACTTGGTATCGGGCTTTTCCTCCTCCAGACGCATCCGCAGGTAACCGGGAAAATCGGCAGAGATCATACAGTTGGAGACGTTGTCAGGGTGAACCTGGAAGTTGACCAGCACGATCTCGTCACCGCCCTCACGACCCACACGCACAAAGCGAAGGGTCTCATCGGCAACGCCAGCAGGCTCTGCAATGTCGGGATCTCCCCTGTTGGCCCACGTCTGATAGCGTCCATCCTTCATTTTGAAGCGGCGGAAGAAGGTAAGGCCCTTCGTTTCACCCTCAAACCCCTTGACATAGGCGACAGGCTTGCAGTCAGCAAATGCCATAACGGCAGCATCGCACATGCGGCGGCGGAGCCATGCATCATACACGGGATCGTTCTGCTCCCGGTAGTGCATGGTTGCAGGCCCTGTATGGGTATGGGTATGGCAGATAAAAACAGCCTCGTGATCGATACCAGCTGCCTGTGCCACTTCTTTTGCCAGTTCTCTGGCGGCATCAGAGTAGATACCAAGCAGATCACAGGCCAGAACCACAGCGGACTTATCTCCCTCCTGCAGCGCAAATGCATTGATGTACAGGGGATCCAACACACCTTCGGCCAAACGTTCATAGTAGTAGCCTGTCACCCGCACACCCAGAGGAGGTGTAATATCGCAGCGGCAGAAGCCCACTTTTGCACTGTTCATATGAAAGCCTCCATATTTAAATGATCCAACCTTGACTACACCGACCGATCAGCGAATCAGACGCTGGAAGCCAGACTGGCAAACAGGGCCGCCGATGGCTTCTTTGACCGCCTCGACACCACCCTTGCGGAGTTCGTCTGCGATCCGTCCAAACACACGGTCAATGGCTTCGCCATACAGGTTCATGATCTCTTCGGTATGCGCCAGCGTGGTATAAATACTGGTGCCTCCCAGGAAGCCTTCCTTCAGCATCAGTGCGCTGTACAGGGTCTTCAGCTCCTGCGGATGCTCGTTAAATGCAAAGTCCGCATCACAGGGAACGCCACCGCAGGTGATACTCAGACCGTGCTTAGCTGCCTTCTCGGCCCAGTCTTTCTGCACGATCTTACCCATGGCTTCCGCATGCTCCCATACCCTGGTTCTACCCATCTTCTCGATGGTTGCAAGGGCGGCTGTAGGGCCGACAGCCTCTGTCCAGTAGGTACTGGAGATGAAGGACTTCTGAGCGCCGTCCATAGCAGCTCTGGTGCCGACGATGGCGCCGATGGGGTGACCGTTGCCCATAGCCTTCGCAAAGCAGGCCATATCAGGGTTGACACCGAAGATCTTATGGACACCGCCATAAGTCATCCTCCAGCCGATGGAGATCTCGTCGAAGATCAGCATACCGCCGACACGGTGGGTCTCATCACGGATGTGTGCCAGGAAGCCGTCCTTGGGGTACTGACCTCTCATAGGCTCCATAATAACAGCAGCCAGACGGTCGCCGTATTCACTAATGATCTGGTCAAACTCTTCAAAATTGTTGTGATGGAAGGTCACAGCGCTGCCTCTTAGGCCCTTGGGAACACCGGCAGGGGCCAGGCCAGCCAGATGGATGCCATCCAGAGCGTCCTTCTCACCCAGATTACAGGCCAGATACCAGTCGCTCCAGCCGTGGTAGCCGCAAATGGCGATCATGTCGCGGCCGGTGGTGGCACGGGCAATTCTCACAGCCACGGCACAGGTCTCGCCGCCGGTACGGGCAAAGCGGACGTTCTCTGCCCAAGGGTGCAGTTCAATCAGTTTTTCTGCCAGAAGCACTTCCTCGGGTGCGTTCAGAGAGGTCATACAACCGTTCTGCACCCGCTCCACGACCGCCTTTGTAACGTCGGGATCAGCATAACCCAGCAGGCAAGCGCCGATACCGTTAGAGATCATATCATAATATTTGTTTCCATCCAGGTCCCAGACTTCGCAGCCTTTTGCCTTGACGGCGTAGTTGGGCCACTGATCGGGGGTGAACATTTCGGGGCGCTTACTTAGCAGCTGGACGCCGCCGGGAATGATTTGCTTTGCACGGGTGTACATTTCCTGCGATTTCGACATATCCATTCACTCCTTAGCATATTATAAACTGTTTGATGCCTTATTCAGATCACACTGTCTGGATCAGATAATACATTTGCGCAAATTCCTTGCCGACTTCAAATACCAGTTCTCCGTCTTCGTAACGGCAGGGTATCCTGCCGGTAATAAAACCGTCTTCGTCAATGGAAACCACATGGAAGTTCCGGTGGGGAGTGCGGATGCGGATTTCGGCTTCAATGACCTCCACCAACACTGGGGCGGTACCGTGATTGGTCACCTTGCGGTGGCCGTTGGGCAGTTCTTCATCGGTGTAGCCGGTGTTTTCAACCCGGCCCACAGTGGTCAGCAGAATATTTTCCGAGCTGCAGATGGGATCTTTCGTCAGTGTAGACAGCGCAATGACAGCGAAATCCGTCTCCGCCTTGATGGTCACGCCGTCCAGCTTCAGCTCATGGCCACCAAGGAAGCCGTAGGCCGCCTTGGTATTAGGGCTGTCCACAGTGCCGATGGAGTGCTCCAGATCCCGGACCAGCTCGCCGGTGTCGGAAACAAGCCGTTTGGGCGGTTCGTAGTTCTCATTAGTCACAATGGTCAGGTCGCCGGCATCGGACAGCTCCATATGGCTGCCAGCAGGCAGATTGTAGGGAATCTCACGGTCGGCAAAGGGCTCCATCCCTTCCAATCGGGACGAGACCTTGTGCTGATAGACATCACCGGCCATACAACCGGGTACGTCCTTGGGATAAATGATGTTTTTCACTGCAGCATGATCAGGGAACTTTATTGAAATCCACTCCTTGGCCTCCTGAATATCCTGCCGCCGCAGCATGAGCGCCGCATGGTAAAACAGGCCGAATTTGGCCGGGTCGTTGTAGGTGTCAAAGGTGCCCCGGTAGTAGCTGTCGCCAAGAACCACATCACGGCCCAGTCGGCCGGTGGTGTATTCGTCCTCACGACAGCCGTAGCGGTAAGTATGGACGGTCATGCCGGAAACACCCTGGAAACATGCCATGGCCGTCAAGAAGATGGGAGCTTCAGCTCGATAGTGGTTGGGCCACGGGGCATCCCACTCGGAGATGAAGTAGGCATTCTTGCCCAGACGGGTAATCGCTACGTTTTCCATTAGGGTATTGAAGGAGCTGCTGAGACTGTTGCTCATAAAGTCCCGCTGATCTCCGGCCCACCAGTACACGTGATTGTCACTGCAGTCTGCACCGTGGATGGAGGTCAGATGATCCAGACACAGCATGGGAGAATCCCGGATGATGGGAACCTTGACACCAGCCTCCCGAAGCGCAGCGGTGGTCTCCTCATAATAGCCCCGTTCCAGCGTCACATAGAATTTCCGCAGGTATGGATCGCTTCTGGAGTCCAGGTCCACCTTCTCCGGACCAACCTTGATGCCGTTCTCTGCGGCCCATACCCGGTATCGGGCTTCCAGCTCGGAGCAATAGGGCTCGATGCCGTTGATGGGGTACTTGGTCGCACTGGGCAGCTGGAAAATGGACTGCTCACTGGCCAGCTTGAAGGCGATGACCGCCGGATCGTCGCACCAGCGAAGACCGGTATAGGGATTGGTGTGGGTCATAAGGTCGTGGTTGAACTTCTTGACCAACTCAATCATGGTCCGGTCAAAAAGAGCAAAGGGCCGTCCAGCACGGCGGTCCACCAGATGGGCGCTGCGCACACCGTCTCCGGACCGGAAAATACGGTGATTGATGCCATCCACATAGACGTAAATGCCTTCCTTTTTCAGGCAGGCCTGCAGGTAATCCAGCCGGTCAAGGCTTCGGGGATCCAGCGTTAGGGTGCTGTTCTCGTGGGCTCCCCGAGAGAAATTGAACAAGTTAGGACACGCAAAATCTGCATCCATCTGATGCATACGGACTACGTTGATGCCGAACTTGGCAAGACGCTTTGCCACCTTCTCGGCATGGTTGTGTGGGCAAAAATTCATAGCTCCGTTGAACAGGGTGCCGAAGAACCGGGCCGTTGTTCCGTCGGCAAACATCATCTTATCGCCCTGAATCGTCAGAAAGCCATGTTTTCCTGCCGGCTTTTCTTGATCAAACAGGAAAGAAATATCCAGGGGTGCATCATCCCATTTCAGGGAAAACGGAATATACCGTGACATAAGCAGAACCTCCCGTATTACAGCACGTCGCCGATATCTGCATATACTGTTTTTTATTTATTATAAGATTCATCTTATTGCGTCCGCCTTGACAATTCGGACAGAAAATAGTATAATTCGGACATGAGAGAAGTACATTTTTTTGAGATGGCAAGGTATGAGGAACTCTGTATCACCTTCGACTTCGCCAAGGTCACCCAGAGTTTCCTTCTGCACACCCATGATTATCATGAGTTAGAGATCATCGTCTCCGGCAGTGCCATCAATTCCATTAACGGCACTTCATTTCCCGTCGGCCCCGGTGATGTTTTTGTTGTTGAAAAAGGAGCAACCCATGAAATCACCCAGATCGACGGGTTGGAACTGTACAATTTGGGGTTCCGAAGCGATGCAATCCGTCTCATCGGCAGCGACCTCCTGGAACTGCCCGGTTTCCATGCCCTGTTCCTGATGGGTGGCCTCACAGACCCATCTATGCGCCGAATGAAGCTGAATACACAGGACCTCCAGCGATGCACCGAACTTCTGCAGGAGATGGATGCCGAGCTTTTGACCCAAAGTCCCGGATATCGGACCTCTATTCTGTGCCAATTTTCCCGACTGATCGTCCTGCTGAGCCGTGCCAATGCCCAAACTGCACCGGAACAGTCGATCTGGCAGGTGGCAACCGCCGCCGCCAAGATGGAACGTGACTATGCCGATCCCATCAGTATCGCCCAGTTGGCGAAAAGTGTGGTGATGTCTGAGCGTCATTTCCGGAGACAATTTTTGCAGCTGTACCAGATGACTCCATCAGATTATCTGCTTCAGTTGCGCTTATCCGCAGCTTGCAGAATGCTGCGCTCCAGGAAGGACAGTATCACACAGGTAGCTATGGCCAACGGCTTCTCCGACAGTAATTATTTCAGTCGTATTTTCCGTCGGGAGTTTGGCATCACACCTTCACAGTACAGAGCCCAGCATAATGATTGAGCGTATTTGATTTAGTCCCCCGTTCCATACACCTGACACTGACATGTGCTCAGGATTACACTGCCACGATCAGGTGTAGGGTTAACTGTATAGCAAAAAAAGACTTGGAATCCTGAGATTCCAAGTCTTTTCTTCTAGTACGATTGTTCTTATGGAAATTGAGGAAAAAGTGACAAACGCCAACAGTTTTCATACCGTGTAAAGGCTCCCTTGTACAAAGGGAGCTGTCACGCGAACAGCGTGACTGAGGGATTGTTGCCGTCCGAGGGACGGTGCACGCCGGAAGGGACTCGATATGCATTTTGCTCTCTGCAAAACAAAATAGAAGAAAGCCAACATCCTTTACAGGATGCGTCTTTCTTCTAAGGACTCTCCCACGGGCTAAAAATTGCTCGCCAGCTCTCAATTTTTGCACCAGTGTGCCCACTGGTGCCGCCCTTTCGAGTCCTCAGTGTATAAAAAATATGGGACAGGCAAAAGCCTATCCCATATTTTTGGTACGCCGGAAGGGACTCGAACCCCCGACCTACTGGTTCGTAGCCAGTCACTCTATCCAACTGAGCTACCGGCGC
>JAZTZS010000012.1:0-11232 GCA_045637585.1 Faecousia sp. | reverse complement strand
CCAACACAGCGATCTGGCCCCCGATCTGCTGATGAGTTCCCTCCACCAGAGAAACCTGGTCACGCAAGGTATCCACCGCACCGTTCTGATGGCGCAGCTGGGCACCCATCTGCTCGGCTGCCAGGTACATTTTCTCCAAATCGTCGTGGGCCTGCTGCAACACAAAGGCCGCAGAAGTATAGTCCTCCTCCGCCTTCTTAGCTTCGGCAGAGAGCTTGTCCAACTTATCCAGCCACACGGCTACCTCGATGCCCTGCAATTCGTCCCGCAGCTCCAGGTACTTGGCGGCTTTCTCAGACTGCACACGCAAAGGCTCCAATTGCAGCTCCAGCTCGGAAACCTTATCGCCGATACGCATCAGGTTATCTTCTGTGTGGGCTAGCTTTCGCTCAGTATCTTCCTTGCGGTGACGGTACTTGGAAATACCGGCTGCCTCCTCGAAGATCTCACGGCGGTCAGCACTCTTGAGGGACAGAATTTCATCAATTCTGCCCTGGCCGATATTGGAATAGCCCTCCTTGCCCAGGCCGGTATCCATAAACATCTCGTTGATATCCCGGAGGCGGGCAGATTGGCGGTTGATATAGTATTCACTGTCACCGCTGCGGTAATACCGGCGGGTGATCATTACCTCGTCAGAGTCATAAGGCAAAGCGCGGTCGGAATTATCCAGGATCAGGGTTGCTTCGGCAAAGCCCACAGCAGCTCTTTTCTGCGTGCCGCCAAAGATCACATCCTCCATTTTCGCACCACGGAGGGTCTTGGAGCTCTGCTCACCCATAACCCACAAAATAGCATCGGAGATGTTGGATTTTCCGGAACCGTTGGGCCCTACAATAGCAGTAATATCGTTGCCAAAGCGGATCAGGGTTTTATCCGGAAAGGACTTAAACCCCTGCACTTCCAAACTTTTTAATACCACCTCAAAAAACCTCGTAAAAGTATATATTTTTAATCAATTTATTATACATAATCCACCTTAAAAAAGCAAGGTTTTCTTTCCTCCTGGATGTGATTACGATTCACGCCCTATACGCATATAAAAAGGCCTGCCGTTGACCGGCAGGCCTTTCGAAATATTTTATTGTACGTAGTCCATGCTGATCCATCCGCTGGAAATTCTGCCCCAGACCATGCCATCTGCGGCAGTCTTGGTTTCCAGAATCTCCACCTTTGCGCCATAGTAAAGGTATGCCACAATTGTGTTGCCTGTACCGGCATTGCTGCGCACACGCAGGCAGTCCGCAATAACCGTCTTGGTCTGAACCACAGGTGCGGTGGGCTCAGTGCTCCCACTATTTCCCTGACTGTCCAGTGTAATATAGTCCATACTAATCCAGCCGGAGGAAATCTTACCCCATGTCATTCCGTTAACCGTCTTGCGTTCGGAAATCTCGACGCGGTCCTTGGGCTTCAGGTAACCAGTAAGGGAGTAGGACGTTCCGGGACCACTGCGTACCCGCAGGAATTCCTGTACATTGACAGTACCGGTCAGTACCGGGCTGGGTTGTGTGCTACTGCCACCATCATTGGGTGTGTTCTGCTTATCCAGAACGACATAATCCATGCTGATCCAGCCGCTGGAAATCTTACCCCAAACGGTTTGCCCAACTGTTTTCTGCTCCAGTATTTCTACCCGCGTATTGGGATCCAGGTAACACACAAGGGCATAGGATGTCCCAGGGCCACTGCGTACCCGAAGGAACTCTTTCACATTGACGGTACCTGTCACTGTACCGCTAGGCTGTGTACCGCCACTGTTGTCGGGCGTGTCCTGCTTATCCAGAACCACATAATCCATACTGATCCAACCGTTGGAGATCTTGCCCCAGACCATTGCACCAACCGTCTTCTGCTCCAGAATCTCCACACGTGCATTGGGCTTTAGATATTCTACAACAGAATAACCCGTGCTGGGACCACTGCGCACCCGAAGCCACTCATTAACCTTGATTGTTCCCATTACCTTTGCCGGTTCCGCTACAGGAGGTTCTGTCACCGGGGGCTCTGTTACAGGTGGCTCTGTTGCAGGTGGCTCTGTTACAGGAGGTTCCGTTACAGGAGGTTCTGTTACTGGGGGTTCCGTTACAGGAGGTTCCGTTACAGGAGGTTCCGTTACAGGAGGTTCCGTTACAGGAGGTTCAATCGGCGGCTGCTGTTCCTGCACTACCGTTTCATAATCTGTAAAGGACAGGCAAATCCAACCGCCCTCAAATTTACCCCATGTAAAACCGCTACCGGATGCCGTCTCGGTAATAACCTTCTGGTCTCCCTTTTGCGCCATTCCTACAACGGAATAATTGGTACCAGGGCCGCTACGCAAATTCACATCTGTACCTGTGACTGTAATGGTAACCGTTTTTTCCTCAACCACCGGAGGATTGCCATCAGCATCCAACCAATGGGCATACAGTGTCATATTTTTTGTACTGGAATCCAACACCGTCACCTTTGTGCCGCCGTTCTTTTCCGTATACCAACCGTCGAATGTGTAGCCTACATATGTAGGTACTGGGAATGGTACCGCAGTCAAATCCGAGTCATATCCCTGGCTTCTGGGGCTGGAGTAGCCGCCGTTTGCATCGTAGATAACATAGCAGTAGTTGTCCGGCGGTGTTGTGGAATATACACCGTTTAAGTACATATTGGCTTCACACAGACGGCGTCTGAGCAAAAATGTCTTTACTTCATTACCCGCAGCGCACCACAGCGCAAATGCCCGTACCAAGTCATTGCCGGTTGCCCCGGTGGCGATAGCCGTGTGGAATGTTCCATTGCTTTCGTATGTCCAGCCAGTTCCACAGTTATAGGAGAACAAAACAAGTGCATCAAACTGGTTTTGGTTTAAAGACAGTTGATACTTGTCAATAATTCTCTGGTTGATATCACGCTCAATTGCAGTTAAATGGTTCTGCAGCAGCACCTCAGCTTCCGCCTCTGTAATGCCGTTTGCAGTATAATAATCTACCATATCAGGCGGGCAAGTAGAACCGTATCCCACCGTGTACTGGGAATAATCCCAATAGGGCTTCACACTGAAACCTTCCTCCGCTTTTAAAACAGCGATACACTCTGCACTGGCACGAAAATCCGCTTCCGCCGAAACAGTAAATCCGCTGGCAGAAATAACCCCAAACAAAATTACAGCAACCATAAAAAGGCTGGTAATCCTCTTCTTCACTGGTGTTTGCTCCTTTCAATGTCAATTCGTGGTTATTATAACAGAGTAAAGAAACTATTGCAACCCTTATTTTGCATTTATTACACGATTGTTACTTTTTTACATGGCAAAAAGACCCAAAATCTGCCCTTTTACAAACTGTTTTTCCAAAATTTCCCAACTATTTTAAAATTTATATTAACATAATATCTCCTAAAAACTCAACCAAAGGTAAAACACATTGCATTTTTACTCTGCACATGGTAAAATGAGAAAAAGTTGATTTGACGCAAGGATGGAAGTATATGGAACAAAATAAAGCTCTTATTGGTATGAGCGGCGGCGTAGACAGCTCGGTTGCAGCCTATTTAATGCAGCAAAACGGCTTTCAGTGCGCAGGGGTGACCTTACAATTATGTGACAATTCTCTGCTTGGACAGCAGAGCAGCTGCTGTACCAGCGACAATGTAGCCGATGCCCGCAGTGTTGCCAGTCGGTTGGGTATGCCGTTTTATGTGTTTGACGCAGCAGACGTTTTCCGCAGTAAGGTAGTTGATAAATTCGTTCAATATTACGAGCAGGGTCTTACTCCCAACCCCTGCATCGACTGTAACCGCTATTTAAAATTTGAAAATCTGCTGGACAGGGCACTCCAAATGGGGTATGACTGTGTCGCCACGGGGCATTACGCGACCATCCGGCAGGACCCCGTTTCCGGCAGGTATCTGTTGTGCAAGGCTTCTGATACAGCAAAGGACCAGTCTTATTTCCTGGCTTCCCTCACCCAACACCAGCTGAAACACATCCGGTTTCCATTGGGGCATTTGACAAAGCCGCAGGTACGGGAAATTGCTCAGACGCAGGGGTTCCTGAATGCCAGAAAACGGGACAGTCAGGATATCTGTTTTATTCCCGAAGGTGATTACCGGGTATTTCTGGAACGCTATACCGGGAAAATCTACCCTGCCGGAGATTTTCTGGATATGGACGGACATGTAATAGGTACCCACAGCGGCAGCGTAAGCTACACGCTGGGACAGCGAAAAGGCTTGGGGCTGGCTATGGGCAAACCGGTGTATGTGTGCGGCAAGGATATGGAACGCAACACTGTCACTGTTGGTCCAAACAGTGCCCTGTTTCACAGCGCGCTGATTGCGGAAAATTGGAACTGGATTGCCATTGCGGAACTGACTGCGCCCATGAAAGCAAGCGCCAAAATACGCTCCCGTCACGCAGAGCAGTCCGCCACTGCGTACCCGTTGGAAAACGGCGCTGTGCAGGTGGTATTTGATGCACCCCAGCGCGCTATCACGCCCGGACAGGCTGTAGTCCTCTATGACGGTGATGTGGTTGTCGGCAGCGGCACCATTACAAAAGCAATCTAATTACAGAGCAACCCCGGGTGCATGACGCACCCGGGGCAGTTATTATTCTGTTCTTAGGGCAACAACCGGGTCCTTCTTTGCCGCACTTCTGGAGGGGATAATGCCGGAAATCAGTGTCAGCAAAACGCTGATAACCACCAATATCACCGCCACCTCTACCGGCAGAACGGCACTAAGACTCTGAATGCCCGTCAAAAAATGAATGATCTCATTGATGGGAATACATAGAAGATAGGTTAGCAAAACACCCAAAAGACCGGACGTAAAGCCCACAATCACCGTTTCTGCATTGAACATGCTGGAAACATTTCGCTTGGACGCACCAATTGCCCGCAGAATACCGATTTCCTTTGTACGCTCCTGTACAGAAATCAAGGTTATCACACCGATCATGATAGAGGACACCACCAGCGAAATCGCCACAAAGGCAATCAGCACATAGGTAATTGCGTCAATGATCGTGGTAATGGAGGACATAATAATGCCCACATAATCCGTGTAGCGGATTTGCTTGAGTTCCTCTACGGAGGTGTTGTAGGATGCGATAGCATCTTCAATTACTTCCTTGTTTTCAAAGCTGGACGCAAACAGGTTCACTGTGGCCGGATCGTCCAGGTTGACGTGGCCAAGCATCTGCAGATTCTTATCAAAGGTACTTTCGGAGAAGGACAGAACTTCATCATAATACTGTGCGCATTGCTCCCGGGTATATCCGGGCAGCGCCATTTCCAACGCACCCACCAGCTGCTGCTCGGTCATGACCTCCATTTTCTGCCGTACCTGCTCCTGCATCTGCAGCTTCACCTGTTCACGGACAATATCGCTGAACAGCTCTGTCAGCTCTTCATCGCTCATAGCACTGATATACTGCTGTATCTGCACCTTCTCCATATTTACCTGTTGGAGCATCGCTTCCTGCAGCTTTTGCTCCATATCCGCCCGGGTCATCGTAGCCATTGTCTGCGCTACTGCGCCGTCCAGTTGCTCCTTTGAGGGAATGCTCATAATTTGCACATAGGCCTGTGCTTTCTTACTGTTATCCAGCTCTGCAATATATGCCCGGAAGGCCGCTTCCTTCTCCGCATCCGAGCGGTTACCGCCAGCATCCCGGAAAGGCAGCCCGGTAAAAATGTCGGTGTCCGGAGAAGCCTGCTGCGCCAGAACCGCTTCTGCTTCAGCACTCTGCCCAATAACATACTCCGTAAGCTTCTGTGTATATCCAATCGCACCGGTAAGCATGGTTGTGCCCGCATCTGCATTCGGACGGATGATTCCGGAGACTTTCAAATCCATCCCGTTGTCATACACATACCGCAAGCCCGCATCCGTATTCCGCAGGTCCGTATAGGTATCCGTATTCGCATCGTAGGTATAGCAGTCGGAGTTTAGAACCACCCGGAACTGCATATCGCAGATCTCTTCGTAACTCCAAGACTGTTGGGTCGTATCGATCTGTTCGCCCTGCTCCATAGCGTCAAACTGCTGGTCAATTTCCTCCTTGGATTTGAGCCCCAAGGCATAGAGGGTAATGTCCTCCAATTCATTGTTCTCATCCACAACCAGAACGATTTCGTTATAGGCCGTGGGCCAGCTGCCATATATCACATCATACTGCTTTTCCAAAACCGGACTTATCAGCCGACCGTCCTTGCCGGGCAGCATTTCACACCAAAGCTTCATACCGCTTGCCATGGAAGTACCGCCCATATTGGACATCATATTGTCCCGCATGTTCACCATGGCGGACATATCCATGTCCATATGCTCCGCCAGTATATCCTGCAGCATTTTCTCCGTGTCTGACAGAATAATAGTGCCATCCACATTCTGGGTGTACACCATCAAGTCCAAATTATAGGTATACTGCACGCCGCTGAGCGCTGACTGCAGGGCAGAATCCTCCTTTTCCAGTTCCGCATCAATAAAGGCTTTAAAGGCCTCCAAATCGTTTTCCGTAGACTCCAGGTTGTTTAAGGCATTGACCATATCCGCAAGCGCTGCCTTGGAATAAACCGCATCTATTTCATGCTGTACTTCATCATCTGCAGTCACACCCATAAATGTGCGCATCAGTGCACCAACGTCTACAGTGGTCGCCTCAATGGTCAGCGGATAGGATGTAAGGGTTTCCTCCTGCACAGCGTTAATATAGGAGGTCATGCCCTGAGATACCGCAAAAATCAGTGCGATGCCGATGATACCGATGGAACCGGCAAAGGAAGTCAGCACTGTGCGCCCTTTTTTGGTAAAGAGGTTTTTTAGAGAAAGTCCAAAGGCAGTCGTAAAGGGCATGGAAGGCAGACGTTTCTTTTTCTCATCCGCCAGCTTCTGCTTCTCTTGCTGGGCATATACTTCCAGCTCCTCACCGGTCAGCGGCGCGGAATCATCCACAATCTTACCGTCCAGCATGCGGATAATTCGAGTGGAATACTGCTGCGCCAGGTCCGGGTTATGGGTAACCATAATTACCAGCCGGTCCTTGGCAATGGTTTTGAGCAGTTCCATTACCTGTAGGCTGGTCTGGGTATCCAGCGCACCTGTGGGCTCATCTGCCAGAATAATATCCGGGTTATTTACCAGCGCCCGGGCAATGGCCACCCGCTGCATCTGACCGCCGGACATCTGTCCCGGCTTTTTACGCAGCTGGTCTCCCAACCCTACCTGTTCCAACGCCTGCTTTGCCCGTTGCCGGCGCTCTCTTTTCCCAACACCGGACAGACTCAACGCCAGTTCCACGTTGGCAAGAACGCTCTGATGGGGTATCAAATGGTAATTCTGAAATACAAAGCCAACCGAGTGATTCCGGTAGGCATCCCAATCCCGATCCCGGTAGGCCTTGGTAGACACCCCGTCGATGACCAGATCGCCTGACGTATACTGGTCAAGGCCGCCAATAATATTGAGCATCGTAGTCTTGCCGCAGCCTGACGGGCCGAGAATCGAGACGAACTCGCTTTTCCGAAACTGCAGGTTGATATCCCGCAGCGCCCGGACAATATTGTCCGCTTCTGTATAGTTTTTTGTGATGTTTTTCAGTTGAAGCATACACAGTTTCCTTTCTACACACCAAAAGATGCAAGCCCACAAACAGTGCCTGCATCTTTTATATCAGCAGCATCAGTTTGGGCTATGTTCGGTTTTTACAGCCAACCGGCGTCCTCAGACTCCGGACGGCGTTCCCGCAGCAGCAAGTTCCGTACCACCTGTTGTGCCTCTGCACCCCTGTGCAGTAACTCATAGGCACCCCGCACAATGGGCATATCCACATTTAGACTTTCCGCCAATTCCCAGGCGGCCTTTGCCGCAAAATATCCCTCTACTACCGCTCCTACTTCTTTCATAGCCGCTTGTGGCGTCATGCCCTGCCCAATCAGCATCCCTGCCCGGCGATTCCGTGAGTGCCGGGAGGTACAAGTCACGATCAAATCGCCAATCCCAGCAAGTCCTGCAAAGGTCTCCTTTCGGCCACCCATTGCCACACCCAGACGGGAGATTTCCGTGAGTCCTCTTGTCATAAGCATAGCCTTTGCGTTATCGCCATAGCACAGTCCGTCCGCAATTCCGGCACACAGGGCAATTACATTTTTCAGTGCTCCGCCAAGCTCCGCGCCTATCACATCCGGGCTGGTATACACCCGGAAGGTATCGGACATGAATGCATCCTGCACCAATTCCGCCAATTTTTTGTCACCGCTTGCCGCAAGACAGCCTGTAGGCGTATCTCTTGCGACCTCCTCCGCGTGGCTGGGTCCGGTCAGTGCCACCGTCTGCATACCGGTAAGCTGCTCTGCAATCTGACTCATCCGCAGCAGCGACCCGGATTCAATGCCCTTTGTAGCTGATACCAACACGGTACCGGAATCCAGATGTGGGGCTATCTCACGACAAACACTGCGGATATGCACAGACGGACAGGCAATCACTGCCAAACCACACTCTGCAACGCAGGCAGGATCCGCTGTCACCTGCAATCCATCCGGCAGCTGCACACCGGGCAGCATTGGATTCTCCCGCAAACGGTTCACCTGCTCTGCTTTTTCCAAATCATGAGACCACAGCACGGTATCATGCCCGTTCTTGTGCAAACGGATTGCAAGGGCGGTACCCCAGCCACCGCTGCCTACCACAGCTGCTTTCATACTTTCTTCCCTTTCTTCCGATAACTAACCTTCCGCTCTGTACCCTTGCATAGCCGGACAATATTGCCCCGGTGCATAAAGATTACCAGCAAGCCCAAGAAGATACCGCTTGCCACCACCAGTGGTCGGGTATGATGCAATACGCCAAGACTTATGGAAAAGGCCAGTGCTCCCAGCACAGAACCCAGAGACACATACTCCGTTGCCAAATAGAAGCCAAGAAAAACGGCAAGAATAATCAGTGCACAGCGCCAGTCCAACACTATGGCCACAGCAAAACCGCACAAAACACCCTTACCGCCCCGAAAACCCAGCAGCGCAGGAAAATCATGGCCAAGGCTTACAGCTACCGCGCCCAGCGCAGTACCCTCCATCTCATAACCGTAGGGTGTGAGCAAAAGCCGGCCCACCATACAGGCGAGCAGCGCTTTTACCACATCTATGAGTATCACGAAACCTGCCTTCGCAAAACCGAAGCTGCGGACAAAATTTGTAAGTCCTGCATTGCCGCTGCCGTGAGTACGGACATCATCGTTGCCGAAGAGCACCGACATGCTCACCGCACCGTTTAGATTTCCAAGGAGATATCCGGTGAGTACGGTTATCAAAATCGGAAGCCACATATGTTACTCCTCCTTGTCGCCTTTCTGACGAATGGTAATCCGGACAGGGGTTCCCTGCAAGCCAAATACCTCACGGATCTGGTTTTCCAGATACCGCTGGTAAGAGAAATGGAACAGTCTTGCATCATTACAAAAAATCACGAAATGGGGTGGCTTGGTGCCTGCCTGCGTCATATAATAGATTTTCAGACGGCGGCCCTTGTCCGAGGGGGGCTGTACCCGGGCCGTAGCATCTGCCAAGACGCTGTTCAGTGCGCCGGTGGTTATCCGGCTGGTGTTCTGCGTGTGGACATCCTGAATCACCTGAAACAGCTTATCCACCCGGGAACCGGTCAGGGCAGACAGGAACACCACCGGTGCATAAGTCATATAGCTCAGACCCTGACGCACACCGATTTCCTTATCGCGCATAGTGTTGGTTTCCTTATCCTCCACCGCATCCCATTTATTCACCACAATGATAGCAGCCTTACCCGCTTCGTGAACCAGGCCGGCAATCTTTGTGTCCTGCTCCGTAACGCCCTCATTGGCATCCACCAGTATCAGGCATACATCCGCCCGCTCGATGGCGTTGATGGTACGCATATTGGAGTAACGCTCAATCATATCATCCACCTTGCTCTTACGGCGCATACCGGCGGTATCGATAAAGCAGTATTTTCCGGTCTCGTTTTCAAATTCCGAATCAATGGCATCCCGGGTTGTACCTGCCACGTCAGAGACAATCACCCGTTCCTCCCCCAGAATCCGATTCAGAAGGCTGGATTTTCCCACGTTGGGCTTACCTACAATGGCGACCTTCACTACGTCGCTCTCTTCTTCTTCATCGGACGTTTCCGGGAAATGCTCCAAACACCAGTCCAGCAAATCGCCGGTACCGTGGCCGTGAACCGCGGATACCTCAAACAGATCGCCGATGCCCAGCCCATAAAACTCATACACATCCGGATTCACCGGACCCACAGAGTCACATTTATTCACCGCCAAAGACACAGGCTTTCCGGATTTGCGCAGCATAGTGGCAACATCCTCATCCGCAGCCGTGACGCCGGAACGGACATCGGTCACCATAACAATACAATCCGCCAGCTCGATGCCGATTTCTGCCTGACGGCGCATAAACTTCAGCATATCATTATCGGTACCCGGCTCTATACCACCGGTATCCACCAAACTAAACTGCCGGCCGCACCATTCACAGTCACCATAGATTCTGTCACGGGTAACGCCCGGTGTATCCTCCACAATAGAGGTGCGGTGACCGGTAAGCTTGTTAAACAGCATAGACTTGCCCACATTGGGGCGTCCTACAATCGCAACCAAGGGTTTTGCCATGGGGCTCACTCCTCTCTTCCATAACATTTATATTATTACATAAATATTTTTCCAAATCAACGAAATCGTAAACTATTTACATATCTTTAACAACCTTAATCCCTATACGGAAAAAGAGGAAGGCAAACGCCTTCCTCATGGTTTTTTCCTGCCTTAGTCAGCCTTGGCAGCCAGAACCTGACGGCCATTGTAGTTGCCGCAAGCCTTACAGGCTCTGTGAGGCATGACGGGCTCACCGCACTTGGAGCACACTGCTACGCTGGGAGCAGACAGCTTCCAGTTGGAACCACGGCGCTTATCGCGGCGGGCCTTGGACACTTTACACTTAGGAACAGCCATGGATGACACCTCCTTGGTCAAACTGCTTTAACAGCATCATTTAGATTACTTATCGAGAAGCTCCCGTAAAGCAGCAAAACGGGGATCCAGCTCCTTCTGGCAGCTGCATGGCCCTTCGTTCAGGTTCTTGCCACAGCGGTGGCACAGACCCTCACACTCCGGCTTACACAGCAGCTTGACGTCCATATTCAACACAAATACTGTGCGGACAATATCTTCCAAGTCGGCAGCGTCTGCCTCCAGTGGGAATA
>JAZTZS010000011.1:0-13039 GCA_045637585.1 Faecousia sp. | reverse complement strand
GTTACCCACGACCAGACTGAGGCTATGACCCTGGGCGACCGTATCGTCATCATGAAGGACGGCTTCATCCAGCAGATCGGCACTCCTCAGGAAGTCTTTAACCATCCCTACAACCTGTTCGTTGCAGGCTTCATCGGCGCTCCTCAGATGAACTTCTTCGATGCCAAGCTGGTTAAGAACGGCGACAAGTACGCTGTGAACCTGTACGGCCATGAGGTTGAGCTGTCTGAAGAGAAGCAGGCTGCTCTGGCTGCCAACAATGTTGCTGAGCAGGAGATCACTCTGGGCGTCCGTCCTGAGCACATTGCCCTGAGCGAGACTGGCGTTGAGGCCAAGATCGACGTGCACGAGCTGATGGGCTCCTCTGTCCACCTGCACGTGAACGCCTACGGCAAGGACATTGTTATCGTAGTTTCCACCATGAATATGAACGAGAAGGAAGTTAATGCTCTGAATGCAGGCACTGCTATCAAGTTCGACTTCGGCGGCAATAACTGCCACGTATTCAGCAAGGAAACCGGCATCAGCCTGGAGGCTTAAGTTACATAACCGGTCCGGGGCGTTGCAAAACGCCCCGGAATTTTTATGCACAGAAAACCGCACCCTGCCAAAGGCGGGGCTTCATAAGACAGTATCCGCTTCAAAAGCAATCTTTTTGCCCAATGCTGCAAAAAAGCGCTATGATAGGCGTCAGCCTTACCATAGCGCTTTTTCTTGTCTTGGACTAAAAATCTTTGCTTTTGAAGTGCTTTGCAGTTTTGCCGCTTGGATTTTTTCCTTTAACAAAGAATAGCCACGCAGAAATACTTTGTGTATTTCGAGGGGTTATTCTGAAGTTACAGGGAAAAAGGCTGGGGCAAAACCGAATAACGTCTTATGAATCCCCGCCTAATGGCGGGGTGCGGTCATTATAACAAAGAATTAACCTTCTTCCACCACGATTTCCCGCAGCTTCAGGCCGGGATTTCGGCGGCATGTGAAGTCAATGGCCCAGAAGCTGGAAAAAACCAGCAGATTCCGGTCCCGGTAGTCCTCCAGAAGCTCTGCATCGGAACCCAGGTTCAAGTCGGACAAATCGCCGGGGTAGCTTTCAATCAGGCGGATCTCCTCATAGGGCAGCGTCTCCATCCGAAGATCCACACCGTACTCGTTTTTCATCCGGTACTGGAACACATCAAACTGCAGTGTGCCAACAACACCCACGATCACTTCCTCCATACCGGAGTTGGGCACCTTGAAAATCTGAATGGCGCCCTCCTGGGCGATCTGCTCAGTGCCTTTGACAAACTGCTTCCGCTTCATAGAATCCTTGGCGGACACACGGCAGAAGTGCTCCGGCGCAAAGGTGGGGATGCCGGAATAGAGGAATTTTTTTCCGGGGACGGTGATGGTGTCGCCGATGGAGAAAATGCCCGGGTCGAATACGCCGATCACGTCACCGGCGTAAGCCTCCTCCACAATTTCCCGGTCTGCTGCCATCAGCTGCTGGGGCTGGGAGAGGCGCATTTTCTTATTGCCCTGCATGTGGAAATACTCCGTATCCCGCTGGAACTTGCCGGAGCAGATGCGCATAAATGCCAGCCTGTCCCGGTGGGCCTTATTCATGTTGGCCTGAATTTTAAACACAAACGCGGAGAAATCCGGGCTGAAAGCATCTACAGTACCGCAGTCGGAGGTTCGGGACAGAGGCGGGGGCGTCAGCTGTAAAAACGCCTCCAGGAAGGGTTCAATGCCGAAATTGGTCAGCGCGGAGCCGAAGAACACCGGGCTTAGGGTACCGTTGCGAACAGCCTCCATATCCATTTCCCGGCCGGCAGACAGCAGCTCCACATCCTCAATCAGCTGCTGATGCTTGGCTTCGCTGTCCAGAAGCTGGGCAACCTGGCTGTCGTACAGGTCAACGGCCTGCTTGTCTGCCCGGTTTTTGCCGGAAACACCGGAGAAGAACAGCAGCTGGCTGTTTGCCCGGTCGTAAATGCCCATAAAATCCTTTCCGGAGCCAATGGGCCAGTTCATAGCATAGGTCTCGATGCCCAGCTCCCGCTCGACCTCATCCAGCAGGTCGAAGGGGTCCTTGGTCTCCCGGTCCATCTTGTTGATAAAGGTGAAGATGGGGATGTGGCGCATGGCGCAGACCTTAAAGAGCTTACGGGTCTGGGGCTCAACACCCTTGGCACCGTCTATGACCATCACAGCCGCATCGGCAGCCATGAGTGTCCGGTAGGTATCCTCGGAGAAGTCCTGGTGACCGGGGGTGTCCAGAATGTTGATGCAAAAGCCGTCGTACTGGAACTGCATGACAGAGGAGGTGACAGAGATACCTCTCTGCTTTTCAATTTCCATCCAGTCGGAGGTGGCGGCACGGGCGTTTTTCTTGCCCTTGACCACGCCCGCCTGGGCGATAGCACCGCCGTAGAGCAGGAATTTTTCGGTTAAAGTGGTTTTACCGGCGTCCGGGTGGGAGATAATGGCAAAGGTTCGCCGCCGGCTGATTTCTTCTGTTAAAGTTGACATAATTTTCCTCCATATAGTGATTTCTAAAAATCCGGAGGGCTAAGGCGGAAAAGAGAATCGCATAACAGCCTCCAAAGTTGTTAAATCCAATAAATCACCTTATTTTACCATAGAGCCGCGGTATTTACAAGGGAAAAAAGCAGCGCATAAGCATTTCTTGGAAATATGTTTTAAAAAGCTACTGATATACCAGGAATTTA
The DNA here is from genome assembly GCA_045637585.1 of Faecousia sp. GTDB lineage: Bacteria > Bacillota > Clostridia > Oscillospirales > Oscillospiraceae > Faecousia. The sequence continues at coordinate 10,325 of JAZTZS010000011.1, read as the reverse complement.
TCCGGATTTCATAAATTTTCTTTGCAAATGGGCAGAATAATGGTATACTAATAAAGGATGTATTGACGGAGGAGCGGCCTGTTATGAATCGGAAAATTTGTATTTTGCTGCTTATTTTGCTGCTGAGCCTTAGCGCCTGCGCACAGAAAACACCCGAAGCGCCCCAAATCGGCGTTTGCTTTCAAAATTCGCAGGACAATTTGACAGTGCGTTACCGAGATGCTTTATTGGGCACATTGGAGGAAGCTGGGTACCGGGTAGTTACAAAGGATGGGAAAAACGATCAAACCATCCAGAACCGGCAGGTGGCTGAGCTGCTGGAGGATTGTGACCTGTTGATTATTGAGCCGGTAATGATCGCAGGGGCGGCAGATCTGGTTGCGCAGCTGAAAAGTGCAGATAAGCCGGCGGTGTTTGTAAACCGGGAGCCGGAGGACGGTGTGCTGGAAAGCTGGCACCGGGCTTGCTATGTGGGGGATGACGCCATCCAGCCGGGGCTGCTGCAGGGTAGAATGATTTTGGACACTCCCAACCGGGGGGATTTTAACGGAGATGGGATTATCTCCTACGGGATTATTACCGGCCCGGAGGACCACGTAGATGCGGCGCTGCGCAGCCGGTACAGCGTGTCGGAATTGGGCTTTGGTGGGCTGGAAATCAGCCACCTGGCAACCTATGGCGGAGATTGGACGCAGGAAGCAGGACGGCGTGCCTGTGCCAGGCTGCTTGCCGAGTATGGCAAAAATTTGGAAGTGATTTTCTGCAACAATGATGCGTTGGCGCTGGGTGCGCTGGAGGCCATTGCCGATGGCGGCCGGGTAGTAGGTGAGAATTTGTATCTTGTGGGGGTAGATGCAGATCCGGCGGCGCTGGAGGCCGTGGTGGCCGGCGCTATGACAGGCACAGTTTCTGTGGATATACCGGGGCAGATAGCGAAGATTCTGGAGCTGGTAGAGGCGCTGCTGGCAGAGCAGCCGGTGGGCAGCCGGTATTATACCGACTGTGTTCCTATAAGCAGCAAAAACATCGCTGACTTTATAGACGAAAAGTCCGGATCGTAAAGTGTGATGTCCTTAGCGGAGAGATAGCATAGAAAAACTGGCAGATCAATTTGATCTGCCAGTTTTCGTGTTTTTGTGGGTCTGTGCAACGGTCCGGAGCGCTTATCGTAGGGCGGGGGCTTGCTCCCGCCGAAAGCCTACCTGTAGCGTATATTGAAAACGTGCTTTTTTTGTGTTAAAATCAATTGGAAAAACTTGAATTTGAAGGAGGTAATGTGTTATGAAGGTAATGTTAACGAGTTCACTTGGTGGTTCAAGCAAGGTGAACGGAACACGAGTACCCGCAATATTAATTCAGCGCAATGGCTTGTTAGATAGCCTCAAATCAATTTGGAAGCAGGATGCAACTGTACTTATTATTTGTGCCGACCCGTATGACTACGATATGAACGATAGTGTTTGTGGTTGTCTAAGGGAGGCTTTCCCTATGAGCGGATTAAGTATCTCCCATATTGACAAGTGTGATGGTAGAAATCCAAATGTTGTTGAGGATCTAGATAGTATTGATGTTCTTGTTTTGGCTGGTGGTCATGTGCCTACACAAAACAAGTTTATGGAACAACTCTGTTTAAGAAAACGGTTACGGGATTATCAAGGCATCGTTGTTGCATGGAGTGCAGGTTCTATGAACTGTGCAGATATCGTATATGCTGGCCCGGAACTGGATGGCGAAGCAATTGACCCATCATATGAGCGGTGGATTACAGGTCTTGGTTTGACCGATATAAATATTTTTCCGCATTTCCAAAGTCTTAAAGATGACTACTTGGATGGCTTGCGATTAATCGAAGATATCACTTTTGCAGATAGTATCGGTCATGAAATAATCGCATTGAATGATGGTAGTTATATATTGATTGCCGATGGAAAATCTACCCTCCACGGGGAAGCATACATGATTAAGGATGGTAAGCAGTGGCAAATTTGTAAGGATGAAGAGTTCCTTGTTTTGTGATACAAAATAACAGTTCAACCAATTCCAATTTTGCGAATAATTTACCGCAGCACCAATCTTAGGTGCTGCGGTTGTTTTTTTGGGAGAGCGGCGGGAGCAAGTCCCCGCCCTACGATAAGCGCATAGCATTTTATCCGTTAAGAACATCACGCGAAAGATCCGGACGCTCTTTTTTGCGTTAGGCCTTTTGCAGGATTTCTTCCAAAACGCTTCCTATTTTTTTCGCCATTGCCACAAAGCCGTAATCGTTGGGGTGGCAGCCATCCACAGTTGCACCATCGTCTGCAAATTCCCACATCATTTTGTGGCCATCAATGAAATAGACGTTTTTATCGCCCCGGGCAAGGGCCTTTTGGTAGGTTTCCTGTAGGATTGCCAGCCGCCGCCGGGTATCGCCCGTAGGATATAATTCCGGGCGGGAGACGATCACGATGGGAACCTCCGGCTGTTTTTGACGGATGGTTTCAAACAACGGCCAGTGGGTTTTTGCCAGATGCTCCGGGGAGGGGGCGTTGTGGTCATAGTCACAGACGAACGCCTGCATGGGTATACTGGCTATGTACTCTGCCATAACCGGTTCACCCTGTGCGCTTCCGGAAAACCCAAGGTTTACATAATCACAATTCAGACGTCTTTCGATGATGGATTCATAGGAATTTCCCGGACGGGAGGCGCAGCCGCCCTGGGTAATAGAAGAGCCGTAATAGACGACAGGCTTTTCATAAGCATAGGGGCTGGGCGCGGAAAGGGTTGCGTCCTTATCCAGACCTATATACAGCGTTTTTACATCTGCGTACAGGGGGAAATTGATGGTAATTTCCCTCTCCTCTGCCGGACCCAGCTTTAGGAGACTACTGAATCCGCTTTCTGACGGATTGGGCGGAATAAAGGTACCCATGTACCGGGTGCCTGCGTACATATCGAAGCCGTATTTGCCGGTCAGGGCAAAATGAGAAGAATTGACGGAGGGATTCATATGGGCAAAAATTGCTACAGAGGTAGAGTTGGTTTGGAAGCGCACCCGTCCGCCGGCGGTGTTGCGGTGTAGCAATAGAACGCCCTCGTTGACTTTCTCTGCCACAGAACGGGGCAGGCGGCAAAAGGAATCCTCTCCCACGTCGGGGGGCAGAAGCCCATAGATTATAAAGGGCGCATCCAGTGCGTTGCGAATTTCCAGGTTAGATGTGTCAAACTCTGTGTGTACAGCAAAATTGGGGTCTATCTGTGTAAGATCCTTCATATGTATCCCTCCTGTGTAAAGGTATCAGTCTGCCAGTTCGCTGAAAGGAATCTTAATCATTTTGCAGGAGCTTAAAGGGAAACCGGAGTTGTTGGCGTGGTAATAGCTGACCAGCAGATAGTCACCGCCGTCGAAGATGGCGGGATAACAGTAAGCGTTGCTCATGTCATCTTCAAGATAGAATACCTTCGGGAAGGTCTTGCCGTCATCCTTACTGACTGCCAGCACAATGGGCGTCCGGCCCCAGGTACTGGTGCTCCAGAAATTGGCGGTGGGGCGTCCGTCCGGGTCTAAGCTGCGGGTAGTATAGTTGGGGATGGGGTTAAATGCAGCCACCACCATATCCCCTACGCTTTTAATCAGCATGGGAGAGGCCGGAGAAGAGAAGAAGGGATTGGGTACGGGCATAGACCATGTCTTGCCACCATCGCTGGAGGAGCACTCATACTGGCACAGCAGGTCGGTGCGGGAGAATGCCCGCAATGTGCCGTCTTTTTGCTCGTAAACCGTGGTCTCCTGTAAACCGGTTTGGGAAATTTCGGGATAGGGCAGGTCAAATTCTTCGCACAGGTCATACCAGGTGGCACCATTGTCATCGCTGGCAATGAAAAACAGTGTGCTGTGACTGGTTGTGATAGGGTTACCGTTTTTATCTTTTTGAAGCGGATGGTGATTCAGGGGCATGATCAGCCGTCCGGCGACGGTTTTCAGCAGGTGGTCGTTTTCCTTCACATAGTACTGATCCTGCTGTTTGGTGCAGATCACAGGCTCGGACCAGGTCAGTCCCTCATCATAAGAGCGGATAAAATGGGGGTTATTGTGTAATGTGGCGTCCAACTTTTTGCCGTGCATCAGTCCGATACCGCCGTCGTTGAGACGGACAAGGTTGGGACACATGCGGTTGCGGGCCTGGTCGCAGTGGAAAACGATGGTGCGCTCGCCACCCCAGGTCTCGCCCTCGTCGGCAGAATAGAGGGCCACAATGTCGGCAACTGCGTGGTCATGCATATCACCGATGAATTTGGAGTAGGCGTACATAATTCTGCCGTCTTTTAAGCGCAGGAAAGCGCCCTCACCCATGCGGGGGTTCTCGTCGCTTGCGGTCAGAAACAGAACTTCGCGTCCGATTTTTTTCATAGGCTGTGCACCTCATTTCTTAAGATCAGGCAGATGCGCCTGTTATTGGCAATATACCACAAAGCTTTGCCCTTTGCAACCCACTTTTACCGTCAGCCGTTCAATTCGCTGAAAGGTATCTTGATCAGTTTGGTGGAGCTCAAGGGGATATCCGACCCGTTGGAGTGGTAATAGCTGATAAGAAGATAGTCGCCGCCGTCAAAAATAGCGGGGTAGCAGTAAACGCTGTCGGGATCATCCTCCAGATAATACACCCACGGGAAAGTGTCGCCATCATCCCGGCTGACTGCCAGAACAAGGGGCGTGCGCCCCTTTGCCACATTATGGGCGGTGGATGGGGCGGCGTTGCCGTCTTTGTCCAACAGACGCGTGGTGTACTTGGGTATGGGGTTGAATATGGCCACCACCATATCGCCCACGCTCTTAATCAGCATGGGAGATTCCGGGGAACTGAAGAAGGGGTTGGGTCTGGGCATAGACCAGGTCCTGCCGCCGTCGGTGGAGGCGCACTCGTACTGGCACAGCAGGTCGGTGCGGGAGAACGCCCGCAGAGTGCCGTCCTTTTTCTCGTAGACAGTGGTCTCGTCCAGCCCGACTCTGGATATTTCGGGATAGGGCAGGTCAAACTCCTCACACAGGTCATACCAGGTCACGCCGTTATCATCGCTGGCAATGAACAACAGCTTGCCGTGGTCATCAATGCGCAGAGAGCCGTTTGCCCGGGTCATAATAGGCATATGGTTTAAGGGCATGATCAGCCGCCCGGCGGCGGTTTTCAGCAGGTGGTCGTTTTCTTTCACATAGTACTGGTCCTGCCGTGTGGTGCAGATAACAGGCTCCGTCCATGTTTTGCCCTCGTCGTAAGAACGGATAAACTGGGGATTGTTGTATAATGTGTCATCCAGCTTTTTGCCGTACATAAGTCCGATTCCCCCGTCGTTGAGACGGACGAGGTTCGGGCACATGCGGTTGCGGGCCTGGTCGCAGTGGGCTACGATGATGCGCTCACCGCCCCAAGTCTCACCTTCATCGGCAGAATAGAGGGCCACAATGTCGGCAGTTGCGTGGTCACCCCAGGAATCACCGATGAATTTGGAGTAAGCATACATAATCGTGCCGTCTTTTAAACGCAGGAAGGCGCCCTCGCCGTTGCGGGGAATGCTGCTGCTTGCGGGCAGAAACAGAACTTCGCGTCCGATCTTTTTCATAGGTCATGCACCTCAATTCTTAAAGACAGGCAGATATGCCTGGTTGAGTGTAATATAGCACAGGCGTTTGGCTTTTTCAACCACCAGCGGTGTCTTTTTGTCTAAAAATATAAAAGCAAGGCGCGTTTTACAACGCGCCTTGCAATCAGGATTTTCGGTATAGCAGCCGGATGGCATTGAGCACGCACAGCATGGCAACACCGGAGTCGGCAAAGACGGCCATCCACATGGAGGCGTAGCCCAAAAGACCCAGCACCATCACAACGGCCTTGATGCCCAGGGCAAATACGACATTTTGCCAGGCGATGGATTTGGTGCGGCGGGCGATGGAAATGGATGCGGGAATGGCACTGACCTGGGATTTCATATACACCACATCCGCCGCCTCGATGGCGGCATCTGTGCCGCTGCCCATAGCGGCGCCCACATCGGCGCCTGCCAGCACAGGGGCATCGTTAATGCCGTCGCCGATGAACATGGTAGCTCCCTTCTCCTTACGCAGGGCCTGCAGCTGTGTCAGCTTTTCCGAGGGCAGCAGGCGGGCAAACACGCGGTCAATCCCGACCGTCCCGGCGACGGCTTGGGCACTTTCCTGTGCATCGCCGGTAAACATGGCCACGGATACTCCCTGCTTTTTCAGTGCAGCTACGGCCTCCATGGCATCGGGCTTCAGCGTGTCGGAAATGAGAAGATATCCGGCATAAACGCCGTCCACAGCCACCAGCACCAGACTGCCCGGTTCCTGCGGCAGTGACTGGGGAACGGATACGGAAAACAGCGCCATCAGCTGCGCATTGCCGCACAGCACGGTTTTTCCCTGCAGCACGCACCGGATGCCCTGCCCAGGAAGCTCCTCCAGCGTCTCGGGGGTGTCCGGCGTAATTCCCTGGGCCTTGGCATGGGCTGCAATGCTCTGGGCAATGGGATGGGAGGAGTTTTGCTCACAGGCGGCACAAATGGCCAGCAGTTCCCTATCTCCCACAATGCGCTGGACGCGGAAGTCCCCGTGGGTGAGGGTGCCGGTTTTGTCCAGCGCTACGGCTTTGATATTGGCAAGAGCCTCTATAGATGCGCCGCCCTTGAACAGAATACCCTGCCGGCCGCCAAGACCAATGCCGGAGAAAAAGGCCAGAGGGACACTTAAGACCAAAGCGCAGGGGCAGCTCATTACCAAAAATGACAGGGCGGTATAAACCCAGTAATCCCAGTCACCGGAGATTAGGGAGGGGATGACGGCGGTGAGTACCGCGGCAGCCACCACCACAGGCGTGTAAATGCGGGCAAAGCGGGTGATAAACCGGTCAATCCGGGGCTTGCCGGCAGCGGCGTTTTCCACAGCGTGGAGGATTCTGGTGACCATAGATTCGGACAGCGGCTTTTCTACCTGTACGGTCAGCTGACCGGATGTGTTGACACAGCCGGAGATTACCCGGTCTCCGGGCGCGACGGCTACCGGGACAGGTTCGCCGGTAATGGGTGCGGTGTCGATGCGGCTTTGCCCAGCAATGACCACACCGTCCAGGGGAATCCGGTCACCGGGGCGTACCAGAAGCAAATCGCCCGGCTGGGCCTGTTCTGCAGGAACGGTTTCTACATGGTCACCGTGGAGCAGGGTAACCACATCCGGGCGCAAATCTACAGCGTCCATAATCTGCTGGCGGCTGCGGGCCACGGCCTTGTGTTCAAAAAGCTCGCCTATCCGGTAAAAGAGCATGACACCTACAGCCTCCGGAAATTCCCGGATGGCAAAAGCGCCCAAGGTGGCAAGGCTCATCAGAAAATTCTCATCAAAAATGTGGCCTTTTATCAGATTTTTACCGGCTGTGGACAGAACCTCCCAGCCTAAAATCAGATAGGCTGCCAAAAACAGGAGGCCGGATGGTATCGGGAATCGGCCCAAGAGCAGACCCAGCGCAAACAGGCCCGCGCCGATGAGAAGCCCGGGAAGTTCGTGTTTTTCTTCGGCGTGGTCATGATGGTTGTGGTGATGATGGTGTTCGTGGGCATCTTCGCAGTGGTGGCAGTGAACATGGGTGTGCGTCGGGGTATCGGTTATATGTACATTGGACTCGATGGAGCGGACGATTTTCTGCATTTGGGGCAGCAGCGCATCCGGGTCGGGGGCGGTAACGCGCAGCTGTCCGGTGGCGAAGGTGATGACAGCGCTTTCCACCTGGGGCAGAGCGTTGATTTTCGCTTCCATTTTCGCGGCACAGTTGGCGCAGCCCAGATTTTCCAAAAAATAGGTTTTTTCAGCCATAGCAGAACCTCATTTCAGATATTTATACATGAGCAACTATTCATATGTATAACAGAAGTATACCCCCGATTGCGCCGTTTGTCAATAGGGAAAAGGCGGTTATCGGGGGTATTTTATCTCCAGCCGGGATTCAAGACACAGGGCTTCTCCGGTGACCGGATGGGAAAATTCCAGCGTTTTGGCGCACAGCAGTTGGGTTTCGATGCCCAGTGTCCGGGAAAAGGCCTGGGATTGGGCAGAGCCGTACTGGGGGTCGCCCAGAATGGGAAAACCCATATGGGCGCAGTGCACCCGAAGCTGATGGGTGCGTCCGGTAACCGGCTGCAGTGCCAGTTTTGCAATTCCCTCGTGGTGTTCCAACACTTGGTAACGGGTAAGACTGGGCTTGCCCTGCGGATGCACCTGTCGCAGCAGGCTGGGCAGAGGCAGACGGGTAATAGGAGCGTCGATTTCGCCGCTGTCCGCCACCGGACAGCCAAATACCAGCGCATGGTAGGTTTTGCAGAAACCGTCCTGCAGGTGCAGCCGGTTCAGCAGATTGTGGATATGGGCATTTTTCGCCAGCAGAACCACCCCAAAGGTGTCCCGATCCAGCCGGGTCAGCGGGTGGAAAGCGCAGGACTGGCCTGTTTGCCGGTAGTATCCCATTACCCGGTTGGCCAGCGTGCCGGTAAAGCAGGAACGGGAGGGGTGGATCAGCATGCCGGCAGGCTTATCCACGGCCAGAAGATGCGCATCCTCAAATAGGACAGTCAGCGGGCCGGCTTCTGCCGGGTATTCCGGTTCCGGCTCATCCAGCGGCACAGTAATCACATCTCCCGGCCGTACGGGATAGTCTGTGTGAACCGGGATGCCGTTTACGTATAGCTGCTGCTGCCATTTGAGCCGGTTCATAAGACCCGAGGACATCTGCATTTCCTCCCGCAAAAAGGAGGACAACCGTCCGGTACGGCTGGCGATCCATTTCAGCTCCATAGGTTTCCTCCCTTTAAAATACTTATTCGGCAAAGGCCTGCCGGAACAGCTCCAGAATCTGCTGGTTACTGCCCACGAGAACGCCGGAATCCCCGAAGCGGTAAGGCTCACCGTCCAGATTGGAAAGCTGAGCGCCGGCCTCCCGGCACAGCAGGATACCCGGAGCCAAATCCCACAGGTTTGTGGTTGTGAATACAACGCCGTGCGTTTTGCCCAGGGCGATCAGCGCAAAATCCACACAGGCGGCGCCCACCATCCGCAGCTTGGCAACTCTGGGATAGACATAGCCCACCGCCCGGTGCATACGCGCTGCCAGCACGTCGCTCTTATGGGTGTAATCGCCGAAATTGAGCAGTGCGTTATTCAAGGAAATGGACCGGTCTGCAAAAACCTGCTGGTCGTTGCAGTAACAGCCCTCCCCGGCAATGGCCCACAGGGTCTGTCCCCAGAAGGGCAGGTAAATGACAGACATAACTACCTGACCGCCGTCAAACAGCGCCAGCTGCATGCCGTACAGGGCGATATCCCGCGCCATGTTGACGGTACCGTCAATGGGGTCAAACACCCAGGTACGGCCCACAATGGGCTGGTCGCTGGAAAACTCCTCTGCATGGATATGGTCGCCGGGGAATGTCTGCAAAATCTCCTGGGTCAGATACTGCTCAATGGCGGTATCCACGTTGGTCACCAGGTCAAATTCGGATTTTTGCTGCACTTCCTTGTGGGCATTTTTGGCAAAGCGTTCAAATGCCCGGTGCATATGGTAAATTGCAAAATCCTTCTCCGCTGCGTATTTCATAAAAAACCTCGTGGTATGTATTTATTATGGGGTTTGCGTAGGAAAAAGGGAGCGTTGCAAAACGCTCCCTTCATGGGTCTGTTTTCAATTACAGAGCAGCCTTTGCCTTCTCGACCAGAGCGGCGAAAGCGGCAGCGTCCTGGATTGCCATCTCGGACAGGCTCTTGCGGTTCATTTCGATACCGGCCTTCTTCACACCGTTCATGAAGGTGGAGTAGTTCAGACCGTAGGGAGCAACTGCAGCGGACAGACGGGTGATCCACAGTCTGCGGTAGTCGCGCTTCTTCAGCTTGCGGCCAACGTATGCGTAGTTGCCGGACTTCATAACGGCCTGCTTGGCCATCTTAAAATGTGTAGACTTGGCACCCCAGTAGCCCTTAGCCAGCTTCAGGGTTGCATTTCTTCTTTTGCGCGTCATCATTGCGCCTTTGACTCTTGCCATTTCTGTATCCTCCTATCGCTTATTTGTACGGGATCATCTTTTTGACGGTCGCAGTGTTGGTCACGTCAGCGTAAGCAGTGGTGCGCAGACGACGGCAACGCTTGGTGTCCTTCTTAGTGAGGATATGGCTCTTGTAAGCGCGGGCTCTCTTGACCTTACCGGACTTGGTGAGGTTAAATCTCTTCTTTGCACCGCTATGGGTTTTCAGCTTGGGCATAGTGGTTACTCCTTCCGTATCTTTGGTAATT
>JAZTZS010000010.1:0-188460 GCA_045637585.1 Faecousia sp. | reverse complement strand
TCCTACCCGGTATGGACCGTACTGATTTTCGTTGCTGGGGATGTAGTAGCGGATGGATTCGTCCACCAGCTTCATGGCAGAGAGCAGCTTTTCCTTATCCCTGCCGGCCAGCCGGTCGGCCCATTGGTCGATGTATGTTTCGAATTTCACGCCGCCCACGGTATAGGCCTGCTTTGTCTGCGCGGAAATAAACGAGGGGGTAAAGCCGAAGTGGTGGGATTCCATCAGGCCGCACAGGCCGTATTCCTCCCGGGCCTTTAAAAGCTCCTGATGCAGGTCATTCCATTGCCAGGGGAACGGTTCGTAGGGTACCACGCCAAAGTCCCAGGTGCGCCCGGCAGTGTTGACCATGGAGTACAGGCGGATGCCGCGGCGTTTCGCCACCGCCGCCTCTGCCTGGAAGGGAATACTGGGTTTGGTGTGGGACACGGTGTAGTCCCGCATCTTGCTGGGGGCATTGTCGAACTGGAACGTATAGGGGGAATTGAAATTTACCTGCAATGACACATCCTCAGGAATGGCCTCCACCAAAGCCACCCGGTCCTCCACCGGAGCTTGGCTAAAATTGTAAGTCCAGAAGATGATATCCGCGTCGGGCTTGACATTACGAATTACATCCCGGCTTAACCGCAGCCAATCGGGGTAGTCGCTGCAGGGGAACCAGCCGGTACTGGGCTTGCCCACGGGCAAACCGTTTTCCAGCTCGGAGCAGTCGGGACTGGCAATTACCCGGGGATCTCGGCTGGGGAAATTGGCAGATTCGCCCACAAACACGATGCCCTTAAACTCCGGAACGTCCCGGAACAGCTGGCCAAACACCGCGTCATACTTCTCCCAGGCATCCGGCTCGTCCGGATGGACATAGTTTTTCAAATAGCTATAGGCGTAGACATCGATACCGTATTTTGCCGCCCGCCGGCAAAGATCGTTGAAATCGTAGTATTCTCCCGTAGCCGCCTTATTGCCCCCTCTGGTAAACGCCAGAATCGCATCATAACCGTAATGGGCGCAGGTAGACAGATATTCATCCGGATAGTAGTCCAAACCTACACCGGAATGGATCATCCGGGGTGAAAAGGCAGGTCTCTGCTCGGTCACGCCCTGCTCCAAAAACGGGGCCTTGCGGATATTCATCCGATCCTCCAGCCCATAAAATGCCTGAGCGACGCCCCGCTCATCAAAGGCGGCGATCTCTACGCCGCTGGCTGTTACCGTAACTTTACGGCCCATATAGCCTTTGCTCTGCTCCAGGGAATCGGAATCAACTCTTGCGGAAATATCCGCCGCACCCTCTACCACCTTGACACGGATTCCAAAGGCAGTTTTCAAATAGGCCGCAAAGTCCTTGGCTGCGGTCTGTGCAATCTCGCCCAGATCGCCCACAGAAACAGTCATACCGTCCTTCAGTACCAGCTCATTCTGGGCCGGCTTACGCTCTTTGAAGCCGAATATCCGCTTGTGAGGCTGGCAGTAGTCTTTAACAAATGCGTATTTTTCCTGTTTCGCCATATAATTTCCTCCTGCGTTATTTCGTAAGATCGATAAATTTTTTCGTTTTTTTCAGGAAGCAGACTTAAAAATCTTACTCTGCTTCGTTATATCTGTTTATGAAGCGTTATCAGGTCAGCTTTCTTTTCGAATGGCTTTCAGCAGTTCTACAGCCGCTTCTGCCAGCTGTTCGCCGGTTCCTTTGGGGAAAGCTGTAGCACCCGGCTCATAGCCGCCCTGGTCATAGGCCTCCGCTGTAGGAAAGTAATCGCCGCTGCCGTTGGTCTCGGAGCAGACAAAGGTCACCGGCCACGGCGCATTGTCGCGAATGTATTTGCCCAGTTCACAGAAAGGCTCGCCGGTAATACCCAGCAGGGCAAATCCGCCAACGGATACCGCACTGAGCCGCAGATCCATGTACTCCTGCTTGGCTGCAGCCAGGTTTACAATCTTGTAGGCCTCGGCGATTATGGGAATCGCCACCCAATCGGGGCCGATCTCTTTCTCTTCGTCACCGTTTTCGTGGATGTCAATGATACGCTCTGCCTCACTCACCCGATCCAGATCATACTTCGTCTTGCAGGAGACCCACTGCTGAGCAAAGGCCAGGCCATCACTCTTCAAAACGGTCGCTTCTTCCAAATGCGCCAGAACAAAGTCCGCCAGCTTGTGTCCTGCCACACGGGCAGCCACATACTTTTTAGCAGGTACAGACTCATAACGCCAATCCTCCATCACCAGATTGCCCTCTGCACCATCGAAGAAGATACACTTGGTTCCGGGCCGCAGTGCCTCTACCTTTCGGACAAGGAAACCGGGATAGTCTGCAGAAACCAAATCACCGCTGACACAGTCGGGATGGCCCTGGAAATTGACCAGCACGATCTCCTCGGCATTGGTGCGGATGATCCGTATTAAACGCAGGCTTTCATCGGCCTTGCTTGCCCAGTCGATCATATTGGGGTCACTGCGTTCACCCCAGGTTTGGCAATAGCCGCCACGCATCTTAAACCGGCGTACAAAGGTGGTGTTCTTGCAATCCCCCTCATAGCTGAGCATCTGCTCCACCGGCTTGCAGTCATTTGCAGCCATTGCTGCCGCATCACACAGGCGGCGCAGCAGCCAGGCATCGTACTGGGCATCCGATCCGTAATGACCGGCACTGCCCAACACCGCCGGCCCGGTATGGGTATGCGTACAGGCAATGAAAACCGCCTGCTCCTCTACTCCCGCTGCTGTGGCAATTTGCGGCATCCACTCTTTCATGCAGCTGCTGGCAAGCGCAATCAGGTCGCAGCTCATAACTACAGCAGTCTTTTCACCGTCTCGAATGGCAATCGCATTAACATACAGCGGATCTCGAACGCCACTTGCCTTCCGCTCAAAGAAATAGCCCTCTAACTGAGCGCCCAAAGGCGGCGTGATGTCCAATCTGGCAAAACCGACTTGTAATTTTGGCATTTTATTTCCCCCTGATATTTCATTGTTCGGATTCAGCATACATCCGCTGCAGCAGCTTATCGCTTCCCTCTACCAGCTTTTCGCCGCAGCCACGGACAAGACGGGTGCAGCCCGGCTCGTAACCGCCCTGGTCATAGGCTTCGGCCGTGGGATAATAATCGCCGTAACCGTTGGCCATACAACACACAAAGGTGACAGGATAGGGAGAATGATCCCGGATCGCGCGGCCCAGTTCACAGAAAGGCTCACCGGAAACACCCAGCAGCGCCAGACCGCCGAAGGCCACACTGCTGACATGCACGTCCGTATATTCTTCCTTGGTCTCAGACAGATCCCGGATACGGTAGGCATCGGCAACCAGCGGGGTGGCGACCCAGTCGGGGCCGATCTCCTTCTCCTCGTCACCGTTCTCGTGGATGTCAATGATACGCTCTGCCTCAGGCAGCAGTTTGGGATCCCACTTGGTTCTGCAAGGCACTTCCTGCCGGCCAAAGGCAACACCGGTACGCTCCACAGGCTTTGCTTCATCCATGTGCGCCAGCACAAAGTCCGCCAGCTTGTGACCTACCAGACGGGCAGCGGTATACTTCTCGCGGGTAATGGAACTAAAGCGATAGTCCCGGCAGATCAACTGGCCCTCAGCGCCGTTGAAGTAAATGCACTTGGTACCGGGGCGCTCTGCCTCCACCTTCCTGATCAGGAAGCCGGGATAGTCGGCGGAGACCTTGCTGCCGCTGACATTATCGGGGTGAGACTGGAAGTTGACCAGCACGATCTCCTCTGCGTTGGTGCGAATGATCCGTACCAGGCCCACGCGCTCATCGTTGGTACCTGCCCAGTCGATCATATCAGGGTCGTTATCCACACCCCAGGTCTGGTAATAGCCGCCCCGCATTTTAAACCGGCGGATAAAGGTCGTTCCGGGGCAGTCTTCCTCATGGAACAAAATCTGCTCCACATCCTTGCAGTCATTGAGCGCCATGACCACAGCATCGCCGACCCGGCGTTTCAGCCAATCGAAATACTGCTTATCGCTTTTCGGCCTGCCCACGTTTACACTGGTGTGGGTATGTGTGCCGCACATCAAAATAGCATTGGGGTCGATGCCGGCTGCCTCTGCCGCTGCGTTGCGCAGAATATCGGCGGGCTCGTCTAAAATGGCCATAACATCCAATGTCATCGCCACGACAGCCTTATCGCCTTCACGCACAGCCACAGCATTTATGTACAACGGATCCAACACGCCTTCCACCCAGCGGTCAAAATAGTATCCGTCGATATGAGCACCCAGAGGCGGGGTCATATCTACCCGAGAAAAACCTGCCTGTAACTTCTGATTTTCCATATTTATGTCTCCTTTAGCTTTTTATACCGTACCGCAGAAATCTATCCGCAGCCAGGTAACAAATATCCCATATTTTTTATTCCCGCTCTTTCTGGGCTCGTCTGTGTGCTGCCCGGTATTCCATTGGTGTCATGCCAAACTGCCGGCGAAATGCCTGCAAAAACGCAGAATCATGGGCGTATCCAACTTCGCTGACGATAGCGCTGACGGTTTTATCCGTATAATGCAGCAGCCACTTTGCCTGATTCATTCTGGTGCTCAGCAGTTTTTCCCGAAATCCCATGCCGTAGGTTTTCATCAGAAGCCGGTGCAGTTGTCTGCGGGAAATAAACAGCTGCGCTGCCAGCTCGTCTGCCTTTGGATTTTTGCAGAGATTGGATTCAAAGTACATATCGATCACACCCACAGACCGAACTTTTCCCTCTGCGACCTCCTCCGGCTTTTCCTGCAGATTCAACTGCCGCAAAAGCAGAATAACCAGTTCCATGACCTGGATCTTGATCAGTTCCTGACGGAAATTCTGCATCTGTCGGCTTTCTGACAGAATACTTTTGCACAGTTTTTTCAGCTCATCCGGCAACGTGTAAATGCTTTGTTTGGTAACAGCCGCAAGCACCGCCCTATATAGCGGTCCTTCCGAAATAGTTGCACTCACCGTCAGCTTTTCCTGGTCTGGCGTCACCGCCGTGGGCAGATGGTACTTTCCCGGTGGGATGATGCAAACCTGCCCTGCCTTCAATAGGCCACCGTCATCCTCCATATTCAGCTTACAGCTTCCGCTCAGCAGGATATGAAACTCAAAATTGGAGTGATTGTGCATTTTTCCGCCCCAAGTTTGGGCAATTGTGTGGGGATTCTCGTCTATCGCCAAACACAGCGACGCATTCCCCAGATTTAGCGTAATTTCCAATATTGGCCCCATTCTGCACACCTCCTTATGCATATTATAGCATGGTATCGGGTAAAATCTAGTAATATGCGAGCAGTTTTCAGGAAAAAGTGTCCCAAAATCATACCATCCCCAATTATGACCGCCAGTCAGTGGTAAGTCCGAATACCACCTCGATGCTTTGTTCTGAAAATAATTTTCCCAGCCAAACCCATTGAGGCTTAGCTGGGATAATATTATGCAGATGTTCTTTTCGTTCTACAGGTTACTTCTCACAAATGAAATCCAACACCTGCTTCATATTTTTCTTTCCAAAAGATACTTTCTCATCACCTATGACAAGACACGGCACACTCATCACTTTATAGCGCTCCTTTAGCGCCCCAAAATGACGGATATCATAGACGTGGGCAGTAACATTGGGATTCTCAGCTGCTATCCGTTGTGCCGCCACCACCAGGTCCGGACACATAGTGCACGACAGCGTGACCAGTATCTTCATATCCACAGGATCTTTCATGTTTTGGATTGTTTGCTTAACCTCTTCGTCAAGGGCTTGCCCGGGTCCTGCGGCATTGTACAGGCCCAACACAAAAGAGGTAAACTCATGCCCACTGGGAACACCGTGAAAGGCCAGTCCTGTTTGCCTGCCGTCTGTAAAGCAAACTTCCACACAGGGCGCAAAGGTGTCCTGTGCCTGCCTGTCACACACCTTTAACTCCAGCTTGTCAGAAAGCGCCACGAGGGCGGTTATGAAGCTTTCCAGCTCTGCCGAAACCGGGCGGTTGTCCAAGTAGAGCTTCAGCAGAAGGCGTTTTTCCATTCGGCTAAATACGGTATCCAACTGCTGCCGCATTTCTTTTGTGAACAGCTCCCCGGATTCTGCTTCTTTCTGCGTGCCGACCGTGACTGTTGCTTCGTTCTGCTTTGTAGAAGGGGTATCGGCACGCAGACCTGTTTTCCGGTGTATTGATGCCACATATTTTTCCAGTTCTGTTGCCGCCAAAGCGCCGTCACTGGTGGCTGTGACCACCTGCCGCAGAGGTTTGATGCACACATCTCCCGCCGCATAAACACCCTCTGCGCTGGTCTTTTGGGAAGCATCGGTGATGATATACCCTTGCTCATTCAGCTCCACCACACCCTTGACCGCTTCCGTTGCCGGGGCATAACCGGCAAACACAAAGACACCAAAGGATTCTTCGCTTCTGTGCTCCGTCACCTCTCCGGTGGCGGTGTTTTTGTACCTTGCATAGGTCAGTCCGTTTTCTCCGGACACTTCCTCCATCACCGTATTGGTCAGCACGGTAATTTTCTCGTGATTCTTAGCCTGGTCTGCCACAGATGCAGCACAAGAGAAATCATCTTTCCGAATCAGGATGGTCACATGCCGGGCAAATTTCGTCAGGAATACGCTTTCCTCTGCCGCAGCATACCCGCCGCCAACCACAAAAATTTCTTTCCCCGTGAAAAACTCTCCGTCGCAGGTAGCGCAGTAGGCAACACCCCGGCCTTTGTGTTCTTCCTCTCCCTTAAATCCAACAGTTCTGGGATGGGCACCGGTTGCCAGCAGAATACCAAAGCAGCGGTAGTCTCCCTTGCTGGTATGCACCGTCTTGATATCCCGGTCAAGGTCAAAGCCAGTGGCTTCCGCCAACATAAATTCCGCACCAAAGCTCTCCGCCTGCTGCTGTATGGTATCGGTCAAGGCTTTGCCGCTGGTTTTGGCAATACCGGGGTAGTTCACCACCTCATGGGTAATGGCAATCTGTCCGCCGAACTGTTCCTTTTCCAAAACCAGCACCCGATACTTTGCCCGGGCAAGGTACAGGGCGGCGGTCAGCCCCGCAGGGCCGCCGCCAATAATAATAACATCGTATAGATTTTTCATATTATTCTCCCTACTTTGACTGGAAATGTTGCGTTACCGAGCGATACCCAAAGGTGTAACGAATACTGACCAGCCAAGCACGAATTAGCTGTCGGCCTTGCCGACTTAAAGCTGACCCACCAGATCCAGACTGGGCTTCAGTGTCTCGGCACCGGGTTTCCAGTTGGCAGGACAAACCTGGTCGCCGTGGGCGTGGACAAACTGGCAGGCCTGTACCTTCCGCAGCAGTTCCTCCGCGTTCCGGCCCACATTACCGGCGGTCACCTCATAGCCCACGATCTTACCCTCAGGATTGATAATGAAGGTACCGCGTTCGGCAAGGCCGTCTGCCTCGATTAGTACCTCAAAACCCTTGGAAATGCTGTGGGTGGGATCCGCCAGCATGGGGTAGTTGATTTTTTTAATACGCTCAGATGCATCGTGCCATGCCTTGTGGACAAAATGGGTATCGGTGGACACGGAATAAACCTCACAGCCAATGGCACGGAACTGCTCATACTTGTCTGCTAAGTCCTCCAGCTCCGTAGGGCACACGAACGTAAAGTCCGCAGGATAGAAGAAAAAGACGCTCCACTTGCCGAGAATGTCTTCTTTGCTTACAAACTTGAACTCATTTTCGTGATAGGCATAGGTGCGGAAATCGGAAATTTCCTTATTGATCATCGACATACTTACTTCCTCCATAAATCGTGCTGATTGCAAAATGCGTACACTGCCCGGACTTCATCCCCGTCACAGATAGAGAATTTCGCCTGAGGCTTATCATCCGGATCTAAATGGGCATACTGGATACCGTGCTCGGTTTCCAGGCATACCCACTCGATATAATGCTCCTGGGTCATAGGATGCTCCACCGAGCCAACAGTTACATGAACAGTATTCCCCTCCACATCATACACAGGAATATGCTTTTCCCCGGAGGCTTCTGTTGTTCCCGGAATCAGTTCCTGCATTTCCTCGCCACAGCAGTAGACCGGAACACCTTTATCCCGGATCATGGCTACAATGTTGCCGCAATGCTGACAAATTAAAAATTTCTGTTTCATAACTCATCCCTCCTATCAGAAAGTGTGTCCAAACAAACTGCAATAATACATAAAAGTCTGGACATACTATCCACAAAAGGAAGTGAAATGATGGCACACAGAATTTCCTATAAACGAGGATTCATTCCGTACGCATTGGCCGCCCTTTTGATCGGTCTTGTGGGCGGCTTTTCCACGGTTTTAGGACCGGCTTTTGTACAGGATATCGGCATTGCATATAACAACACCACATGGACTGCCCTTGCGCAGGCCATGTCCACCGCCGCCTGTGCCCCGATTCTCGGCAAGGTTGGCGATGTGTTCGGACGCAGAAAGACGCTGCTCCTGGGGGTAGCAGTATTCACTTTAGGCAATATTTTATCTGCCCTTGCAAACTCCCTTGTGGGCATGTTGGTTGCCCGGTTTATTGTAGGTATCGGCACAGCGGCAATGGGACCTGTGATTCTTGCATACATTGCAACAGAGTTCCCCCAAGAAAGGATAGCAAAGGGATTTTCCCTGTATATGCTTCTATCCAGCGCATCGGTCATTATCGGGCCAACCATTGGCGGTCTGATTGTTTCGTCTTACGGATGGCGCAGTATGCTGTGGGTATGCGTTGCCATTAGCGCGGGCATCTTTGCCGCCTGCGCCCTTACCTCCCGAAATGAGACATCGGCTAAAAAGCCATTGCAAGATTTTGATGTGTCCGGTGCAATCCTCATATTGTTATTTTTCAGTCTGCTTTTGTGTGTTCCCTCCTTTGGACAGAATTTTGGTTGGACATCTGCGCCGTTTCTCGTTGTACTGGCTGCATCCTTTGTCAGTTTGGCAGGACTGGTTCTGGCAGAACGGAAAGCTGCCCATCCCATTCTGTCCGGGAGCTTTCTAAAGCGCAGCGCTTTTATTTTAAGTGTTCTGGCTCTGTTTTTGACCCAGGGACTGATGCAGGCCAATATGACGAACACCATCGTCTTTGTCAATTACACCCAGCCAAACAATACCGCCATCTCTGGCTATGCAATCTCTGTGATGTATATTGGCATGTCTGCCGGAGCGGTAATCCTTGGCCCGTTGGCGGACAAGTTTGAACCCAAACGGATTCTGGCAGGGTCTTTCCTGCTGACTGGCATCGGATGCGGGATTCTGCTGCTGTTTACAGAAGTCACTTCTGTATTGTTACTGATGGCAGCACTTGGTGTCCTTGGCTTCGGTCTGGGCGGGAACGGCACTATCTTTATGAAGGTGGTCCTCTCCGGACTGACGCCACAAGCGGCGGGCGCCGGTACCGGAACCTACGGCCTGTTCCGGGATCTGGCAGCGCCTTTTGGTGTGGCTGTGTTCGTCCCGCTGTTTACCAACCAGATCACAGGAAGAATCGCTACAGGCACAACAGAAGCTGCGGCAGCCGTTGCATCCATTCATTTCCTGGCAATCGCGGAGATCCTGTGTGTCGCATTGGGTATTGTTGCGGTTGCCTTCCTGCCGAAGCGAAAAGTTACAAAGGAGAATTAACATGCGGTTAAAAGATAAAGTAATTTTGGTAACAGCTTCCACACGAGGAATTGGCCTTGCCATTGTAAAAAAATGCGCCGAAGAAGGCGCCCGGGTCTATATGGCTGCCCGGAATATGGAGCGGGCGCGGGAAATTGCAGATGCGCTGGACGGCGTAAAATGTGTATACAACGACGCTACAAAACCGGAAACCTTTTCTTCCATGGTGGAGGATGTTGTTCAAGATGCCGGCCGTATCGATGTATTGGTCAACAACTTCGGTACTTCCAATCCCGGAAAAGATTTGGATTTTGACAATACCGAACCTCAGGTTTATCTAGACACCGTAAATTTGAACCTGCGGAGTGTCTTTATGGCCAGTCAGGCTGCGGTAAAACATATGGCAAAGCAAGGCGGCAGTATTGTCAACATTTCATCCGTGGGCGGTCTGGTGCCGGATATTTCCCAAGTCGCCTACGGCACCAGCAAAGCCGCCATCAATTATCTGACCAAGCTGATTGCTGTGCAGGAGGCCAAACACCGTATCCGATGCAACGCCGTCCTTCCCGGCATGACGGCTACAGAGGCGGTGGAGCAGCACCTGTCCAACGATTTCCGGAATCTGTTTCTGCGGCACATTCCGTTGGGTCGTATGGGGCTGCCGGAGGAAATTGCGGAAGCAGTATGCTACTTTGCCAGCGACGCTTCCGCCTATACCACGGGGCAAATTCTCACTGTCTCCGGCGGTTTTGGACTGGCAACACCGGTCTACGGTGACTTGGTGAATAAAACAAACCGCCGGTGATTTACCCAAGCCCCTCCAAAGGATTTCCCAGACACAGCCGCTTTTGCGTATAAATATGAGGGAGTACGTTTGTACTCCCTCATATCACTTACAGACCCAATTCCGAAAACGATTTGACCGGAGCTTTACAAGCGCCGTTTTGACAAAGATAGTACATTGCCCCCGTTTCTGGGATAGGGTAACTCTGTGTGAATGGTGCGCATTTAGCAAGAATTTCTGCGTTTGCTTCTGTTTTCAGTAACACCCGGATATCCTCTGCCGGATTTTCTTTCAGATACTGCAGCAATTCCTCCAGAAGGCCATCCTTTACTGCACAGACCAGCTCCCGGTGGGAATAGACTGCATCCATCATCGCCAGCACACCAAAACAGCTGCTTGCAGGATATCCGCCTATCGCCGCAGCCAGAAATTCCATTTGCCGGTCTGCCGCATCCTGCCATTTCTTTTCCCCGGTCAGTGATGCCAGTCTTTGCAGCACCATAGCAGCAACGCTGTTGCCAGAAGGGATCGCGCCGTCGTAGGTTTCTTTGGGTCTTGCAATTAACTGCTCACTGTCAGCAGCAGTCATAAAATACCCGCCTTGGGAATCCTCGAACAACGCCACCATCTGTTCTGCCCGGCAGATAGCCTCTTGCAGATAGGCAGCATCAAAGGTAACACGGTACAGTTCCAATAGCGCAAGTGCATATACCGCATAGTCATCCAACTGCCCGGCATTGGCCGCATCTCCATCACGCCAACGAAGATACAGGCGGTCTTTGTCATCCGTCATCTCTTTGCTGATAAATTGGTGGGCATTCATTGCCGCATCCAAATACCTTTTTTTATCCAGCGCCTGCCCTGCCCTTGCCAGGGCAAGAATTGTCCAGCCGTTCCATGAAAGCAGGATTTTATCATCCTTGTGAAGCTGTGTGCGCTGCAGACGGTAATCATATAGCTTCTGCAGCCGTGAGTCTTTCCGATTCCACCCGTCATGGGTTGCGTTAATCCGGTTGGGAATGTTTTTCCCCTCAAAATTCCCCGTGGCGGTGATGTCATACAGGCGGCTGAATTCCGTTCCGTCCGTTTCACCCAGTGTTTTTTTCACTTCCTCAGGGGTAAACACATAGTATTTCCCCTCCACGCCCTCACTGTCCGCGTCCTGTCCGCAATAGAAACCGCCCTGTTCATCTGTCAGTTCCCGCAGAATATAGTCAGCCGTCCGGTGGGCTACGTCCGAAAAAGATTCCTTCTTGGTGTATTGGTAGGCTGTCACATAGGCCATCAGCAAAAGGGCATTATCATAGAGCATCTTCTCGAAATGGGGAACCAACCATTTTTCATCGGTGGAATACCGGGAAAAACCGCCGCCAATGTGGTCGTGTATTCCGCCCCGCGCCATATGCTCCAACGTTACCGTTGCCATTTGCAGAGCGCCGGATTCCTGCATCCGGTGAGCATACTGCATGAGAAACAACAGGTTATGGGGTGTTGGAAATTTCGGAGCTGCGCCAAATCCGCCCCATTTGTGATCATAACGGCGCAGCAGTTGATTGTAGGCAGTTTTTACAGTGGCGCGATCCGGCTTTTGCGCAACGCCGGAATGACTCTGATGGATAGCTCCAGTAAGGTCGTTGCCTGCCCGCAGAAGCGACTGCCGTTCATTCTTCCACAAGTATGTGACCCGCTCCAAAAGCCCGATCAGACCAAGCTGTCCATACTTTGCTTGTTTTGGAAAGTAAGTGCCAGCAAAGAACGGCTTTTGCTCCGGTGTCAGAAATACCGTCAACGGCCAACCGCCGGAGCCGGTAACCGCCTGACAAACAGACATATACACCGCGTCTATATCCGGACGTTCCTCCCGGTCAACCTTGATGCTGATATAGTCCCGGTTCAGAATCTCAGCCACCTCATCATCCTCAAAAGATTCATGTGCCATTACGTGACACCAGTGGCAGGTGGAGTAGCCGATGCTTAAAAACACGGGCTTATCCTCCTTTCTGGCCTTTTGGAAGGCTTCTTCGCCCCAGGGATACCAGTTCACAGGATTTTCTTTATGCTGCAAAAGATACGGTGATTTTTCATTTGTTAAGCGGTTTGCCATATGCATGCTCCTTCAACGTTACTACCACATAGTGTTCCCCGTATATGGGCTTCATACTATAGATTCCTGTCCTACATACTGTCCCACCAAATAACTATTGCTTTTTCATCTGCCTAAGAAACAGCATTACCGCAACTGCGAACAGGCTAACGGCATACCCGAGCACCCACCATACATGTGGGAAAATACCCGCAAAATTCCCTGTAAGGATCGCCCGCTCCATATCAACCGCATGTACAAAGGGTAGCGCGTAAGAAACCTTTTTGAACACCCCGCCCACAAGGTCAAGATCAAACCAAACACCGGATAGCCATGCAGAAAGGTTCGTAAGCAATGCGCCGCAAAGCCCGCCAACCTGCTTATCGTTCAATACGCTCCCGCACAGAAGTCCCAATGCGATATAGAGCACGGAGACAGGAATAATAGCCAAAACAGCATATACCGCATTGACGGTTGCCTCCCATCCAAGCGCAAGCGCTGCCAGATAGCAGATCACACATTGGAGCACGGCAATCGGTATCAGTGGGAGTGTGTAGCCGAGAATGAAATCCATAGGGGTCAACGGCGTGGTATACAGCCGCTGCAAAAGAGAGCTGCTCCTGTCCTTTGCAATAATGGTTGCTGAGAATAATGTGATAAATGAAAGACCGAAGACCGTAATGCCAGGCGTTAAATGCTGCAATTCAAACAGCGCCACGGGAATGTTCGCCTGTATTGCGCTAAGCAGCAGGATCAGCGCAAGGGGAAGGCCAAGCCCAAATGTCAAGTTGATAGGGTCCCGGAGTATCTCTTTTGTATTTCTGCGGGCAAACGCCAACATTTTCATTTTGCCACCCCTTTTACAATGCGGATGAATGCCTGTTCAAAATCATCCGTGTTTGCTTTTTCCTTGATTTGACCGGCAGTTCCGCAAATGAGCAGTTTGCCGTCCTTCATAATTCCGATGCGGTCAGAGAGCGCCTCGGCCTCTTCCATATAGTGGGTTGTCAAAACGATCGTGACCTTTCCTTTGAGACTGCGGATCAGATCCCATAGATCGCTGCGGGCAAGCACATCCAGTCCCAAAGTCGGCTCATCCAGAAAAAGGATTGCCGGCTCGCTGATGAGCGCCATAGCGATACTCAGTCTGCGCTGCCAGCCACCAGAGAGCTTTCCCGCTTTCTTACTTAGCACAGTTTCAAGGCCTAAAAGATGGGTTAGCTCGGTAATCTTTGCTTTGCGTTTATCCTTTGCAAATCCGTGCACACCGCACATGAGTTCCAGGTTCTCCCGAACAGACAGCCCTGAAGCAACGGCCGTTTCCTGGGGTGAAACCGCTATCACCGACTTCACCGCGGCAGCATCCGTGCAAATGCTTTTGCCGTTTAGAAAGGCATCACCGCTTGTGGGCAATGTCAGACAGGACAACATTTTGATAGTGGTTGTTTTTCCTGCGCCGTTTACACCAAGCAAGGAAAATAGCTCCCCCTGCTTAATTTGTAAATTCAGCTTATCGACCGCTGTTGTGTCTTTATACCTTTTTGTCAGCGCAACTGTACCAATGGCATCCATAGGACACTTCCTCCCTGTAACAGATTTTACAAGCAGATTATAGCATCCCTGTTTGCGAAAATCTTAAATTCTGCACTATCGGTCGTATTTCCTATGTAAGCGGCAGTCATAATACCCTGTCGCAAACAAAGACACCCTATGACCTGGCAGTCATAGGGTGCCTTACTTTTCGTTTTTCTTATGCGGCGGTCTCATTGGGGGTAACGGTATGTTCTGTACCGGACACCTCACGGTAGAAAGCGGCTTCTGCTGCCTTCTTATAGGGTGTGAGCCAGAGGTAACCAATCCCCAGTGTCAACGCACACAGAATATCCCAGCCAATAAAGCTAAACTGCAGGCAGAACAGGCGCAAACGGTTACCGGACATCATCTGCTTGGAGCGCCCGATCGCCTCGCTTGCGGTCAGCTCCGGATGCTCAGCCAGTATGTACTTTGTCATGGCATAGCTGTAGCCGGCAATGATACCGGGGATGACGAGCAGCAGCGACCAAAGAAAGATATATAAACCTTGCAGCAGGCTCGCTGCTGCGATGGTTTTCCACTGCTTGAAATAGCCAAACAGTGTGCCGATTTCCGGCTCTTTTTGACGGTCAACAAGATCCAGATTGAATCTGGAATAACCCACGCCTACAACACTTCCAAGGACGAAGTAGACCGCTGCCATTGCCAGTGCGGCAATGATGACAAAGGTTGCACCGCTGATGATAAACCCCGTGAGCTGTTCATTCCAACCTGCGCCGGTGGTGTAGATCTGCTGTCCTGCAAACTCAAGGCCAACACTGGCGCCGCCGTTTTCAAAATGAAACTTGAGTTCCGGACCGTTGGACGCGACCGCTCCCAACAGCGATGCGATCAGCCCAGCGATAACTGCCATCGTCCATCTGCCGGTCAGCGCATTTCTTGCTATGCTTCTAAAATCAGCTGCATATTTCATAGTTCCACTCCCATCTTCTCCCGGAGATCTCCGAGGCTCTTTTTATACTGTACTCGACTGATTGCTCCTCGCTCAAGGAACATATCGAGTGTTTTCTTTTGATTCAAAAAAAGCTGATACTTCTTTTCTTCGGGTGTCATCTGCTCCCAATTCATCTGCAACGCTTTTCCGTTCATATGCGCATCCTCAGTTGGGATCCCGGGGAATGATGATCGCGCCGATAATGTAGGCAAGAATACCGCCGCCGAAGGCACAGGTCAATACAACCGCCCCTAATCGAACCAAAGTAGGATCGATATCAATGTATTCCGCAATCCCGGCACAAACCCCATCAATCATTTTATTCTTGTTGGACTTGTATAATCTCTTTTCCATTTCTGTTCTCCTTTAGCCAAGATTGTTCTCATAGTCAGATGCGTCAATCATGATCTTTTTACACACCGGGCAGCAGTGGCTTTCGATATGATGGGGAGATAAAAGCGGTGCTTCCAGGTGCAAGGCGTATTTTTCTTTTCCCCCAGGGATCGTACTGATTTTGTGCTTTCTTTCGCTCCATATGGTATTTCCGCAGTTTAAGAAACCGGGAAGCATATCGGCATTGCAATAAGGACATTTTATAGCTTGACCTCCTTATACTCTTTCAAATCCCAAATACCGCGTGCCCTGGAAGGTCAGCTTGCCGTGGTCACCCTCGATTAACATGCCATACTCGTGCCCAGCCACATGCAGTTCCATCCGATCTCCGCTTTCCACCTGGAAAGTCACATAGTAAGTAGTGGAGTGGGTGGTGTGGTGCATTCCGGTGTCCCCATGGTTATGATGATGGTGGGACACATTTGTCCGTTTTGCCACAATTGTCGCGGGAACAGTCAGTCTGGGAGAATGGTTGTTCTTATTCCACTGGCTGATACCCTTGCCGATTGTAACGATGATGACACCCATCACAAACACAGAGACGATGGTAAACATGAAACCAAAGCCCCAAAAACCAAATCCCATTGTTTCCCTTTCCCCTTCCTTTGGTGTATAACCATTCTATCAGCCATCCTGCATAAAATACAGGATCCGTTCCGCAAAATAGCGCCCCTAATGCTCCTGTGTCAGCAAATTAGCTTTCTTCCGCTGCATTTACACCTTTATTTTACAATTGAAAGCTTACCAATACAATAACTTAATCATTTTTATTTAACCAGCCATTTCCGTTTCATTGCCATTTTATGCCAACGGATAAATCATAACGCACGCACTTTCTTGCCGAAAGCACGTGCGTTTTTATTTAACAAATATTTCTGTTTGCTTCTATCCTCTATTTCAGCTTTCCAAACGCTTGAGAGACTCGGAAAAGCCCTGGATATACCGCTCATCCAAGCCCGGTTGGAACGGTCCTTTTAAGCAGTATTCCAAGTGACAGGTAGGTTCATACCCGCCCTCTGCCAGCACCCGGTCATCCACGATGTACGCGCAGGCATCGGTGTAACCCATGAAGCAAATGTCCTTATCTTCTGGGAATGCTTTCTTGACAGCGTTTTTGACACCGAAGCAGGGTTCGCCGCCGACGGTGGCCAGATACAGCTTATCTGTCAGCCGTACAATCTGGCAGTGTAGAGGCAGTGCGTCTGCCAGCGCGTCATAGCCGCCCTGGGCAATATGGAGAGCGTGGGCGCGGTTGGGATTGTCTGCATCCTTTTCCATTTTCCGCATCATTTCTTCAAAGTAGGAAAGGGGCTTTCCATCCATAGGAATCGTAATGGCAAACGCGTCCGCTGCAATGGAAAGTGGAGCTTTCTTGCAGCCGCCGTCATCGATCAGCTTGCTGACTGCATCGCACATACCCTGCGCCATCTCCGACAAATCACCAAAGGTGGTATCCCAACGCCATTGGTATTTCCCCTGCTCCAGCGCCTGCGTATCCACAGTGGTTCTGGGGCGGACATCACCGGCAGCGGACTGGAAGAACAGCGATGTGCAGCCGTAGTACTTGGTGTCCAGAAGCTGACAAAGCCTCCCGGGGAACTCACTGCTGATGCCATCCTGGGTAGGATAAAATACCGGATGGCAGGCGTAATTGGTGACAATAGAGCCGATATTCCCCTCTGCATTCCGCAGGCAGAACACCCAGAATTCCCGATCCCGGGGATAATCAAAGTCCGGAATATTACCGAACACACCATTTTTGTTGCCCCGGCGGCTGATGTTGAAATCTGCGTCAAAGCATCCGTATTCAAAGGTTCCTTCTTCCATGGAGCACAGGGCGCGGTCAAGACAGATCTTTGCCTGCACTTCCAGAAACTCCTCGTAAGCATCGTTGTGATGGTTGAGATTATAGCCCCTGCTGGCAGCAGCGGTGTGGGCATGGGTATAGGCAACGGTAACAGCGGCAGGATCGATGCCGTATTTTTCTTTTGCATATGCGGCGATGACATCGTTCAGCAGCCTGTCATGGAACAGCAGGTCAAAGGACATCAGAACAGCCTTTTTGCTGCCATCATCTAGAACCAGACACCGGGCATACAGATCGTCATGGATCTTGGAGAAGTTTTGGTCAAAAACACCGCCGCAGGCAATGTACATAGGCGCGTAAGGAGTAATAATGCATTTTGCAGTACCAAATTGCATAGTTATCTTCCTCTCATTCAAAAGTATTACCCGGAAAAGGGAATTGCTTAAAAACAGTTTATCACAATCTTTCCCAGAATCAATGACAGTTTATTGCAATCTGCGCAAAACCAATAACAGTTTGTCACAATCGAACCATTTAAATGCCCCTGTCTGGCACTGTGCCTTATTGCCACCATTCATGCTATTCTTCCCCTTTGGCATACTGGGCCGGAGTTGTCCCTGTCATACTCCGAAAAATACGGTTAAAATTGCGTATGCTGCCAAAGCCGGACAGCAAAGCCGTCTCCGATACCGAGTATTGCTGTCCCCGTAAAAGTGTCTTGGCGTAGGCAATGCGGAACTGGGAGAGCAAAACAGGAAAGGATGTCCCAAAACAGTTTTTTAACTGCTTGCTGATATAATAATAGTTGTAGCCGGTCTGCCGGGAAATATCCACGAGGGTTATTGGCTCAAGGTAGCTATTTTGGATAATCAAAAGCACCTGGATCGCAGCATCCCGTTCCCTGTCCTCTGCTGGCAGTAAGGGATTCTCCGCCAACAGCTGCTGGCACGCTCTGTACAGCAATGCCTTAGCTGAGAACACAGATCTTTGCTCTCCCGGGAAATACTCCCTCAGCATATCCGCAAGTACAGTATCCGGCATCATCTGGTAGTGCTCGGGGCGGTGATTACGAAAGACGGCAACCAGATCGGAGATGAAATTCTGTCCAATCAGCAGGGCGTAAATTTCGTTATATTCACTGCTTTCGTAGCTGTGCACCGTATTCCGGGGAATCAGGGCGCACATGCCTGCGGATAGGAAAAATGACTCTTGTTCCACCAAAACCCGGATACTTCCCCGGTTACAGTACACAAGTTCCACGCTGTTATGCAGATGCGCCGGGATCGTGATACGCTCCGCGTGAATCACCTTCATGTAATCATCACCGGAGTGCCGCTCTTGATAGGAAAGCATAGGCAACCTCAAAACACCAAATTCTGTCTGGTATTATACAATAACTTGCTTTTCATTGCAACCGCTTTCTGCTAGGATAACAACATCAGAAACCGAAAGGAAATGCTGTCTATGAAAATCATATCCCTCATGGAAAACTGGCAGTTGCGTGAAGAGCCGCTTTCCACGCACTGCGAAGATGCCGAACAGGTTTTCAGTAAAAACCAGGATTGGATGGATATCCCCTGTCTGCCCTGCGACGTTTATACTGCACTGGAGAGAAACGGCAGGATTGAAGCCCCCCTTGTGGGTTTAAATACATTTGATTGCGCGTGGGTCGAGGACCGTTCCTGGTGGTACAAGAAAACCTTTCATTTAGAGCCAGAGGATATCAGCGCTTTCGGCGCAGAGCTGTTTATGGAAATACTGGACATCCATGCGGATATTTTTGTCAACGGCAGCCATATTGCCCACCATGCCAGCTCCATGTATCCCTTCTGCAAGGATATTTCTCCCTGGCTGCAGGCGGGTGAAAACACCCTGCTTGTACGATTGACCACCGGACTGGAATATGTGGACGAAGCGGAGCTGGATCCCATTCGGGATTTTGTTGCCTGTGAATGGCGCAGCCGCCGCAAAGGCCGCGGTGAAGAGGGCCGGGTCATGCTCCGTAAAATGCAAAACACCTTTGGCTGGGATCAAACCCCCCGGCTTCCCACATGCGCAATTGCCGGTAACGTTCGTCTCTCGATTCTGGACGAGATTGTCGTACGGGACATTCGCTTTGAGACCTTAGAATTATACGAAAACAAAGCGCGGATTCTGGTGGAGACGGAAATTGAAAGCCGGGAGCGGATTTTTGCCCGCGATTGTGTGGCAACCATCACAGTTGCCCACGAGGGAGAGGTCGTCCATACGGCCACCAAATCTTATTTATCCCAAGTAGGCCTAAACTATATTGACTTTTCTTTCACCATGGAAAACCCCAACCTCTGGTGGCCCCATGGTCATGGTGATCAGCCGCTTTATACGGTAAAGGTAGCGGTATCCAATCATTTGGGCGCAAAGGATGAGAAGGAAATTACCACCGGTGTACGCACCGTGCAGCTGGATCAATCACTGCTTCCCGATAACTCCCGCCGTTTTTCCTTTGTAGTAAACGGCAAGCCGATTTATTGCAAGGGTATGGACTATATTCCTGCCAACGTTCAGTATACCAAGGTAACCAAGGCGCATCTGGAAAAGCTCTTTACCAACGCACAGGAAGCAAATTTCAACATGATCCGCTTTTGGGACGGCAACCGCTATGAACAGGATTATGCCTATGAATTATGTGACCGGCTGGGTATTTTGGTCCATCAAGGCTTTGCCTTTGCCTGCGGCGCTTATCCGGACCACGTGGAGTCATTCCGCGACCTCGTGGAAAAAGAGGCTGCCTATCAGCTCCGCCGCCTGCGGAATCACCCCTGTATTGCGCTATGGTGCGGAAACGGTGAATGTAACGGTCTACTGAATAATTTCCTAAAACAGCGCTTTTTTGACAATCACCACCCCGCCATTTACCCCGGCGGCTCGGATATTTATGGGCAGATACTGCCGCGGCTGCACCACACCCATGTAGCCACCGTAGGCTATGTATGCTGCTCTCCCTTCGGTGGATTTGAACACCAGCAATCTGCCCAGCGGGGCGACTGCCACCGCTATCCTTTCTTAAACTTGAATCCCGATTACCAGCAAACCCGTATCTCCGTGGAGTCCTTTGATAACATTGAAACCAGATTCTTGACAGAAGGCGGCGCCATGGGGCCTCCCAGTACGGAAGTACTGGTAAGCTATTTGGGTGGAGAAGAGCATTTTAACGACGAAAGCCCGGTATTTGAGCATCACCGGAACACCTTTGAACGGTTTGCTGTGCGGGATGCCATTTACCGCCATTACACCGGTGAGAAGGAGTTGAGTTTGGAAGAATACTGCTACTATGGCGGTTTGTTCCAGGGCGATTTACTGTCTTACCTAGCCGACCATTTACGCGTGCTGCCTGAGTGCAGCGGCAGCGTGCTGTGGTGCTTGGATGACTGCTTTGGCGAGGTAGGTTTTAGTCTTTTGGACCATTACGGTAACCCGAAACCCGCTTATTATTTCCTCCGCCGGGCGTACCACCCCAACCGCATGGTCATGCGAAGAAACAACGACACTGTCAGCTTATATTGCAGCAATGACGGGCCTGAGCCCAGAACCCTCCACATCACCTACGGTCATTTGACCTATGGAGGTGTTTACACCCACACGGAAACCGCAACCGTTTTCTTGCCCGCCTATACAAAGTATACTGAGGTTGCGCAAATCTGTGTAGAAGGACTGGATTTAATAGGGGGAACGTTGTATGCAAAGGCCCAGGAAGAGGATGTATTGCCCATTACGCTGCGCAACGGCGATTACCGCACCCGTAATATGCCGGACAAAGCAGCTTTGAAGATTACGAATGTTGCAAGATGCGACGAATCCCTTACCTTTGACATAACCAGCGACATTTTTGCCCACGGCGTACACTTTGGCCTTGGGGCAGAATACAAATTCTCCGATTTGTATTTTGATTTGCTTCCCGGCGAAAGCCGCCGGATCACCTTGCATAACGCAAAGGATATTACCCCCCAGCAGCTACAGCCGGTCTGTGCAGAACCGTAACCGGGCAGCATATCTTAAAAAACGCAGGGGGCGACCCATAGTCGCCCCCTGCGCAATTTTGGCTATTTTCCTGTCTTATTTCCACTTCTGAATCAGATTGAGAATTTGCACTGTCAATTTGGCGTTGTCCTTATTTGTACAGCCCCGGCGCCTTTTCACCAGCGCCAGCAACCCCTCTGCAGCGTTCACAAGGTCAGTGTACACCGTATTGGCACGCTGGCTGCCTCGCAGCGCCCGCGCTCTCTGGATTGGCTTCGACTCCGTGTAGACTACCATTTTATCCGCAAGCAAATCATAGACCGTACCGCTATAAGGCGCTTCTGCGCGGTAACCCCGTTCAGCCAGCAGTGCCTGAAATTCCTTAACAGAATCGTCATCGCCGTGATTGATATATACAGTTTTGGGCTTCTCCCGGAATCCCTCTAACCAACGCAGCAGTCCTGCCTGATCTGCATGGCCCGAGGTGCCATGCAGCGTAGCGATCTGCGCGCGAACTGTAATATCCTCTCCGAAAAGCCGTACTTCCTTGACGCCATCCTGAAGCCTCCGCCCCAGAGAGCCCTCCGCCTGATAGCCTACGAAAAGAATAACGCTCTCCGGTCTCCATAAATTGTGCTTTAGGTGGTGCCGGATACGTCCGGCCTCGCACATGCCGCTGGCCGAGAGAATAACTTTGGGCCGTTTATCTTCATTGATGGCCTTGGATTCTTCCGCGCTGGAAGAAAGGGTCAATCCCTCAAACCACAGAGGATTGATGCCCTGTTTCACCATAGCCATAGTCGGCGCATCCAGACAGCTCACATCACATTGCAGAAAAATGCCCGTGGCCTCCACCGCCAGAGGACTGTCTACATAGACAGGAAAACCCTCATGTCCCTTTACAAGGCCCTGCAGTTTAATTTGCCGGATGGCATAAAGCATTTCCTGGGTACGTCCCACCGCAAAGGAAGGTATCACCACATTGCCCCCGCGGTCCAGCGCCTCTTGAATATATCCTGCCAAATTGGCAACCGCGTCTGCCCCTCTTTCATGGTTCCGGTTGCCGTAGGTGGATTCGATGACCAGATAATCGGTCTGCTCCACTGTTTGCGGATCATTGATAATGGGCTGATTTGTGTTGCCCACGTCTCCGGAAAAGACGATCTTACGGCGTTCCTCTCCTTCTGTCAGCCACAGCTCGATGCAGGCAGAGCCAAGCAGATGCCCTACATCGGTAAAGCGAACATCAATGCCCTCGGCCACCCGCAGAACCTCTCCGTATCCGCAGGGACGGAACAGAGAAATGGCACCTTGCGCCTCCTCCAGATTATACACGGGCTCCACCGGGCTTTCCCCAGCCCGCAGCGCCTTTCTGCTTTTCCACTCCGCTTCAGACATTTGAATATGGGCAGAATCCCTGAGCATAATGCTGCACAGATTACATGTCTCCCGGGTTGCATAAATTGCGCCCCGAAAACCGTCCTTATACAGTCTGGGAAGCATGCCGGAATGGTCAATATGGGCATGGGTTAGGAAAACAGTATCAATCTCTGCTGCCGGAACGGGAATCGGTACGTTTTCAAAAATGTCCACACCCTGCTCCATGCCGCAGTCCACAAGGTACTTTCTTCTGCCAACCTCCAGCAAAGTACATGAGCCTGTCACTTCGTGTGCTGCGCCGATAAACTGAATGTTCATGAAATCACCTCCGGATTTTGGGATTCTCTCCCTCTATAAATATTATAACGCGAAGATGTGAATTGGCAATAAACATTTTCATTTTATCTCTGCGTTTTCCGGTTTCAGTCAAAATGGCACTTTGTGGGACAGACAGTTCGTTATTTCCCGGCTTTCGTGCCCTGTAAATTTACATTTTTAATAAAATGGCAAGAAACCTCTTGTAAATTCTTCCACTTTGGCGTATAATCTTATATAATTTTCAGACACAAGAGAGGGAAAAGACTATGGATTTGATTTCTGTCCGTGAGTTATATAAAAACACCGAGAAGTATGCCGACCAGTCCGTTACAGTGGGCGGCTGGGTACGCAACCGCCGCCCCAGCAAGCAGTTTGGCTTTATCATGCTCAACGACGGCACTTACTTTAACCCCATTCAG
The DNA here is from genome assembly GCA_045637585.1 of Faecousia sp. Taxonomy (GTDB): domain Bacteria; phylum Bacillota; class Clostridia; order Oscillospirales; family Oscillospiraceae; genus Faecousia. Next base: position 165,160 of record JAZTZS010000010.1, on the reverse strand, counting down.
GTTGTTTACAATGATACTCTGGATAATTTTCAGGAGATTTCCAAAATCAATATCGGCGCTGCCCTAATCATTAAGGGAACTGTGGTGCTCACCCCCGACTCTAAGCAGCCCTTTGAGATTCAGGCACAGGAAGTCACCGTAGAGGGCCCCTCCACCGGCGATTATCCCCTGCAGCCCAAGCGCCACTCCATGGAATTTCTGCGGACCATTACCCACCTGCGTCCCCGCACCAATACTTTCCAGGCCGTGTTCCGTGTTCGCTCCCTGGCTGCAATGGCGATCCACCAATTCTTCCAGGACCGGGATTTCATTTACGTCCACACCCCCCTTATCACAGGCTCTGACTGTGAGGGCGCGGGCGAGATGTTCCAGGTCACAACTATGGACCTCACCAACATCCCCAAGACAGAGGACGGCAAAGTGGATTTCTCCCAGGACTTCTACGGCAAGCCCACCAACCTGACCGTCTCCGGTCAGCTCAACGGCGAGACCTTTGCCATGGCCTTTAAAAACATCTACACCTTTGGCCCCACCTTCCGGGCAGAAAAATCCAACACCACCCGCCATGCTGCCGAGTTCTGGATGATCGAGCCGGAAATTGCCTTTGCCGACCTGTCAGACGATATGCGCTTAGCAGAGGATATGATTAAGTATATCATCACCTATGTGCTGGAGCACGCCCCCGAGGAAATGGCGTTCTTCAATCAGTTTGTTGACAAGGGGCTGCTGGATCGGCTGAACCACGTAGTAAACTCCGACTTCGGCCATATCACCTACACCGAGGCTATTGAAATTCTGGAAAAGTGCAACGACAAGTTTGATTACCCCGTTCACTGGGGTAGCGATTTGCAGACCGAGCATGAGCGCTACCTAACCGAGGAAGTATTCAAGCGTCCTGTGTTTGTCACCGACTACCCCAAGGAAATCAAAGCATTCTATATGAAGCTGAATCCCGACGGAAAGACCGTAGCTGCCATGGACTGTCTGGTTCCCGGCATCGGCGAGATTATCGGCGGCAGCCAGCGTGAGGATAACTACGATTTGCTGAAAGCCCGCATTGAAGAGCTGGGCATGAACCCCGAGGACTACGACTTCTATATGGATTTGCGGAAGTATGGCTCTGCCCGTCACGCAGGCTTTGGTCTGGGCTTCGAGCGCTGTGTCATGTACCTGACCGGCATGGGCAACATCCGGGATGTCCTGCCCTTCCCCAGAACCGTTGGCAACTGCGAACTGTAAATTTATCTTTGTGGCCTGCAGAAAACTGCAGGCCACTCTTCTAAATTGAAACATTGACATATCCAGCCAGTTATAATATACTAATTTCAGCAATACCCAATATAAAGGGAAGAGAGGTACCAACTATGCCCGAACAAACCACAAACACAGCGCCCATTCTGCAGCTAAAAACCAAACGCGGCCTTATCAAGTTCATTCTGCTGTCCCTAATCACCTTCGGAATCTATGCACTGGTATTCTACTCCAAGCTTTCTACAGACATCAACCTGATTGCCAGTCGCTACGACGGCAAAAAGACTATGCATTTCTGCCTGCTGGCCTTTATCTTCACACCCCTCACCTGTGGCATCGCCACAATCGTTTGGTATCACAGAATTTCCAAGCGCATTGGCAACGAGCTTTACCGCCGCGGCATCGGCTATAGCTTTGGCGCTTCCTCTTTCTGGCTGTGGAACGTTTTGGGTTCCCTGATTCTTGTAGGTCCTTTTATCTATTTGCATAAACTCTGCAAATCTATGAATCTGCTCAGCGAAAACTTTAATATTCACGGTTAATAATTCCATACAGCAAACGGGCCGGGATTCCTGTGAATCCTGGCCCATTCTTTCTTTTTTCTGTTTTTTTCCGGCAATAATCGCCGTAATTCCAGCCATCCTAAAAACAAAAGGAGCAAATGGCTGTGAAAAAAAGGAAATTCTTATTTTTGCTGATTGTTTTGTGCGCACTCTCCGGCTGCAACCGACAAGTCGCAGGTGGGGATTCCCCTTCCCTGTACACTGTAACAGAACAGATAGATATCCTCTGCTGTCGGGACGGGAACACGCAGCACTTTTCCTACCGGTCACCTGAAAAAATGGAAGTTATCCTAAACTACCTGCGCCATTTAGACTACAAAGGCAAGGCTCACACGGACCCGGAACGCATTATGGGTGACCGCTATGAAATCAGCGTCATTTCCATTGACGGCTCCTCCCGTATTTACCGCCAGCGGACAGACCGGTATTTATCCCGGGATAACGGGCCTTGGGAATTGATTGACCCGAAGATAGGCAACAAGCTCTACCCACTTTTGCAGGCCACGCCCAGCGACTCCGGTGTGCCTTAGCGGTTCCAAAACGCTTCCTTACAGGTCTGGCAATCACTGCGGGCCTTGAATTGCAGCTCTTGATTTTTGATGCTCACTGTCGTGCACGGTTCAATGGATTTGGTGATAAACGCGTTGGAGCCGATAACAGAGTCTCTGCCAATAACCGTCTCACCACCCAGCACAGAAGCACCGGCGTAAATGGTCACATTGTCCTCAATGGTAGGATGCCGCCGCTTTCCACGCAGGCTTTGACCGCCGCGGGTGGAAAGTGCGCCCAGTGTCACACCCTGGTAGATCTTCACATTTTCCCCAATCACCGTGGTCTCGCCTACGACGATGCCGGTACCGTGGTCAATGAAGAAGAACTTTCCGATGGTTGCGCCCGGGTGGATATCAATACCGGTTGTGCTATGGGCATACTCGGTCATCATTCTGGGCAGCATGGGAACTTTCAATTCATACAGCACATGTGCCAGCCGGTATACCGTTATGGCAAACAGGCCCGGGTAGGAAAAAATAATTTCCGCCATGCCTGTAGCAGCCGGGTCGCCGTCATAAGCTGCCTGCAAGTCCGTCTGGACCATTTCCCGCACCTTGGGAATCTGCCCAAAAAAGGCAAGACACACATCTTGGGCATGGCTCTGGGCCTCTGCTTCCGACTCTCCTGTACCTTGAAACGCCAGTGTAATCTGCCGGTTCAGATTGAACATAACATCCTCTATGAGCATGGACAGATTATGCTTAGCATTGTAAATGCGGTAGTTCTTATCCCGGAAATAGCCGGGAAATACAATTCTGCGCAGTTTTTCAATAATATCTATTACAATATCCTTATCGGGCCTGCAATGCAGGTCCATTTTGTCAATATCCCTGCCGCAGCTGTAATCAGCCAAAATACTGTCTACTACGCCCGCAATCTGTTCTTCAATCGCTGTCATAAAAAAACCCCCATTCCTTTTGCCTTTTTATATCATACCCTGTTTTCAATGTCAATGTTCCTATTGACAGGAATTCCTCCAAAGGGGTATAATTTCCATATAAATTTTTTTGGAGGTACTGTTATGGCTAAAATCTACACCTCTGCTTCCCAGCTTATTGGCAATACGCCCCTGCTGGAGCTGCAGGCACTGACCGCATCCGAGAAGCTTTCTGCCCGATTGCTTGCCAAGCTGGAGTATCTGAATCCCGCCGGCTCTGCCAAGGACCGGGTCGCCTTAGCAATGATTGAGGATGCCGAGCAAAAGGGCTTACTAAAGGCCGGCTCTGTGATTATAGAACCCACCTCCGGCAATACCGGTATCGGGCTGGCCTGTGTTGCAGCCGCCCGGGGCTACCGCACAATCATCGTCATGCCCGACTCCATGAGCATGGAGCGGCGGATTCTAATGCGTGCTTACGGCGCCGAACTGGTGCTGACTCCCGGCGAAGACGGTATGCAGGGCGCTGTAGAAAAAGCCATGGCTCTTGCCGCAGAGATTCCCGGCAGTTTCATCCCGGACCAGTTTGCAAACCCTGCCAATCCTGCTGCCCACCGCGCCACCACCGGCCCGGAAATCTGGAAGGATACCGATGGACAGGTTGATATCTTTGTTGCCGGTGTGGGAACCGGCGGTACGATCACTGGCGTGGGCGAGTATCTGAAAGCGCAAAACCCCGATGTCCGAATCGTTGCTGTAGAGCCTGCAGGTTCACCGCTTTTGAGCAAGGGCATGGCCGGAAAACACGGCCTGCAGGGCATCGGTGCCAACTTTATTCCCAAAGCCCTGAACACCTCTGTCTACGACCAGGTAATCCCGGTAACTGAGGAGCAGGCCTATTCCGCCGGACGTCTTATTGGCTGCAAGGAAGGAATCCTGGTAGGCATCTCCTCCGGTGCCGCTCTCCACGCTGCCATGGAACTTGCCAGGCTGCCGGAAAATGCCGGAAAAACCATTGTCGTTCTGTTGCCCGATACCGGTGACCGTTACCTGTCCACCCCGATGTTCACCTAGCATATATGTAAAAAAGCCCTGCAGAATACACAATTTTCTGTATTCTGCAGGGCTCATTCATTTGCTTAGGTCTAAAACCGGCTCAATCCTCTACTCTTCTTATGTCCGCGCCAAGAGAGGTTAGTTTCTCTACCGGATTCTCGTAACCACGTTCAATAAAATGGATATTTTCAATTTCGGTTGTACCCTCCGCTGCCAACCCGGCAATGACCAGCGCTGCGCCTGCGCGCAGATCGTGGGTCTGCACCTTTGCGCCGCGGAGTTTCTCAACACCCGTAATAATGGCCGTCTTGCCGTTAATCAGGATATCCGCGCCCATATTGGCAAGCTCAGTGCAGTAACCGAAGAAACGGGTTTCATAGACGTTTTCCGTCAGACGGCTAATTCCGCTGGCTTTGGTCATACACACACAAATCTGTGCTTGCATATCCGTGGGGAACCCAGGATAGGGCCGGGTTTTGACTGTGGTATGACGAAGGATTCCATCGGACTCTACCCGGATCGCATCGTCATAATTGGTGATTTTCGCACCCATTTCCTGCAGTTTGGAAGTAATACAGTCCATATGCTTGGGGATTACATTCTTCACTAACACATTTCCGCCGGTGGCAACAACCGCGGCCATATATGTACCGGCCTCAATTTGGTCCGGAATAATCGCATAGCTGCCACCTTCAAGGGCCTCTACGCCTTGAATCTTAACGGTATCCGTACCGGCACCGGAAATATGTGCACCCATGGTGTTCAGAAAGTTTGCCAAGTCCACGATATGCGGCTCTTTGGCAGCGTTCTCAATTACTGTACGCCCGGGAAGCAGCGTAGCAGCCATCATAATATTTACCGTTGCACCAACGCTCACCACATCCAGACTCACCCGGTTGCCGCACAGGCCGTTGGGACCGGCTTCCATATTCACATAATCCTCTGTCTCATCCACCTCAGCACCCAAGGCAATAAAGCCCTTGATGTGCTGGTCGATGGGCCGGGAGGCAAAATTACAGCCGCCAGGCAGCGCCACATTGGCTCTGCCAAACCGGCTAAGCAGCGCTCCCATCAAATAGTAGCTGGCGCGCATCTGGCGTACAAGCTCCGGGTTCGGCTCGGTATTGGTAATGTTGGAGCAATCCAGCACCACCACACCCGGTGCCTCATGCTGCACCTGCGCCCCCATGTCCTCCAGAATATGTAAAAGAATCCGTACATCGGAAATATCCGGTACGTTTTCCACACGGCACTTACCATTTACCAGCAGGGCCGCCGGCAAAATAGCCACGGCCGCATTTTTAGCACCGCTGATGGTCACAGTACCCGTCAAGGGACTGCCACCGTTGATAACATATTTAGCCAAGGATGTTCCACTCTCCTTGTGAATTTCATTACTCGCTAATTTTAATTATACCACAATTATTTGACTATGTAAAGCATAATTTCCCTAAAATTATCGGCGTAAACCCTTCGGATAATGGTTTTTTAGTACTTTTCCGTCTCCTTTTCCCCAGCCCAGCGAACACTTGTCCACCATGACAAGACACCATCCTTTTACACTGCTTTCCACCACATCTCCATGCAAATAGGCTGTTATCTCTTTGCTGTCTGCGGAAAAATTCTGCACACCGGAGGCCGTGTCCAGCCACATTGCCAGTGCGTGTGCTGGTTCAAATCTCCCCTTTTTCTCCTCTCCCAATTCTAGGCCCGGCCGCAATACCTTGATGCCGCGGATATCCGGCATATCCGCAGGTGCCCAGTACAGACTCTGCCCAAATTGCACCAATTGCCCTGCCGGAAGCGTAATGTCCATCTCTTTTGCGAAGCTTTGCCACCCCTGGGGAAATTTATTCGCCCTATTGCTTACCGTCTCCAGCCGCGCTTCCCCGTCCCGTTTCAGCACAGCAACAAAGTGGCCCTCCCCCACCACCTTGTGGGGCCAAAGGCGGTACATCCCCTCACCGACCCGGCTAAACCAAGGGCACTCTGCTTCCTGCAGGTGAAAATCCGGATGTGTCTTTAGAAATTCTTCTACTACCTGCTCATTTTCCTCTGGGGAGAATGTACAGGTGGAATAGACCAAGCGCCCACCGGGCCGCACCATATTAGCTCCGGAGTGCAGAATTTCCCCCTGCCGCCGGGCGCACATTTCCACAGTTTCCTGGCTCCAGTCAGTAATTGCCGCTTCCTCTTTCCGGAACATCCCCTCCCCAGAGCAAGGCGCATCAATCAGCACCCGATCAAAGTATTCCGGCAGCCGCATGGCAAGGTTTCGTGGATGCTCATTGGTCACCAGCGCATTGCCGACACCCATGCGTTCAATGTTCCGGCTAAGAATTTTCGCCCGCTTTGGATTGATTTCATTGCACAAAAGGAAGCCGCTTCCTGCCATACGTCCGGCAATCTGTGTGGACTTTCCCCCCGGAGCTGCACACAAATCACAAACCCGTTCCCCCGGCTGCGGGTCTAGCAGCGTCACAGCCGACATTGCGCTGGCTTCCTGTAAATAGTATACGCCGGCCTCATGATAAGGGTGCAGGCCCGGACGGCTCTCCGGGTCATAATAATATCCCTGGGGCTCCCAGGGCACCGGTTGCCCTACAAACGGCAGTGGCTGCAGCTGCCCCTTCTTTAAGGGATTAAAGCGCAGCGCAACCGCTCTGGGGCGCTCCAGGCTCTCCAAGAACGCCGGGTATTCCTCTCCCAGCTGCATCTTCACCCGTTCCAAAAATGCCTGTGGCAGCATATGTGCTCCTCCTGCTCATTCATCGCGCAGCCTGCTACTGCGCGCTCTTGTTGTATTTTTTTATTATATCACACATTTCACTTCTTTTCCACCGGGGATTTTTGTGACAAAAACCCTCCGGCAATGCCGGAGGGCTTGGGTGTATATTTTATTCTTCGTCCTTCTTTGCGTCCTCGATTATCTTGGCCTGATTTGCCTTGGGCACTTCCTCGTAACGCTCAAAGCGCAGTGTGAAGGAGCCGCGGGCCTGGGTCATGGCGCGCAGGTCGATGGCGTAGCTGCTCATCTCAGCCATAGGTACTTCGGCTTCAACTACAGAATTACCGTCACCGTCGGGGTTCATACCCATGACGCGGCCGCGGCGCTTATTCAGGTCGCCGATAACATCGCCCATGTAGCTGTCGGGCACGGTAACAGCCAGAGCGCCCACAGGCTCCAGCAGGGTGGGCATTGCATTGGGCATTGCCTCCTTGAAGGCCAGAATGGCAGCCAGCTTAAAGGCCATTTCATTGGAGTCAACAGGGTGATAGGAGCCGTCGTACAGGACAGCCTTCAGGTTAACCATGGGATAACCGGCCAGAGGGCCCTTCTTAATGGCTTCCTGGATACCCTTTTCAACAGCAGGGTTGAAGTTCTTGGGAACTGCGCCGCCAACTACTTCCACGTCAAAAATCAGATCGTCCTGCTCTTCCTGTGGCTCGAAACGCACCCAGACGTCACCGAACTGACCGGAACCGCCAGTCTGCTTCTTGTGACGGCCGTGGGCTTCTACCTTCTTCTTAATCCGCTCACGGTATGCGACCTTTGCAGGACTTAGCTCTGCGTCCACACCAAAGCGGCTCTTCAGCTTGGCTACCAGCACATCCAACTGCTGGTCACCAGAGCCGGAGATCACCATCTGCTTGGTCTCTGCGTTGTTTTCCAGCTTGAAGGAGGGATCTTCTTCATTCAGTCTGGCCAAGCCTGCAGCAACCTTATCTTCCTGGCCCTTGGTCTTGGGAGAAATGGCCATAGAGTAGCAGGGCTCACTGTAGGGAATACCCTTCAAGCTGACCACCTTACGGGGATCGCACAGGGTATCGCCGGTCTTAACCTTATCCATCTTACCGATAGCACCGATATCGCCGCAGGTCAGGCTCTTGACCTCGCTGGCCTTCTTGCCGCACATGGCGTACAGGCGGCCCAGCTTCTCAGTTTCACCGGTACGTGCGTTCACCAAGGTGGTGTCGGAAGTAATATCACCGGAGAGCACCTTGACGAAGGAATACTTACCATACTGGTCGGACACGGTCTTAAATACAAATACAGAAGGCACGCCGCCGGGAGATACCACAAATTCCTCGGTCTTTCCGTCAGCGCTGGTTGCCTTATGGTAGTTGCCCTCCACGGGGTTGGGCAGCAAATCAATAATATGATCCATGAGCATCAGGCTGCCCAGGCAGTTCATGCCGGAGCCGCAGAGCACCGGGAACAGTGTGCGGTCCAGAACGCCCTTGTGCATACCCTTAATCATTTCAGCATATGTAAAGTCCTCACCGCCGAAGAACTTATCCATGAACTCATCGCTGGTCTCAGCAACAGACTCCTTGAGGGCATCGTTGAACTCGGTAATTACCTCGTCCTTTCCGTCGGGCACTGCGATTTCTACCCGCTTCAGCTTCTGCATCTCATAGGCGCGTTTATTGAGCACGTCAATAATGCCGGTGACCTTGCGGTTGGCATCCCAGATAGGCACTACAACGGGAGCGATCCGGTTGCCATAGCGCTCACGCAATGCATTGAAGGTAGAATTGTAATCGGAGTTATCCTCGTCTACCTTGGAGATGTAAATGAAGCAGGGCATATTCCGCTCTTCGCAGTACTTCCATGCCTTTTCCAGTCCCACAGTAATGCCGTCCTTAGCAGAGCACACGATAATCGCCGCATCTGCAGCCCGCAGTGCTTCCATTACAGAACCGGAGAAGTCAAAGCCACCGGGCGTGTCCAGCAGGTTAATCTTTGCATTCTTGTATTCCAAAGGAACCACTGCCGTGGAGATAGAAATGTTACGGCGAATTTCCTCCGGGTCATAGTCACAAACGGTGTTACCGTCAGCATTCTTACCAATACGGTCAATGGCACCGGTCATGTAAAGTAAGCTCTCAGCCAGAGCAGTTTTGCCGCTGCCACTATGGCCCAGCAGACAAATGTTACGAATTGCGTTTGCAGTATACATGGTTTTTTATTCTCCTTTCGAGAGGGGTCCGCCCTCCTCGGTTACATCAGGTGCCAAGCACCACAATAAAGACATTATACACGAACCATTGCGATTTTTCAATGCCCAATTTAGGCATTTTTTCTTTTTGTGTAGATATCTAAAAAACAGATGTCTTTTTTTACAAATACACCATTCAGCCACTCTGGCGTTACGGAAAAACCTGTCTGCAAGTATGGAAACGGGCGTGCAAGCGCACGCCCGTTTCCATTAAGCAGCCGGCAAAAGCCAGGCGATATCTGTAGAACTCGCCAAATTTTGTGCTCCGTACAGAAAGAGTATTTCTGTGATTCCCCGGCTTTGGATAATCTCCTGCACCGAATCCCGGTAATACCGCATATCCACCAGAACGATTTCTTCATAGTGCTCTATGGCATAGGTGGCAAAACAGTGGGCATAGGAATCCTTAATCAGCATCAAACGTTTGCCGTTTTGGCAATTCTCATTTTTAACGGTCACCAAACTGTGATTGCCGTCCAGAAATACCGGATACTTATCCTGCTTTTCCAGATGCTCCGGAAAATACAGACTCTGGAAGGTCTCTATTTCTTCCCCCTCCTGAATCGTCACCTGATAGCTGCCGGGGTTTTCCGGTTTCCAGATTTCGAGCGCATCCGGTTCTGTACCCCAGAGACCGCTTTTGGCATAGGAAGTGCCGTAAAAGCCCTCATAACGCTCTGTGCAGCTGAATGTCAGAGGTGTTATCCCCTGCTGCAGGCAAAAAGCCTGATACATCCGGTAGCTGCCGAGGCCGGTCAAATGGTGGTCTGTGCGGTAATAAAGCCCCTCCGGCTGCTGCAGAAAATCTTGCCGCAAGTCGATAAACGCCATATTCCCGACGGCATCTTCCGTTATTTCCATCAAGGTATCGTCCCAATAGCTCTGATGATTCACCGGCAGCTTCTCCTCCAGCACATAGCCGGCAGAAGGAACTACCATAACAGCAGACGGCAATCCCGTACTCTGCGCAAATTCAGCAAGATTTTCCACATTCCTGCGGGCTCTGGCCGCATCAAATGCCCCCGGCGCTGCAAACAGATAGCCGTCACTGCCCCGGTAGATTCCCGATACGCCGTTTTGCCCCAGTAGCTGCTCCATATAAGAATGGATTCCCACAAAGGCATCCCGCAGCGGGAAATGGTCGGCAAGGTATGTCTCCAACCCCTTGCCGAAGCTGCCATCGGCAACCGATTCCCAATTTACCTCCGGAAAGTCTGCCAGCACCCGTTTTTCATTTTCAGAATATGCTCTTTGGGGCAGAACAAAAAACAGCACTGCAATTGCCAATAAGAAGCACAGAAACGCCAGGGATACTCTAAAGTTTTTCAATCTTTTCATAAGCATCCCCCTTTAAAAACGGAAGTACAGGAACGGGTTATAGGTGGAACTGACCAGCGCCGCCGTGCACAGCAGCAGAATAATCAGCGCTCCAAGCACTTCCCATACCGGTCCAAACCGCGTGGCCGCAATTTTTTCATAAATTTTTCTCCCCGTGGGCAGGCAGGCAAATACCGCTACCGCCAACAGCGGCAGATATGCCAAGGTCAGATAGTGCGCATCTGCCGTAAGCAGTCCTCCGGAGAAGTCGAACAGGCTCTTTAAATAGGCAAACATTGCCCCGGTATCCGTAAAATCAAAAATCACCCAACTCAGCATCACAAGCAGCAGTGCATACATATGGGACAAAAACCCGGGTGCTTTCTGCAGGCGCTTCAGCAGGAAGAATTTTTCAATTGTAAGCAGTATGCCAAAGTATAGTCCCCATACAACGAAATTCCAGCTGGCACCGTGCCACAAGCCCGTAAGCCCCCATACCAGAAACAGGTTAAGACACTGCCGTGCCCTTCCCCGGCGATTGCCGCCCAGCGGAATATACACATACTCCCGAAACCAGGTACCAAGGGAGATGTGCCACCGCCGCCAGAACTCGGTAATACTGCGGGACATGTAGGGGTAATCGAAATTTTTTACAAAAGAAAAACCAAACAGATTGCCAAGACCCCTTGCCATATCCGAATAACCGCTGAAATCAAAGTAGATTTGCAAGGTAAATGCCACTACGCCTACCCACGCACCCAACACGCCGCCATCCATCGCCCGAAGCTGCCCCCACAGCGCGCCCATAGGGTTGGCCAGCAGCACTTTTTTGGCAAGTCCCACAAGAAACAGCTTCACGCCGTTTTCAAACAGTGCCTGGCTCTCCTGCCGGGTCTGCAGCTGCTCCTGCACATCCACAAACCGGACAATCGGGCCGGCAATCAGCTGGGGAAACAACGCAACGTATGTGCCAAAGGTAATGTAATTCTTCTGGGCATCACAATTACCCCAGTATACATCCACCACGTAGGACATCGCCTGGAATGTGTAAAAGGAAATGCCAATGGGCAGCGCGATTTCCGGATTGGGCAAAAAGGAAAATACAGGCAATGCACGCATGGTGTCCAGCAGCAGACCGGTATATTTAAAATACCCGAGCGCCAGCAGATTTCCCGCCACGCAGGCAATCAGAACCGCCCTTTTTTTCTTCTGCTCCTGCCGGAACCGCTGAATCAGTATACCGCTGAAATAGTTCCAGGTAATGGACCCTATCATCAGCAGCAGAAATACCGGCTCACCGTAACCATAGAACAGCAGACTGGTCACAAACAGCCACAGGTTTCGAAACCGCCGGGGCAGGACATAGTATCCCGCCAGTACTACCCCCAGATATAAAAACAAAAACAGTACACTGGAAAAAACCAAGTTTCATTCTCCTTTAAAAAACGGACAGACAAAAGCCTGTCCGTTTTATTGTCTCTATTATTTCGCTGCCGCTTCAAAGATAGTTTGCATTTCGCCGCTCAAGGCAGAAATGAACAGCGTCACATACACGCCGGTGGTTCTTACCTTGCACTTTTCCAGCAGCGCAAAGCTTTCAGCATCGTAGTTCTGCGCCTGATTCTTGACATCTGCCAATCTTGCCTCCAGCTTTTGGGCAATCTCTCCGGCTGCCGCCGTATCCACTGCCTCCAGCATAATGATTTCGTCCGGGAACGCCCCGCCCATGGTAATAAAACAGGCAGAGGCCTTTACTTTATCCGGTGTAATGCCATACAAATCCTGCAGCCGCTCTACAGGCAGATCCAGCGGGTCTACCACTGCCAGATCCTTTAAAATTGTTTCTTTTACCTGTGTAATATCCACCGTAACAGGCTTGCCGCCACAGGCTGCCAAAGACAGAACCAATACCAGCGCCAACAGTGCCGCCAATAACCGCTTCATAAATGATACCTCCTTGTGTTAGCCTGCCGTGTGGGTATACAGATAGGAAATCCAAGCCTCACAGCCGGTGTTCGTAAAATGGATGCCCATTCCGTCCGGATCGCTACAGTAATCCCGCCGCAAATAACCGTTGGCATCATACATAACTTCACCAACATTCACAAAGTACCAGCCATTGCTCTGACAGGCAGCGAGCAGCTTCTCATTGTAACGCTGTACATTCTGCGGATTGTGACCGCTTGCGCTGAGAATGTTACTGGTGCTGGTCATAGGTGTCATAGACTGAACGTATACCGTAAGCCCGGGAGCTGCCGCCTGAATCCGCTGTATCAAGGTCACCATATTGGAAACCGATGCATCAATACCGTAGAGTGCAATATCATTCATGCCCAGCATGATGTACATTTTCTTAGCGCCGGTTAAAGGAACAGACTGCTCCAACAGCATTTTCGTGCCCTGATAGCTGGGATGGACTGACTCGCCGCTAACCGCCCAAAGTGCATTGCCGCTGCCCAGGCTGCCGGATGTTAAAAACTGAGCCGAACCCAGCTTGTCCACTGCCGCTTCGTAATAGGAAAGCTTCAGACTTACCGAGTCTCCCACAAAGACCGCATCATTAAAGAAGCTGCCGTCCACGCTGCCGCCTGCCGGCAACGCGCCGGTAAGGGGTTGCGGTGTGTAAATCTGGGGAGGCTGCGGCTGTGTTTCCGGCGGAACAACCGGCGCATCTGTAGTGGACACAACCGGAGGCTCCTCTGTGGACGCTGTGGTGGTCTCCGGGGGTGTATCGGTATGGTTGTCCGTGGTTGTCTCCGGAGTCGTATCGGTATGGTTGTCCGTGGTTGTCTGGTCAGCAGACGCTTCCGTGGTGTTGCCGGTCTGACCTGCCGCCTGTGTTGTAGTATCCGGGTCCGTGGTCTGCCCCGCAGCATTTCTTCTGTCACCGCAGGCGCTGAACGCACATAGTACCATCACCGCCGCCAAAACAATCCCAAGTGCTCTATATACAACATTCTGTTTCATTCAGATTCCTCACTTTGTCGATCTTTTTTATATTATAATCGTCCATTCGACATAATGCAACACTTTTCGCAGTATCCCCAGCAATTTCTTCCCTCTTAGCCGCCGGTAAAAATTACCATTGGCCTACTGCTGTAACAGTAAAAATATTTTGGAAAATCCAGAAAAAGAGGTTGACAAATTTCGCAAGCCGTGATATCATATCCAAGCGTTAAGACAAACGCGATATGCGCGAGTGGTGGAATTGGTAGACTCGCTAGATTCAGGTTCTAGTGCTCATTCCGGGCATGCGGGTTCAAGTCCCGCCTCGCGCACCAGATAATACAGGCACACATCTGTGTGTCTGTATTTTTTATCGTGAGATTGGGGCTTGAACCCATAGTAGTGGAACTATCCACGGAAATTTCCGGCAAACGAAAAAGGAACTCTCTCAGGAGAGTTCCTTTTTGAAATTATGGTATCCAAGAAATATAGCAATTATCGGTTATTGCATTTTCTCTTCAGTATTAGACGACCTTGCTTATTGGGTCATTGAACCGGCCGTCTCATATGTGGAATCTTTAAAACAGCTCGTATACCTGCGCATCGTCGCCTTCCAAGGTAAGCGTCAACATACCGTCGGTAACAGTGGCTTCCGAACCGTCAAACAAGCTAACTGCCTTGGTTACACCCTGAGGTAGGGTGACGGTATCGGTATGGGTTGCAAAGGGATCGTCATTGAAGACGCAAACCAGCTTCCGGCCGGCACCGGTGATCAGACGGGGACGCAGGCAGTTACCCTTTGCCTCAGGCGTGGTATAGCGGGCGATCAGATCCTTGACGAGCTTCAGCGCATTTTCATCGCCGCGGTAGATGGAAAGACCCATGTAAGTACCAAAGTACCAAACCTCACCCTTGCCGTAGGTGTTATGAGCAGCAATGGTTAGATCCTCATAGCTGCCGATGGCCTCTGCCCCTTCCAAACGCAAGGGAGACAAATACTCAGATGTAACGACCTCGCTGGCAATGGGAGCGGAGAACCGGAGCATAGGTCCGTTGTAAACTTCATCGGGCCATCTTTCAGTACGTTGGGGTCTAAACGAGGGATCGGAGCAGTAAGCCTCTTCTTCCCGCAGGCCAGCTACTTCGTGCAGGCCAAAGGAAGGCAGGACAGGCTGCAGGAAACCACGCTGGTCAAACAGACCCATACGGGCATCGGAGATGAGGATACCGCCCTCAGCCACAAACTTCTTGATCTTTTCAGCCACGTCTGCCCGGAGGGTCAGACACATAGGTACGATCAGCACCTTTTCTTGAATGTCATCAAAGGTATCATAGGTCAGGTAACGGGCAGAAATGTCACTTTCAAATATAGCGCGGGTGTAGCCGGTGAAGGAGTTACCATAAAGCTCGTCCGTATTTTCCATTGCCCAAAGTTGAGTGGAGTTGTCCGGATCGTACAGTACAGCCACCTGATGCTTGGGGGTATAGTCCTTGATTACCGGGTGGAGACTCCGCAGGAGCTTACTCTGCTTGGCTGCTTCTGCCGCACGCTCGGACAGTTCACCGTTGAAGGGAATCAGGCCAAAGCCGCCAGCCTCCGGGCCGGTAGATTCTGTCAGGTAGCACCAGTAGCAGATGCCCTTGGCACCGGCAGAAACGGCCAGCCAGTTCCAGGAACGGATATCCTTGGGACGTGTATAGGGCATCTTCTTGCGGAAGCCACGGTCATACACACATCCGCCGGTCATTTCCGCGATCCACCAGGGCTTGCCCCGGGCTGCGCTGTGGGTAGCACCCATGACACCGGACATCTCAGACAAACGCCAGTCAAAGAATTTGGGCGCAAAGGAGGTGCCCCAGACATCCACATTGGCAGCCAACTTCCAGTTATGGATACAGGCATTGGCTCTGGGCACGAAGGGAGGCACAGCGCCGGAGTGGCTCAGCACATCCCGGGTGGGGTCAGCGGCCTTGATGATCTCATAGCGGTAAGCCATATGCTCTGCCAGAGAGTCGAACCAAAAGCGCATCCAGTCCAGCCAGTCGGCATAGTTGCCGTGACGGTTGGGAGGATTAAGCTGTGCAAAGTCTGTGTAAGCACGAGCCCAAGTCTTATTCAGCACTTCGATATCCTTGTACTTCCTCTGCAGCCAAACCCGGAAAGCGTCCTTACTCTCATCGCAGTAGCAGTAGAGCTTATCACCGGTGTTTGCCCAGTAGTTACACTGCCAAACCGGCTCCAGATGGGGTTCATTCCAGCAGTCATAGGCAAGCAAAGAGGGGTGACCGCTGATTTCTTTAATCAGCTGGGTCAGATAACGACGAGCCTCATCCTGCACCACCTTGTGGTGAAAACACAGACCGGGGTAACCGCCAGCCTGGGTAGCATCGTAGGCGCCCAATTCGATAACATGACCGGTAGCGCTCACATAGCGAGATTCAGGATGCTGCTGCTCCAACCAGTAGGGAGCATTTTCCAAACTGATTTCGGCAATCACCTGCAGACCCAGTTTGTCGCACAGGTCAAACATTTTGTGAACTTCGTCTAAGTACAGCTCTCCCCGCTTGCGCTCGATCCAGTTCCACTGAAGGCGGAACTTAACAATATTGAAATCCAACTCTTCTTTGATGCGGGTCAAATGGAAGGGGTGCTGCTCCTCCGGGGGGTTGGGAGGACGATGATAGTGAGCACCGTAAAGAAATTGGTTGTCAAAAATCATAGCTATCTCCTTATATATTTCAATATTTTATGGTCTTAGTGTGTCGTGTAAATTCCTTCTTCACGCCAAATGCGATTCATCTGCTCATAGCGCGCAAGTGGCATGCCTGTATAGACGCAGTTAGAGGTGCAGAAAATATAGCCATAACCTTCCATGCCCTCTCTAAGAGAGCGGTGAACATCTGCAATAGCCTCTTCATCTGTACCGGTCTGCAAAAGGCCGCAGTTTACGTTGCCGCAAAGGGCGATCCGGTCACCGTAACGGCGTTTTACCTCGGCAAGGCTTACACCCGCCTGGGGATCCAAAGAATGTAACGCATCGGGCTTGCAGTCAACGATCTGATCCAAGATCGACATGATATTTCCGTCGGTATGCTTGATGGAATAGAAGTTCAAATCACGGTATGCATCAATTGCTCTGCTTAGGTAGGGTGCTATATAGGTTTCAAACATGGCGGGTGAAAAGAAAGGATTGACATTAAAACAATAATCGGAAGCCAGCATAAAGCCGTCAAGCAGACCGTTACGCTTGGCCAGTGCCTCTGCAATATCAAGGCGGCAGGCAAGCCGTTGCTCAGCTTCTTTTTTCAGGCCATCTTCATCCTCATACATTCTTTCGGAAAATGCAAGCATATTACTTCCATCCGGCATTGGGAATGTGGGATCGGCCTCTAACATAAGGAAATACCGGTCGCCCGATTTTTCTCGGATTGCCTCAAGCAGTCTTATAATTTTATCATACTCAGACAGCTGCTTAAATCCAAACTCTATAAAAATCGCGCTGTGGTTGTATTTCTCTGCTATTTTTATGTAGGTTTCGGCGTCATAATCGATCTGAAGCTTTTTTTCTGTTACCGACATCTGATTCCATTGGGACAGATGTTTGTGATGCGGGTGGATTCTGCCCAATGATTCCAATGTCAGAAAAAACTCCATTTCAAAGGTAGGACAACGCCCCTCAATCGGCTCTCGATGTAAAGCTTTGATAAATCTTTCTCTTTCGGTCATAGTGATACGCTCCTTTAAACCTCAGGCAGGATGATAAAGCTTTTACAAAAGAACTTTGGTTCAAAACATATGAGACCGGATAAACAAGGTTTTTGCGTAATTCTCTGCCGCTTCCAGAATGCCGAGGGCATCCTCCAGATCCTCTCCTACGCAAACAACACCGTGTCCGCCCAGGAGGGCAATTGGCTTTCCGTCCAGCGCTTCCTCAATGCCTCTGTGAATGTCATGGGTACCGTGCTCTCCGTAGGGCAGGCACGCAATGTCGCCGAAAATTTTATGAAGAAACGTATTGCGGTCTGTTTTAAATTCCTGATAGGCAAAGGCATAGGCAGTTAGATAGGGAGGATGGCAGTGAAATACCGCGCCGCAATCAGGTCTTGCCTTGTAAGCCGCCTCGTGCAGGAAAAATTCTGAGGATTTTCTGCAGGTACCGCCAATCTGTTCACCCTCGGGAGAGACCACGCATATCATTTCCGGTTCAAGTAAAACTTTTGCCTTATGGGATGGGGTGATATAAATATTTCCCGTGGCCCGGTCAATCATGCTGAGATTTCCTTCCAGCGAGTTGACAAAGCCTTTCTCTTCTGCTATGCGTGAAAACTGCACCACGGTTTCTGAATAATTCATAGAACTCCTCCTTTTTTGTCAAGCTTTTTGCCGTTGTCGATGATGAATTTCAAAGCCCGTTTCATATACTCAAGGCTTTAATCATAACACAAGGAAGAGACCTCCGTCAACAGCGTTTTCTTCTCTCATAAACGATTTTGACGTGTTTTTTATACGGTTTTGATGTGTTCTTGTATAATTTTTCGCTGAGTAGTCAACTTATATTGTGTTAAAATCAACAAATACCATGTGGTATGCCCGGGAACACTCCTTTTTTAACCGGTACCGATTTAATCTGTAAAACAGCCGGTGCAGCTTTGCAAGGCTACACCGGCTGTTTTCATTTCTTTTTAATGGGCGCACGCGGCGCTGCCTTCTTTCCCTTTGCACAGATACGCTTACCCACTGGTTTGGGCGGCGCTTTCATGACACCCTGTCTGGGCGGCACTGCCCGGATCAGACACTTGGGACCGGAGCCTATCAAATCCTCCCGGTGGGCTTTCAACAAAGCTTCCTTGACCAGATAGTAATTCTTCGGATTGCGGTACTGGATAAGCGCCCGCTGCATGGCCTTTTCGTGGGGATCTGTCGGCACATAGACTTTATCCATGGTCCTGGGGTCCAAGCCGGTATAGTACATTACCGTGGAGAGTGTAGAGGGCGTTGGGTAAAAGTCCTGTACCTGCTCCGGATTATAACCCATTTCCCGTATATATTCTGCCAGTTCGACAGCCTCCTTCAGCGTAGAGCCGGGATGACTGGACATAAGATACGGCACCAGATACTGATTCATGCCATACTGCTTGTTGAGGGCAAAATACTTCTCCACAAACCGGTTGTACACGGCATTTCTGGGCTTGCCCATCCGGTCCAGAACCCCATCGGACACATGCTCCGGCGCTACCTTCAGCTGACCGGAAATGTGATGCTGCACAAGTTCCTTAAAAAATGTATCCTTCTTGTCTGCCAGCAGATAGTCAAAACGAATACCGCTGCGTACAAACACTTTTTTTACACCGGGGATTTTCCGCAGCTTCCGCAACAGAGCCACATAGTCCGTGTGGTCAGCACGCATATTCTTGCAGGGGGTGGGATACAAACATTGCCGGCCGCCGCAGGCGCCCTTGCTAAGCTGCTTTTCACAGGCAGGATGGCGGAAATTGGCAGTTGGGCCGCCAACATCATGGATATAGCCTTTAAAATCCTTATCCTTGACCATGATTTCTGCTTCCTTCAGAATGGATTCATGGCTGCGAGTCTGGATAATCCGTCCCTGATGGAAGGTCAGCGCGCAGAAGGAGCAGGCACCAAAACAGCCCCGGTTACTGACCAAGCTGAACTTCACCTCTTCAATTGCCGGTACACCGCCGGCTTTTTCATAACTGGGGTGATAGGTACGGCAGTAAGGCAGGTCGTAGACCGCATCCATTTCCGCTGTGCTCAGCGGTTTCTGGGGTGGGTTCTGCACCACGAACTCCCGTCCGTAGGATTCAGCCAGACGTTTGGCGGTAAAGGGGTCGCAGTTACTGTACTGCAGCTTAAAGCTCTCCGCGTAACTGCGCTTATTGGCTTTTAACTGCTCATAGGCAGGCAAAATAACTGTTGGCAGGCTGTCATCCAATTTCTCTGTCCGGAATACAGTGCCGTCAATATAGGTAATATCCCGCACATTCAGCCCGGAATTGAGGGCATCAGCAATCTCCACGATGCTCCTTTCCCCCATGCCATACATAAGCAGGTCTGCTTGGCTGTCCAAAAGGATGGAACGCTTGAGGCTTTCGGACCAGTAATCGTAATGGGCAAGCCGCCGCAGGCTGGCTTCGATGCCGCCGATGAGAATCGGAACATCCTTATACAGCTGCCGAATCAGGTTGCAGTAGACCACGGTGGCATAATCCGGACGCTTGCCCATCACCCCGCCGGGTGTAAAGGCATCGGTTTTCCGCTTATGTTTGCTGACAGAATAATGGTTGACCATAGAGTCCATATTGCCGCCGGACACCAAAAAGCCCAGCCGCGGACGGCCATAGACATCAATGGACTTAGGTTTCTTCCAGTCCGGCTGAGAAATAATGCCAACCGAATAGCCGGAATGTTCCAGAATACGGCTGATAATGGCATGTCCGAAAGAGGGATGGTCTACATAGGCATCCCCAATGACATACACAAAATCACACTGCTCCCAGCCACGGCGGAGCATATCCTGTTTGCAAATTGGCAAAAAATCCATAGAGGCCTCCAACTGTGTTTTTTTCAGTATATCACAAAGGCACACAGAAAGCAAATTCCGTTTTTTACCGCAAAGAAAAACGCCAGAAAAGCAGCATAAAGGCGGCAGACACCTATGTGTCCGCCGCCTTGGTACCATATGAAACTTTATACCACCGGAATCAGCAGCATCTGGTCTGCATCCAGGGGGCCCTGTAAACTGTTGACTCGGGAAATCGCCTCCACTGTAGAGCCGCAGCACTTTGCCACCTGCCACAGGCTGTCATTGCCAGCCTTTCGCAGAATCACGCTCGGACGTTCCTCTTCCTTTTCATCCAGCGCGCCCAATGTCAATCCTACAACCATAGGCATTCCCCGGTCTGCAGTTGTTACCACCTCTGCCTGCATGCTCCCCCGCATGGCAGCACTTCTGCCGTCCAGCGTTGCCTGCGGCACGCCGATTGGCCAGGCTGTGGTCAGCAGCTGATTGTCCCGGTCTGTGGGCAATGTCCAGCTCTCCTCCCAGCGGGAAACCGCGCACTGCAGCCGCTGCTCCATATCGTAATAGAGCATCTGGAACTGCCCGTTCATGGAAAGCTCCACCGCATCCTCTATCCGCATCTGGCGGATATGATCCGGATAGAACGCCACATCTGCCACCCGGCTTCCCTCTGCATCCACAGTTGCCTCTGCCTGCACCATTCGGTTCTGGGTATCCAAAACCGCCGGCAGCACCAATTCCTCCGTTTGCAGCGTTACACTGCGGTGGGGGCTGTAGGCATCTTCCACCAGTTCCAGCAAGGACCTGTCATAAATCACATACTGGCCGGTAAGTCCTGCCTTAAGATGCAGCTGCCCATCCTCTCCCATGTCCAATTCAAGGCTGGTCACTGCCGGCATCACATCCGCAGCCGCATCCTGTTCATAGTCGCCCTCCAACTCTGAATACTGGGAGAACGGCAGCTCGTGATCCCAGAAGTAAAGCCCTCCATCTTCTCCCCGGTAGAGCATATGGACATTGGCATTGCCCCGGAACACCACCTTTCCGGCTATTACCTTCTTATCCACTATTTCCGGATTCAGAGTATACCGCAGCACCTTCTCCGGTCTGGGACGTTCTGCCGGCACGGACAGCATCTCGTCTATGAAAAAGGGCTTCTCCCCCGCCTCTCTGGGCATCTGTACCGGGTATGTGTTCTTTAAAAGCTGTACATCCTCCGGAATCTCTCCCGGTGTGTACATCGCCACCTCACCGGGCACCATGGCTTCACCCAGACAACCGACCCCGACCCGTACCATCAGTTTTCTGGCAGAAATACTCCTGGCATCCACGCTCCGCAGCAGACACGCCGCCCCGATGGTACCATCCCGTCCGGGATCGGCAAATTCCCATTTTATCTGGAATGGGATCCAGGTTTCCATGCTTCTTGGCTCGCTGCCGTCCTCCGGTGCATACATCACCCATACCATCACCCCGCCGGAGACGTTCATCCCGCCGCTGCGCCACTCCTTGCCGCGCATCAACACCTGTCCCCAAGCTCCCAAAACCCTGCCAATGTCCGGCATACCGTCGGGCAGGCGAACCTCCTGGGTCTGTTCCTGGTTCTGCACCTCCCACTTCACCCGCTGTAAACAGGGGTACATGGTTTTATGAAACTGCAAATCCATGCAAATCACTCCTTATCCCACTTTGCTGATACAGCATATTCCCCGCAGGACAAGTTTATGCCTGTTATTTCTTTCGCAAAACCCCACAGCCTATGATAATCACTCCGAACCCAAGACAATGGCACAGAAAGCCGCCGGTAAGCCAGGTTCCGATCAGCACCCCAAGGCCAAAAGCCACCAGCACACAACCCCATAGCTGGTTCTGTCTGCACATAAAAACACCCCCTGCATAGATTCTATGCAAGGGGTGTATGCATTTATCCGCTAAGACAGGCTTTGCTTTATAAGCCCAAAAATTCCGGCTCGTCCGACTCTTTATGTATGCCGTGCTGATATAGATTCAGATACTTCACAGCATTGAAATGCTTACTGCCCACAAACTGGTAGGTCTTTCCATCTATGTACAGATTCAGCTTGTTGCGCCCGAGTACCGTCGCACCGAACATTTTTGCAAACGGGTAAATTACTTTTCCCTGTTTGGTATCTACCTCAAATCTGTCAGCAAAGACAGAAAGCTCTGCCTCTTCGTCCAGCATTTTCTTCCGCTGGCAGTAAATGCTCTCACGGTAGGAAACCGCATCCCGGTAAACCGGCCGTTCCCGGAAGGGGGTTAAATCCAATTGACGGATAAAGTCGTTCTGATAATCATACCACTGCTTCACATACCGGAATGGGAAATCGCCATTAACTCCCAGCAATTCCTTGCTGGGCAGATACCGGATTTGCTTCCCGCACTGCTTGCAAGAGATAATATCCCCTTCGCTGTAGAACTGGGAAAGACCGCACACCGGGCAGACATACATAACCCGGTCAAGAAATTCTGCCAGCCGCTGTCCGTGAAACAGATTTTTATCATTGCGTTCATCCACGTAAAGCACCTGCTTGATCAGCTCGAACAACGCCTCGTTGGTCATGGCGCTGTACTCCTCCGGTTCTACAATCCGGGCAACATATGCGCGCATTTTTCCCTTGCGGACGGTATCACTCCAGCGGGGATGTGCGCCATAGCCGCCCTCAATGCGGAATAGCGCCAGCGGCATGCCCATTTTCCGAACCAGCGATGCTACCGATGCCTTCATGTACTCTGTTGTGCCGCTGTAGGTACGGTTTCCCTCGGGAGACAGCGCAACACTCCCCCCCTCCCGGGCCACACGGATACAATTTTTCACCCCGGAAATGTCTGCCGTGGATTTACGGAAAGGTATGGGCGCAACCACCCACTCCAACAGCCGGGAAATCCACCCTGCCGAAAACAAATCCTCACTGGCAACATGGTAAAGATGGTGCGGAAAGGCCAGATGCACGAAAAACTGGTCACACGCTGTCTGGTGATTATACAGCACACAGTACTGCCGGTGTTTACCCTTCTCCACCTTTTCAATACGGATACGGTACCGCAGAGTTACAAATATATAAAACGGCCAGTACAGTACCGCCCTTACAATTTTGTGTCTTGTACGTACCCAACAGGATTTTGCCCGTTTCTGCACATTTACTGCAACCATAAAATCCCTCACAAGAATAATGTCTCCCTTATTGTAACACAAAACCACCTGTTTTGCACCTGTTTTTTCAAATTTTCTCCCACAGCACAGCGCATGCCTGTCGCTGCAAAAAGAGTACCAATAAAAAGGGGGCACTAGCTGCCCCCCTAAGGATTTCGTGATTAGAATGTAATCTGAGAGATAACTTCCTTCAGCTTATTGGCACTGTTTTGCAGCTTTGCCACTTCTTCATCGGTGAGATGATTCATGATCCTACCCCGGATACCGCTCCGGTCAACCAGCGTCAAAGTGGAAAGACACACATCGTCTACACCGTACTCCCCATGCATCATAGAGGAAACCGTCAGTGCTGTGCCTGCACCGGAATAGATGCACTTGCAGATGTGGCATACGGACATTGCAACAGCAAAGAACGTGGCGCCCTTGTTCTCAATGATCAGCGAACCGGACTTTTTCACGAAAGTCTCAAGCTCTTCATAATCTTTATCCCAATTGATCCGTGCCTTATCCGGAGAGTTGTCCTTATAGACATCCACGTGGTTATTGGCAATGGTAGCCAGAGACCAAGGCACAAAAGAGCTGTCACCGTGTTCGCCGTAGACATGGGCATGCACATTCTTGGGGCTGATGCAGAAACGCTTTGCCAATTCAGACTGCAGACGGCTGGTGTCCAGAATCGTACCGGAACCGATAATCTGCCGCTCGGGCAAGCCGGAGATTTTTGTAAATACATAAGTCAAAATGTCAACAGGATTGGAGACAATCACATAAATCGCATTGGGAGCGTACTGCACTACTTTGGAGGCAATGTCCTTGAGAATATTTACATTGACCTGAGCCAAATCCAGTCGGGTCATACCGGGCTTGCGGGGCATGCCGCTGGTAATGACAACAATATCGGAATCCGCAGTTTCGCAGTAGTCGCCGGAACGGACTATGGCAGGAGAGTGGAACGGTGCACCCTGATAAATATCCATCGCTTCACCGGCCGCCTTTTTCTTATTGATGTCTACCAAAACAATTTCCGATGCAATTCCCTGAATCATCAGGTCATTGGCAACGGTTGCACCCACACTGCCTGCACCAATTACACTAATTTTACTCATATAAATACACTCCTTACATTTTCTGTGCGGAACATTATTATTCGTGCTTTGATTATCGATAGCATTATACCGATATTTATACTGTTTGTCAAGCCCTGTGTTTGCAGATAGTACCAATTTTAACACAATAGCCCACAGGAATTATATGTTTTCTGGCGTGTTTTCCTTACTTTACAACGCAGGGAACGCATCTATACCATCTACCGGAAACAGCGTTTTCCAGGGTTGCCCACCTGTATTGGGAAAGGTTTTTTCCTATTATATATTTCCATTCGGCACAGTCTGTGCTATACTATCACCAAAGGGGGTACATATATGCCAAAATCCGATAGCCAAAAGCTAAAGATCTTTTATATCCTGGATTACCTGCAAAAAACTCCCTCGAGGCAACCCACTGCGTCCTGCGCGAGAAGGTCGCCGTGGAAAAAACTGCACCATCGGCCATGGGACCATTGTACACGGCTGTAATTATGTCATTGAGAAAGCAGGAACTATGATATGTACGATTTGCAACTGAATGAGGTCGACCGTCAGATCCTTTCCTGGCTAGAAAAGTTTCTTCCTGACAGAATCTTTGATGCCCATGCCCACCTGTACCGGCTGGAGCAGATGGCACCCCTAAACCCCTTGTGCAAGGCCTACGGGCCTGCCGATGCCGCTGCCTTTCTGGCAGATCAGGTTCCTGTTTACGGCTCCCGCCGGGTGCAGGCTCTGTTTCTGCCCACCCCCGCAGCCTTTCTTCATCAACAGCGCAGTGCGCGAGATGCCTATAACACCTGGCTGGTTTCTCAGCTGCAGACCGCGCCGGACTGCGTTTGCGCCCCCTATGTAATTCCCGGAGATACGGCAAAGGATATCGAGGCCATGCTGACCCACCCCAACGTCAAGGCACTGGCCTGTTCCCATGTGACTGCGCCGGAGGGGGATCAGGCCACCCCGGAAGCGTATCTGCCGGAAAGCGCGTGGCAGGTAGCGGATGCCCATGGACTGGCCATTGCCATCCACCTGGTACGGGACAAGGCTTTGGCAGATCCGGAAAATCTATCCTATATCCAGACCATGGCCGCCAAATATCCCAACGCAAAGGCGATCCTGCTCCACGGTGCCCGGGGCTTTGCCTCCTGGACGGTTATGGAATCGGTTCGTGAGCTGAAAGAGCTTCCCAACATCTACTATGATATTGCCGCCATCTGCGACCCCGCCACCATGTTTGAGCTGGTTCGCCAGGCCGGCGCGGACCATGTGATGTGGGGCAGCGACTATGTGGTAGACCGGATCAAGGGCCGTCCCATCAACTGCGGCACCGGATTTACCTGGGTATACCGGCACACCCTGCCGGAGTCGGTCTCCCTGCCGGTGGGAAGCCTGTGCTGCGAATCCCTGCTGGCCTTCTATCAAGCCTGTCTGATGCTGGATGCTGATAAACAGACCGTATCCGACATTTTCCGGGGCAACGCCTGCCGCCTGTTCGGTTTGGAAAAGGCATAAATAACAAAAAAGGAGATACATATATGCCAAAATCCGACAATCAAAAGCTGAAGATCTTTTATATTCTGGATTACCTGCAAAAAAACTCCCACGAGGCAAACCCCGTGAGAGCTTCTGACTTAATTTCCTTTTTGGACCGTCAATACAACATCCACTGTGACCGGAAAACCGTGTATTCTGACATTGCCGCCCTGCAGGATTACGGCGTGGACATTGTCTCCCTGCCCGGTAAGAACGGCGGGTACTATATTGCTTCGCGAAATTTTGAGCTGCCGGAACTGAAGCTGCTGATTGACGCCGTGCAGTCCAGCCGCTACCTGACAGAGAAAAAATCCCGGGAGCTGATTGAAAAGCTGTGTACCCAGTGTAACGAGCAGGATGCCAAGCTTATGCGGCGCAACGTGCTGGTTTCCGGTCGGGTCAAAAGCATGAACGAGTCCATTTACTACAACGTGGATGCCATTCAGGAGGCCATCGCCCAGAACCGGCAAATTACCTTCCGCTATTTCGACTGGGATTTCGGCGGCCAGCGCCGATACCGGGACAAGCCTTATCAGGCCAGTCCTTACGGTCTGTGCCAGGACAACGAAAACTGCTATCTGCTGGCTCTCTCCCAACGCTACGGCATCACCTCCTACCGGGTTGACCGGATGACAGAAATCACCTTGACACCTCAGCATCGAGAGCCCTGTCCGGAACTCACCGGAAAAGCCTTGAACGCCCATGCCAGTCGCCTTTTCCAGATGTATTCCGGAGATGCCGTGGATGTAAAGCTGCGGTTTCACAGGAGTCTAATGAACGTGGTGGTAGACCGGTTCGGTAAGGACACCATGCTGATTCCCGACGGGGATGATTTCTTCAATTTCACTGTGCCGGTTGCCGTTTCTCCCATGTTTTTAAGCTGGGTCATTGGCTTTGGCAGCAAAGCCAAAATTCTCTATCCCCAGTCGGTTGTGGATGCCTGCCGGGCACTTTGCAACGAGGCTATGAGCCAGTATTGAGATTCACCTCTGCATCGGTCACCCGAAAAGAGGCAAATACCGGCCGCCAAGTCTGCTGAAGGGTACCTGCCTGCGCAGCATCGGCCATAGCTGTGAGGACGTAGTGGTAGTTTCCGTCATCCAAAATGCACGCCCTGCCCACCTGCATCTGCGGTTCCCCTGCCGCGGCCCAAACACATTCATAGCACTTTACGCCATCCCGGACTGTCTCCATGACCTGCAAGTCATCCTTGGAAAAACCAGTTGTGTTTTGCAAGGTTTTCTCCAAATCTCCAGATGCCACTGTCTGCAGCGACAGGCTGTAGCCGTCACATATATACAGACGTCCCGTTTCGCTACTCTGCAGTACCGGATTGGCAACCTCCTCCGGCAGTTCTATGAGCACCTGCTGCATAGGGGCTGACACCGGCTGCAGTATAACATCCTCCACAGTTTCAAAAGTGGGCTGTGTTCCGCAGCCTGTAAGCAATCCCAGCAAAACCAATCCTATCCAACATTTTTTCACATTCTATCCCCCCAGAAAGGTTTTAATATGAATCCATTCTATATATACCTGATTTTAATCAATGCGCTGGGATTCCTGCTTATGCTTGTGGACAAGTATAAAGCGAGAAAAAATCTTTGGCGTATTCCGGAAAAAACACTCTTTGCCGCCGCCCTGCTGGGTGGCAGCCTGGGTTGCCTTATGGGCATGTATACCGTACGTCACAAAACAAAGCACCTGTCCTTTACCTTGGGCATACCCGTCATTTTGGTAGTGCAAATTGTGCTGGCGATTCTGGTTTTCCTGTAAATCTAAAAGGCGTACTGCAGAATCTGCAGCACGCCCTTTTCTTGCCTCTATATTACAGCGGATGCTCTTCTATGAATTTATCCATCAATTCTGTCGCCAGGATAACCATGCGGGCACAAGGCCGCTTTTTATAAAATTCCGCTGTTCTGGGGGTAGGATTGGGATCAGAGGGGGGATTTTCCAGCAGCTCCCGGCAGATAATACTACCGGCCTGCTCCCTGAACTGCGCCGCCAAGTCCTGTACTTGCTGATAAAGACGCTTTTTATCTGCATCCTCATCTGCATTGTCATAGCCGTACAGCTGACCCAGTACCATAAACATGCCGCTGACCGCGCCGCAGACCTCCCGCAGCCGTCCCATGCCGCCACCAAAGGGAGATGCCATCTTGGCTGCCTGTTTTTCCTCCAGCCCTGTCACATCACAAAAGGCCACCGCAACTGCTTGTGCGCAGTTATACCCATTCAAAAATAACTCTGCCGCCTTAACGCCGTGTTCCATAATTGTCTTTCCTTTCTATACTATCTGTTCTATCAGTGCCTCTGCGCACAACATGCCGTCAATGGTCGCCGACATAATGCCGCCGGCATAGCCAGCCCCTTCTCCAGCCGGGTACAGTCCCTTCACAGTCACAGACTGCTTATCCTCCCCCCGGGTAATCCGCACAGGGGAAGAGCTGCGGGTTTCGGGAGCTGTGAGCACCGCATCCGGATGGGAAAAGCCCTTAAGATTTCCCTCCAGCAGCGGCAATGCCTCTTCCAATGCACGGGTGATCTTCTCTGGCAAAACACCGTGCAAATCGCACCAGGTTACCCCCGGACGGTAGGTAGGCTGCACCGCGCCTGCTCCGGTGCTGGGTTTTCCTTCCAGAAAATCACCCACACGCTGAGCCGGAGCATAATACTTGCCGCCACCAGCCAGAAATGCCTGTTCTTCCATTTGCCGCTGCCAGTACATTCCGGCAAGGGCACCCTCCCCCGGGAAATCTCTGGGGTTCAGCGTTACCAGAAGCGCTGCGTTGGCATTCTGACCCTCCCGGTCGGCATAGCTCATGCCGTTGGTAACCACCCTGCCCTCTTCTGAAGCTGCTGCCACCACGTATCCGCCGGGGCACATACAGAACGTATATACCGTCTCGGCATCCAAATGCTTGACCAGCTTATAGTCCGCCGGCGGCAGCACTGGATCGTGTTTTCCGTACTGGGCCTCATCCACATCCCTTTGCAGATGTTCAATCCGCACACCCATGGCAAAGGGCTTTGCCTCCATAAAAACACCCATGGCATGCAGCTGCTCAAAGGTATCCCGTGCGCTGTGTCCTATGGCTAAAACCACCCGGTCACATGCAATTTTCTCCTGTCCGTTTACTTCCAGTCCGATAACTCGACCATTCTCCCGGAGAATATCCGTTACCTGGGTGTTAAAACGCACTTGACCGCCCAGAGAAATGATCCGCTGGCGGATATTCTGTACAACCGTCAGCAGCACATCCGTACCCACATGGGGCTTGGCATCAAATAAAATATCCTCCCGGGCGCCGGCGGAAACCATCTGTTCCAGAATCCAGCCGATTCTTGGGTTGTTCACGCCGGTGTTCAGCTTGCCATCGGAAAAAGTTCCGGCACCGCCCTCACCGAATTGTACATTGGTTTTTGTATCCAGTTCTCCTGTCTCAAAAAAGTGTTCCACGGTTTTTTGCCGGGTCAGAGCATCTGCGCCCCGTTCCAGCACCAGCGGACGCAGACCGGCCAACGCCAAAACCAGCGCCGCAAACATACCGGCAGGGCCAAAGCCCACCACCACCGGTCTTTGGGCCGGTTCTGCTGCAGCTTTTGGCACTTTATAATAGGAAACCGGCGCAATGCTTGCCCGTTTACAGCCGCTTTGCTTGAGAATTTTGCCCTCATTGCCCTCGATTGCCGCATCCACTGTATAGACAATGCGTACATCCGGTTTTTTCCGGGCATCCACGGAACGCCGGACAATCTTTACCCGCCGCACCTTGGAATTGGATACCTTTAACGCTCTTGCCACCTCATAAGACAGCTGCGCCACAGAATGTTCCGGCGGCATTGAAATTTCCCGTATACGAATCATGTATTATCCTTTCCGGCGTGCAATCCTGCGCAGCGGCCGGAACTCCAGGCCCACTGCAGATTATAGCCGCCGCAGTCTCCGTCAATATCCAGCACCTCACCGCAGGCGTATAGTCCCGGCACCAGCAGGCTCTGCATTGTATGGGGGCAGAATCCCTCCGTCATCACACCGCCGGCGGTCACCTGAGCACTTTCCATACCCAAAGGCCCACCCAGCGCCACATCAAAAGCCTTCACCGTCCGGCACACCTCCCGGATTTCTGCATCGGTCAAATCCAGCACCTGCCGGTTTCCTTTGACTCCTGCCGCCTTGGTAAGCACACGTCCCAGACGGTTGTGTAAAATCCCCGTCAGCAGTTCCTCCACCGGAAGACTTGTCTGCCTGCGGCGGCACAGCTGCTGATAGAGCGTTTCCTCTGTACACTGGGGCAAAAAGTCCAGCCGGCAAAGCCACTGCCCATTTCCCTGACATACATCCCGGGAAATTTCAAATATCACCGGACCTGAGAGCCCGTATTCAGTAAATTGCAGTTCTCCGCTGCTCTGGGAAAACAGAGCCCCATCCCGGAGAATTTGGGCATGACAGTTGGCCCGGACACCCTTCAGCGCCACAACACCCTCCCACTGTGCTTTCAGCTGCACCAGTGCCGGCCGCAGACGGGTGGCTTTGTGTCCCAGCTTTCCCAGCAGCTTATAGCCGGACATGGTACCGCCCAGCTTACTGCCGGCAAGTCCTCCACAGGCGATAATCAGCTTATGGCAATCATAGGTTTGCGTGCCATCCGAAACAGAAAAACCTTCCTCTGTTTTGCGGATTTTTTGCACTTCAAAACCGGTATAAAGCTGTATGTTTGGCTTTACCAGCGCCAAACGCAGTACGTCCACCACGGAATTGGCCTGGTCGGAATAGGGGTAGATCCTGCCGGTGTCTTCAGCGACTGTAAACAGCCCCAAATCCTGAAACCATTGCAGCGTTGCCTCAGGGGGAAAAGCATCAATGGCAGACTGGGCAAACTGCGGATCCTCTCCATGATATCCCTGGGCCTGTGCATGTAGGTTACTTAGATTACATCGTCCGTTGCCCGTGGCCTGCAGCTTTCTTCCCACCCGTGCCTGCCGTTCAAAGAGCAATACCTGTACATTGGGGTTCTCCGCCGCGGCCAGTGCCGCAGCCATACCGGATGCACCGCCGCCAACAATACCGATTATCATACCCTCACCTGCTTTCTTACGCTATTATAGCCTATTTCCTCCCGGGAAACAAGAAAAACTTCCTTGCATTGCAGAAAACCTATGCTATAATACAACTGGTGATTGGATGGACAGAAGTAATATTGAAAAAATTGCCAGTACCCCGGAGGATAAGGTTCTCCTTGCCAAGGTATGGGACAAGATACAGTCCGGTATCCGCAAGAACATCCCTGCCAGTACCCGTTTTTTGACACTACGGGAGCTGGATATGACCCGATACCTGTTTGGGCAGCTGGACGGGCTGGTTGCTTTTGGCGGGTACGCCGAGGCCGAGCGGCAGATGCTGGTGTATCTGCCGGAGTATTTGACGGAAAGCTATCTGACAGAGACAGATTCTCCTCTGGCCTGTCTGCGGGCTACCTTTTTCCAAGGCGATACCCCCTCTCACCGGGATTTTCTGGGGGCTCTCATGGGGGCCGGCATTGCCCGGGAGGCCGTAGGAGATATCTGCGTAGGCAAAGGAAGCTGTGACTTTTTTGTCACACGGGAAATTGCCCCCTATATTCTGCAAAACTTTACCGGAGCCGGACGTACCAGAGTGCATCTGGAGGAAATCCCACTGTCGCAGGTGGAAGTTCCGGAATCGGAGACCAAGCAGATTCGGGACACATTGGCATCCTTGCGGCTGGACAGTGTCATATCCTCCGGATTTCGGATTGGGCGCAGCGCCGCTTGCCAGTATATAGCCGCCGGACGGGCAGCCATCAACGGACTTCCCTGTGAAAAGCCGGATAAGCCGGTGGAAGAAGGGGCGGGCATTTCTGTTCGGGGTCTTGGAAAAATCAAATTAACATCCGTCAACGGCCAGACGAAAAAAGGCCGGATATCCGTGGTCATTGACCGGTATGTGTGAGGTAATATTATGAAAATGGACGATGTCATCAAACGAATCAACGAACTGGCCCACAAGGCTAAGGCAGAGGGGCTGACTGCAGAGGAAACTGCCGAGCGGGACAAGCTGCGCCGTATCTATATCGATTCCGTAAAGGCCAATCTGGTAGGACAGCTGGAAAACACCTATATTGTCTCTCCGGACGGCACCAAGAAGAAAGTGACCCATAAATAATCATAACCACCGGCCGTGCCGGTGGTATGCACAGGCCCCCTTAGGGCCTTTTGCTAGCCGAGCCTATAGGCGCATCGAAATATCTTTCGCTTGCGTGTTCTGCCCCACCACCGCAGATGCGGTTATGGGCGCACCGAAGGCTCCCTTGTGTAAAGGGAGCTGTCAGCCTAACAGGCTGACTGAGGGATTGTCACTATGAGAACAACCCCTCCGCCCAGTGTGCGCACTGGGCACCTCCCCTTACACAGGGGAGGCTTTCCGCTGCGGCGGGACTGGGCATAGCTAAAGCTTATTGGAACCCCCAGCCGTGCTGGGGGTTTTCTTGTACAACAAACAAACCGGGGGCGATGATCGCCCCCGGTATTTTTTAGATGCGCTTTACAAATTCCTCTGACACAGTTTTGGCATACCGCTCCAGCATCCCTCTGTCGCTCAAATAATAGAGGATGGTATAGCGGTCCCGCATAGGCAGGGCTTTCAGGATACTTTTTTCAATGCGCTCAGCATCCCGAACAGGTGTGGGCACTTGAAATGCCGTGCAGAACGCCTCCACCTTGTCGAAATAAGGAATGTACTTTGCAATCAATTCCTTCAAGTGTTCGTCCTGAGTTTCCGCGTAAAGCATCCGGTACATATCCGCTATCAGCCGCGTTGCCTCACATACCTCCAGGCCGTGGAGATTGGGCACCTTGTGTTCTGCCACATCCTGCAGTTCCCACACATGGGCTACAATGTGCTCCGCGCCGGAAGCCGGGCGGGAATTTCCCGTATAGGCCATGCCCAGACCCGTTACCATAAAGCCGTCCATGATGTTGCCGATACACTCCGCGCTACGTTCTTGCAGCGCGTATCCGTTTTCCAGACACAGGTTTGTGGCAGCCATCACATCCTCTGCAATTTTCGGGCAGAAGTATTCGTTTTTATAATCCCGGGCCAGTTCCCAGTCCAAAAGGCCTGTATACTTGCCGAACATGTCGCCAATGCCCGCCAGCAGCATCTCAAAAGGCGCCTGGCGCATGATCTCCGTGTCCGCAATAATATATCTGGGCGTAGTGGATTTGATGGTAGCCTTGGAACCGTCGAACAGGATGGGTGAACCGGCAGAAGCATAGCCGTCCATGGACGGCGCAGTGCCTACAACGGCATAGGGGATGCCCAGACGGTAGGAGACCAGGCGGCAGGTGTCATTCACCGTACCGGAACCCACCGCCAGAATCAAATCCGGCTGGGGTGAGTAGGAAAAGATATCACTGTCTGCAGCAGGGTTCTGCAGATGAATCAAAACATCGCCTATGCTCCGGTTGTCCGGCAGCGGGTCCTTGGGCAGAACCAGCTTATGGGAAAACTGGCCGGATGCCTGCAGCAGCTGCTCCACCTGCGCGCCGGCGACGGCATAGGTAGTCTCATCACAAACCATGTAAATGCTGTTAAAATCCTGCAAGACCTCCGGCACCTGCAAGATAGCATTGGGGGCGATCACATATTTTTCAACCGGTGCCCGGTGGTGCTTGCGTTCACAGTCGCAGTTAAATGAAATCATTTGGAACCTCCTGTTGTCATCTGCGCAGATTACGGATACCGTATCGTAAATCTGCCTATTATACAAGGGTGCATCGCTGGATGCACCCTTGTGTTATCACCCCTCGGATTTGGGCAATGCATCAAACATAGCCGTATCGCTGGCATCCCGAATGGCCCGTCCCTCCATGCAATCAGCGAACTGAGCGCCAGTCATGGTCTCGTTTGCCAACAGGAACTCTACCACACACTTCATCTTGTCAGCATTCCGGGTGAGAATCTCCTCACACTGGCGGTATGCCCGGTCAATGAGTGCCTTTACCTCGTCATCTATGGTGCCAGCTACCTTTTCCGAATAGCTCTTGGTCTTTTCGTAATCGCGGCCAATAAACACCTCTTCACCGCTGGTATAGGATACCGTGCCAAGGCTTTCGCACATGCCGTATCTGGCTACCATATCTCTTGCCATCTTGGAGGCCCGGTCAATGTCATTGGAAGCCCCTGTGGAAATATCCTGCAGGAACAGCGCTTCCGCTACACGTCCGCCCAGCAGGCCCACGATCCGTTCATACATCTCGTTGCGGGTCAAGTGATTGCTGTCCTCACGGGGGTGGGTCCATGTCAGACCCAGTGCCTGTCCTCTGGGAATAATCGATATCTGGTGTACGGGGTCATGGGTGGGCAGCCCGTACATAGCAACTGCATGACCGGCCTCATGGATTGCCGTCAAGCGCAGGTCCTTCTGCAGCCGCACGCGGCTGCGCTTCTCGGGGCCTGCCATAATTTTCATCATCGCCTCATTCAAATCAACCATATTCAGCACCGGACGGTCTGCCCGCGCTGCCATAATGGCCGCTTCATTGATTAGATTGCTCAAATCCGCGCCGGTAAAACCAGAGGTCGCCAGCGCAACGGTCTTTAAATCCACAGAATCGTCCAGCCGCTTACCCTTGGCATGGACTTTCAGAATTTCCTCACGGCCCTTGGCATCCGGCGCACCCACATAAATCTGCCGGTCAAACCGGCCGGGACGCAGCAGCGCGGGATCCAGAATATCCGGGCGGTTGGTAGCAGCCAGCACAATCACGCCCTCGGTTCTGCCAAAGCCATCCATTTCCACCAGCAGCTGGTTCAGGGTCTGCTCACGCTCGTCATGGCCGCCGCCCATGCCGGAACCACGCTTGCGGCCCACCGCATCAATTTCGTCAATGAAAATAATAGCCGGTGCAATTTTCTTGGCCTGGTCAAACAAATCACGGACACGGCTAGCGCCTACGCCCACATACATCTCCATGAAATCTGAACCGGAAATGGACAAAAACTGTACTTCCGCCTCACCTGCCACTGCCCGGGCAAGCAGTGTTTTGCCGGTACCCGGAGGGCCTGCCAGCAAAATGCCGTGGGGAATCTGGGCGCCAATCTGGGTGAACTTCTTGGGGTTGCGCAAAAAGTCCACAACCTCCTGCAGCTCCGCCTTTTCCTCATCCACGCCGGCAACGTCATGAAAAGTCACTTTCTTACCCGTCTGTCCGAGGGTAGTTCTGGCTTTGCCGAAGTTTTGCATGGGATTGTTATTATTGCTCCGTCCAGCAAGAAATCCCCACACCATCAGCAGAGCCAGCCCTGCCAACACAATTGGCAACACATAATCAAAGGGTGTGGTTTTCTCTGCAGGAACAAAATCATATCTCTCCAGAATCCCCACATCTATCTGGGATTGCAAGAGTTCTGCCATCTCCTGCCGGAAGCCTGCGGGGTCAGCCAGCGGCGCTACTACTGTGGTTTTCCCCGCAAAGGGCGCATGCAGCTGCATCCGGATATAGTTATCCTCCACCACGAAGCTTTTCACCTGCTGCTCCCGAAACAGGGCTATAACCTGGGAATATGCCAGCCCGTCATCCTGGGAACCGAACAGACCCAGCATCCAGGAAAATGCCAGCACCAATACTGCCACATAAATGACAAGGCTAATCACTTTACGTTTTTTCAACTTGGGTTCTCCTTAAATTATTGATATGCTTCCGGCTTTAGAATACCCACATAGGGCAGATTCCGGTAATGCTCATTAAAGTCCAGACCATAGCCCACCACAAATTCATTTGGAATGGTAAAGCCCACATAATCCGCCTGCAGGGTTACTGCAGGATTCCGCCGTTCGGGCTTGTCCAGCAAGGTGCAAATTTTTAGGGAGGCTGGCTCCTTTGACAGCAAATGCCAATAGGTGTAGTCCAGGGAGTTTCCGGTATCAAAAATATCCTCCAGCACGATTACGTGCCGTCCCTTCAGATCGGTGGAGACATCCTTTTTGACCTGCATATTGCCGGTAGAGTTGGTGCCGCTGTAAGAGGAAATCCACATGAAATCGATCTGGCAGGGAATGTTCATGTTTCGTACCATGTCAGCAAAGAAAACAACCACACCCTTCAGAACACCCACAATAACAGGGTCCTTATCTGCATATTCTTCAGAAAGAATGTGCGCCAGTTCCTTCACCTTTGCCTGTATTTGTTCCTCACTCAACAAAACCTCTTGAATGTTCTGTTCCATACGGAAACCTCCCTGTATGTTCCTTTGTATTTCTTATACCTTATCTTCTCCGGGATTCAACTGTTCCAGCGCGATTACAATTCCCGGGGCAATTCTTGCTATATTGGGTCCAATGCCGTAAATTCCCACCACGCCCAAGTCATCTGCCAGCACAGGAATTTCTCCCCGGCGGTCGGCGGGAATTTTCCGGTCAATAAACAGCTTTTTTACCGATTTTGTACCGCCGGACAGGGTAATGGCATCACCGGTCTGCCGGGAACGCAGAACCAGCGTCCCCTGAGGACAAATTGTAAACAAATCCCTTTGGTTTAAAACCGTTTCCGCCGGGGTGCAGACTATCCGCAGTCCCCAACCCGGAAGTTCCGTCACGCCGGGACATTGCAGCGCTACCGGCTGCATAATTTCCACGCTGCGGTACATAGTCAGCCTGTCATAATTGCGGCATATTACGATTCCGCCGGGGAAATCCGCCCTTGCTGACGGCTTTTGCGAGAAAACCAAGTCTTCCGCCAGCGCAATATGCGCCCGCTCCGGCTCCTTTACCCCGCAGTACTCCAGAAAAGCAGCCAATGCCCGCCGCCGTCGGGCAGGTGCCATGGCGCGCAAGGCTTCCACGCTGGGTGTCTCCCGGCTATCAAGCAAGGTAGTAAGGGTCTTTTCATCCTCCCGCAGGTCTAAAGCCATGGCAGACAGGTTTTCTGCAAGACGGGGGTTTTCTTTATACAGCAGCGGCATCACATGGTGCCGCAGACGGTTCCGCAAAAAAGCATCGGTACTGTTGGAGCTATCCTCCACATAGGCGATATGGTACTCCTCCAAAAACACCAGCACCTCATCCCGGGTCACTGTGAGCATGGGCCGAATCAGCTTTTCGCCTGCCGGTGCAATGGCCCCCAAGCCCTTTAATCCGGTTCCCCGCACCAAATGCATAAGCACTGTTTCTGCGTTGTCATCGGCGGTATGGGCTGTGGCAATTTTCCCAGGCAAGGTCTCAAAAAAGGCGTATCGGGCATCCCGGGCAGCCGCCTCGAGACCTTTGTCTCCTGCAACCACTTGCGCAGAGCCGCAATGCAAAGGGATTTCGTAAGCCTCGCAAAACCGGCGGACAAACGCTTCATCCCTATCCGACTCCGCGCCCCGCAGCCCATGGTTGAAGTGGGCCGCAGATAAGCGGATGTCCAGCTTTTCCTTAAGCAGATACATCGCCCATAAAAGCGCCATAGAATCTGCCCCGCCGGATACCGCGCAAATAACTTCATCACCGGGTCGCAGCATATCATACCGGCGCATATGTGACAGAAGCTTATTCAGCATGCTTCCACTCCCGGTCTGCAAATGTCTGGAACTGAGGCACCCACTGGAGCTTTACCGTGCCGGTCTCACCGTGGCGGTTTTTGGCAACGATACACTCAGCGATGCCCTTTTCCTCAGTGTTCTCATTATAGTACTCATCCCGGTACAGGAACAGGACCTCGTCTGCATCCTGCTCGATAGCACCGGATTCCCGCAAGTCGGAAAGCATAGGACGCTTGTCCGTACGGCTTTCCGGGCTACGGGACAGCTGACTCAAGCAGATTACAGGCACGTTCAGTTCCTTTGCCATAATCTTCATAGAACGGGAAATCTCACTGACTACGTTCACGCGGCTGTCGCCGCCCTTTCCGTAACCGGAGCCGTTCATCAGCTGCAAATAGTCCACCACGACCATGCCCAGGTTGTCTACCCGGCGGCATTTGGCGTTCATCTCCGCCACGGTGATGGAGGGATTGTCATCAATGCGGATATCCGTCTGGCTGAGGGAAACCGCAGCCATACTCAGCCGGTTCCATTCTTCATCGCTAAGCTTACCGGTGGCCATTTTCTGGCCGTCTACAAAGCTTTCAATGGCAAGCAGTCGCATAGCCAGCTGCTCCCGGGACATTTCCAGATTGAAAATCGCCACGGTTTTCTTGTACTTCTTGGCAACATTCAAGGCCAGATTCAAAGCAAACGCCGACTTGCCCATAGCAGGCCGCGCTGCCACCAGCAGAAGATCGGATTTATTCAGGCCGTTGATCTTCTTATCCAAATCCCGCATGCCCGTGGACATGCCCGGAATGGCAGAGTCCGACTCGCTCAGCTCCCGCAGATGGTCAAACACCTTGTGCATGGTAACGCCAATATGCTCCAGAGAATCGCCCCGCTCACCCTTGCGGAGGGTGTAGATTAGTTTTTCCGAGCGCTCCAGTATTTCCGCTGGAGTTCCCACTTGGGAATACACCATTTCAGAAATATCGGAAGACGCGTCCGCAAGACCCCGGAGCATCGCCTTATCCCGGACGATACCCGCATAGCGCACCGCATTGGCGGCAGTGGGCGTAATCTCCATCAGCTGCTGGATATAATCCCGGGAATTGTCACGGTGAACACCCAGCTCCAGCATTTTGTCAAGGACCGTAACCGGGTCAATGGTCTGAGAGAAATTAAACATGGTGTAGACGGTCTCATATATCTCCCGATTCTGCTGCAGATAGAAATCCTCAGGCCTTACAACACCGATTACATCCGCAACACAGCGGCTGTCAATCAAAATTGAGCCAAGGACTGCCTGTTCCGCTTCCAGGGAGTGGGGCAGTTGTCGGGCAACCAGTTCTTCGTCCATGTTTATTCTCCTCTCTTTAGTTCTCCGGCTTGTTAACTACACAGGCAGATACAACGTCGCTGTAATAGCGGCTGTTGCGGTTCCAATAGGTCTGGTACTTCTTTATACCATAGGTGGGATCCAGCGGGGTACGGGGATCCAACTGTTCCATCTCCAGCTCCTCGATATGCTCAATGTCGCCACGGATGTACTCCTCCAGAATGTCGGCGCAGGTGTTCAGTCGGGCCATGACGCCGCCGACACGTGCATCGGTCACCTCGAAACCGAAGGACTTGCTCTCGATCATCCACTGCTTGCGGAAAGACTTATGGAACTGCTCTACCAGGCCGCGGATACGGCGCAGCTCACCGGCCAGCTCGCCCAGCTTGGCCTTGTCGCCAGAGTTGTAAGCAGCGCGGATACGGGGGCCGATGTCGCACTTTTCAGCTGTAACCGCGCACAGATCATGGGCCGTCTGGAACAGGTAACCCCACTCGGGGTGGTTGCACCAGGGCTTCAACAATTCCACCAGTTCCTCATGGTCAGCCCGCGTGTTGTCGGGCAAAGTCAGATCCATCAGACCGATGAAGGGGTCATTGTACAGAATGTAGCGCGTGGGATGTACGCAATACTCCTCCGTCTCCTGGCGCTGGGTCAAGTCCAGCAGCAGGAATGCATCGTAGGGGATGCCGAACATCTCTTCAAAGCTCTTCTTGATCTCAGCCTCGTCGGTGATGCCCTTGGCGGCCTGGCTGGCGTAGAACATGGCAGGCATGGTAGCAAAACGGGGGCACTCGCCGCCATCGTCACCGAAGATGGCCACTGCCACGTTCTCTACATTCTGCTCACGGCAGGCCTGCATGGAATTGCGCAGAGCACAGGAGCTGTAATGGTTCTCGGGGTTGAAGGCATGCCAGGTCCACACGCCGCCCAGATACCACGCGCCTTCTCTCTTGATCTGCTGGTGGATGTTCATCAGGGCCTTGAATTCTTCCTTGTCCCGCTTGTAGTAATCCCAGTACTGCAGTACACCGATATCGGGCACGAAGTCAGTCACGTCCACCTGCACGGTAGCGGTGGTGTCACTGTAGTTATCGTTGCGGGTGGCAAGGCGGAAGGGCATATCGCCGGAGAAGATTACCATTTCATAGCCATACTTTTTGGCAAGCTCGCACACCTTGGCCATGTGGCGCTTGAAGATGTCGATGCGCTCATGATAGCCGTTGATTTCCAGATACTTGCCCCGGCCCAGCAGATCGGCCTCATCCATACAGACAGCAATGACGCGGCTTTCAAAGCACTCGGAGCAGGTGGCAAACATCTTGTCGATCAAAGCGTAGGTACGCTCGTCCTCGCACAGGAGGATGTCACCGCAGTCATTGATCTGGGCGTAATGCTTCCAGCGGAAAATGGACTTCATATGGGCCAGAGTATTGATGGTACCAAAGACTTCCACGCCCCGCTCCTTGGCGTAGTCATGAATTTCTTTCAGCTCTGCCTTGGTATAACGGCCGCGGGCGTAGCCGAAGTAAGGCTCATCCTCAAGCTCATAGGTATCCTCGGTATAGAGGGTCATAGCGGTGTAACCCATCTTGGCAGTGTAGTCCACCCAGCGCTTCAGGGTGGGCAGATTGATGACGGAGTTACGGGAGCAATCCAGGAAGGTACCGAAGCGCTTGAAGGGAATTTCATAGGTTTGATTCAGCTCAGTCATAATAGATTCTCCTTTTAATCGTTTATAAATTAGGCTTCCTCGATCTTCACTGTCAGCGGAGCCGTAATTTCATATCCCAGTTTACACTGCACTGTGTAGGTACCCACATTTTTAATGGGGTCAGCGATCACGATTTTCCGCTTATCCAGCGCAATACCGGACTTTGCCTTCAGCGCGTCAGCGATTTCCTGGTTGGTAACCGATCCGAACAGCTTGCCTGCGCCGCCGCCCTTAGCCGTAACTGTCAGAGTCATGTTGCGCAGCTGATTGGAAATCTCCACTGCCTCGGCGCGCTCCTTGGCGGCTTTTTCTGCTGCGGCCTTGTCGTTCATGCGCATGGTATTCACTGCATCAGCAGTTGCCTCGATGGCCAGCTTCTTCGGCAGCATAAAGTTTCTGGCATAGCCGTCAGAAATCTCAATCATTTGACCCTTCTTACCCTTACCTTTTACATCCTGCAATAAAATAACTTTCATAAGCTTTCTCCTTAATATACTTCGTAGAATTTATCAATAGAGGCCACCAGTTTATCCAACACATCCTTTACCGTAGTACCGGAAATCTGTGCGCCGGCTGTAGCTGTATTGCCGCCGCCGCCCAAAGGCTCCAGAATCATCTGCACGTTGGCATCGCCGATGGAGCGGGCGGAAATAATCACCTGTTCTCCGTCGGGGTACAGCACAAAGGATGCGGTGATTCCCGCAATGTTCAGCAGCTCGTCGGCTGCCTGCGCCGCCAAAACGCGGGAGGTACCGGCGTTGAGCGCCGCAATTGCCAATTCCTGACGGTACAACCGGGCAGACTTGATAATCTGGTACTTTGCCATGGTATCCTGAAAATCATTCTGCAGCAGCTTTTTCACTTCCACCGTATCTGCGCCCAGCTGCCGCAAAAACGCTGCCGCCTCAAAGGTACGCTCACCGGTGCGGACATTGAAACTCTTGGTATCCAGGAAAATACCTGCCATCAGCGATTTGGCCTCAATGGGCAGCACATCCTTTTTCTCCAGCGCATACTGCAAAATCTCCGTCACCAGCTCTGACGCAGAGGAAGCATATGGCTCGTGAAGATTTACCACCACTGGCGTGATATATTCTGCCGCTCTGCGGTGATGGTCCACCACACAGACCTTCGGAATTGCCTCTAAAAGCGGTTTGCACTCCACCTGGTCGGGTCGGTTGGTGTCCACAATCACCAATGTGCTGCGGTTATCGCACATTAGAAGCGCATCCGGTCCAGAAATGAAGCGGTCCTTGTATTCCGGCACCTGACGGATCTCATCCAACAGATTCTGGGCCATATTATTCTGTAAATCCAGCACAATGTGGGCCTCTTTACCCTTTTTACGGCAAACACTGCTGATACCCATGGCCGCACCCAGCGCATCCATATCCGCATTTTTATGGCCCATAATAAAGACCTGACTGCTTTGGCCGATGAGTTCCATGAGAGAGTTGGCAGTCACACGGGAGCGGACCTTGCTCCGGTGGTCAGCTTCCCGGGTACGTCCGCCGTAAAAGTTGAAATTCAGCCTGTCCTTCACCACAGCCTGGTCACCGCCGCGGCTGAGCGCCATCTCAATGGACAGGGCTGCAAACTCGTAGGCCTCCTCAAAGGTCTCCGCATCCACACCCAAACCAAAGGAAATGGAGGCTGCCAACCCGCTGGGGCTGCTGATTTCATGTATTTCCTCCAGCAAAGAAAACTTCTCCGCAATTGCATGCTTTAAGTCCCGCTTTTCAAACACCAGCAGGAACCGGTTCTTTTCCAAACGCCGCAGCAATCCGTGATAGCCTTCCATCCAATGGGTAATGGCATCGTTGATTTTTGCATTCAGCGCCGAAATCGCACCTTCGGACAAGTTTTTTGTCAGTTCCTCGTAGTTATCTACCAGAATGATAGACACAACAGGGCGGGAACGGATGTATTCATCCCGCACCTGATACAGTTCCGTCAAATCCGCAAAATAAAGCACGCCCAGATGGGTCGTATGCGCATCATCCGCCTCTACCATGGTTCCGTATATCCGGTACCGGCGGTCGTTGAGCGTCACATCGTAGGGGTATTCCGTCTTACCTGCCGTCAGCCACTGGATATCAAAGCCCGGCAGAATCTCCTCTATGCGGCGTTCAATCATGGTATCTTTAAAATCCGTCAGCTGGATAAATTGGTCATTTGCATAGACAATGCCCCTATCCGCCAGACGGGTAACCACCATGGGAAACGGTATTCTGGCACCGTCCGCCGTTTCCACATCACTGAGTACCTGCTGTAAATATGCCTGCAGCTTTTTTCTGCGGTCGGCTTTTATTACCAGATACAGTGTAAACAGAAGCGCTGTCGCCGCCAGTTCCACACCTGCCAGCAGATAATTTTCAAACAATGCCGCGGCTGCACAAAAAGCCAGCATAAATACAAAGTATATACCCATATTCGGTTGCAAAAGCCTGCCTAGCCGCTTATTCATCGGGATTACCTCCTTACAGTAATTGGTAAAACTTCCCATCCTAATTTAAGTATCTTTTATATTATAACAAATCCCACCTAAAGGTGCAACCATCTTTTCACGGTTTTCCCAAAAAACGAGACCCCCTTTTCAGGCATTTCCTGTCGAGACCTGCAGAAAAATAATTGTGTACAATTTCACCAAAACGTGTTATAATACCTCTACAGGCGTCGGGCTGACAGTCCCGGGCAATTGCGGCGCACCGCACTGTACCGTGGGTACGCCATAACTGAAAAAGTAGAGCAGGCGAAGCTGCTTTCCGTGGGGCGATACGGGGCTTCCGCGGCAGCAGGCGGCTGCCTGTTTTGTGTTGTCATTTTTTGATTGATTTGAAAGGAGTACTGATATCATTTGGCAGAAAAACTGAAAATTATTCCCCTTGGCGGTTTGGATGAAATCGGAAAGAACATTACCGTTCTGGAATATGGCAAAGACATGATCGTGGTCGACTGCGGCGTAGGTTTCCCGGATGAGGATATGTACGGCGTTGACTTGGTCATCCCGGATTTCACCTATCTTGTGCAGAATGCCAAAAAGCTGCGGGGTATGTTCATAACCCACGGCCATGAGGACCATATCGGTTCCATCCCCTATTGCATGCAGCAGGTAACCTGCCCCATCCACGGCACAGCCATGACCAACGGTCTGATCAAGCTGAAGCTGGAGGAGCACCGGATTGCCGATAAAGTAAAGCTGATTAC
Source organism: Faecousia sp. (assembly GCA_045637585.1). Classification (GTDB taxonomy): domain Bacteria; phylum Bacillota; class Clostridia; order Oscillospirales; family Oscillospiraceae; genus Faecousia. Next base: position 121,476 of record JAZTZS010000010.1, on the reverse strand, counting down.
TCACAAACCCGGTGATGTGGTCAAAGCCGGTTGTTTTACTGTGGAATTTATTCACGTAAACCACTCCATTGCTGACGCGGTAGCCTTCGCCATTCACACCCCTGTGGGCACAGTGGTCATGACCGGCGACTTTAAAATTGACCCCACTGCGAAAGATGGCATGATGGATTTGGCCCGTTTAGGCGAGCTGGGCAACCAAGGCATTCTGGCCCTGCTGTGTGACTCTACCAATGTAGAGCGCGGTGGCTATACCCCCAGCGAAAATCTGGTGGCTGAGGGTCTGGACCGGCAGTTTAAAAACTGCGACGAACGTATCGTCGTTACGACTTTTGCTTCCAATATGCACCGGATTCAGTCGGTGTTGACCACTGCCCACCGCTATGGCAGAAAGGTCGCTGTTACCGGCCGGAGCATGGAGAATATGCTGAAGGTCGCCCAGGAGCTGGGTTATCTCAAGGTACCTGCCGGTACGATTGTGGAATTGGGTGCCATTAAGAGCCTACCTAAGAACAAGGTAGTCATCGTCTCCACCGGTTCCCAGGGTGAGAACATGTCTGCCCTGTACCGGATGGCTTTCTCCTCCCATAAGCAGGTGGACATTCAGTCCGGTGATCGGATCATCATCTCCGCCTCTGCCATTCCCGGCAACGAAAAGGCGGTTTCCAGAATCATCAACGAGCTGTATCGCAAGGGTGCAGATGTGGTGTATGAAAAGAGCGAAGGCCTCCACGTCTCCGGACACGCCTGTCAGGAGGAGCTGAAAATTGTACACGCCCTATGCAAGCCCAAGTTCTTTATTCCTGTGCACGGCGAACAGCGGCATTTACAGCTGCACGGGAGACTCTCCACTCTTCTGGGTGTGCCTGCCAAGAATGTCCGCGTGGCAGAAATCGGCAATGTAATCGAACTGACCGGACGCAGCTGTAAAATTAACGGTACAGTCCCTGCCGGCAAGGTGTTTGTGGACGGTACAGGTGTGGGCGATGTTGGCAGTGTGGTTCTGCGGGACAGAAAGCATTTGGCACAGGACGGCATGATCGTTGTGTGCGTAAATTTGAGCAGCCAGGACGGCTCTGTGATTACCGGACCGGACATCATCACCAGAGGCTTTATCTATGTAAAGGAATCCGAAGATTTGATGGACGAGCTGCGAAACGTGGCCATGGAGGCTATTGAACGCTGTAACCGCAAGCGGGTTCGTGACTGGACAGCTGTCAAAACTGCCATTAAAAACGATTTGAGCGGATACCTGTTCAAGACCACCCGGCGCAACCCCATGATCCTGCCTGTTATCATGGAAATCTGATACCCCAGGTGCGCTGCTAACACAGCGCACCTGCTTTTTGCAAGAGAGAAAAGGAGTTTCCCTATGCAGTGTTACTTTGCCCCGCTGGAGGGCTTGACCGATGCCATCTACCGGCGGCTGCACCATACTTATTTCCCCGGTCTCGACCGCTACTATACGCCCTTCTTCTCCCCCACTGTTCACCGTCACCTGACCCCAAGGGAAGTCAGAGAGCTTCCCCCGGCAGATACTCTGGCTTTTTCCGTTGTTCCCCAGCTGCTAACCAAGATTCCGGAGGATTTCCTGTGGATGGCCCAGCAGTGCCGGGATCTGGGCTATAGGGAAGTCAACTTGAATCTCGGCTGTCCCTCAGGCACCGTGACCGCCAAAGGAAAAGGCGCCGGTATGTTAAAAAATCCGGAGGCATTGGACGCCTTTCTGGATGCCATTTTTGCCTCTGCGCCGCTTCCCATCTCCATCAAGACCCGCATCGGTTTTGAAACTGCCGCAGAATTTCCCCGCTTGCTGGAAATCTATAACCGGTATCCTGTCAAAGAGCTGACCGTGCACCCACGGGTACGCACTGCCTTTTATAGCGGAAAGCCGGATATGGAAGCCTTCCGTTATGCCGTCCAAAACAGCACCGCACCTGTGTGCTACAACGGAGATTTATGCTGTGTTGACCAAATTGCCGCTTTTTCTGCATCGTTTCCCGCCGTTTCTGCAGTTATGCTGGGACGGGGCCTGATTGGCAATCCGGGTATGCTCACCCCCGGCGGCACTACCGCAGCCACGCTGGAGCGATTCCACGATGCGCTGCTGGAAGAATATCTTGTCGCCTTTGGCGGCTCCCGCAACGCCATGTTCCGAATGAAAGAGCACTGGCGACACATGGTTTGCCTGTTCCAAAATGTGGAAAAACCCGCCAAGGCCCTGCGCAAAACCACGGATTTAGACCAATACAAAGCCATCATACGGGATATCTTCCATAATTATCCCATGTACGACCGGCTTCACCCGGACTGGTAAAAGCAGTCCTTCCCTTCTGGCGCAAAAGCACCCCCGAACGTGTTTTCCACACGTCCGGGGGTGTTATTTTAGGAATCCATAACTTCTTTACAAGCAGCCAGCACCTGGGAAGCAATGGGCAGGCAGACTGTACTGCCATAGCCTCCATCCTCCACGCAGACTACAAAAGCCAGGGGATAATCTTCATCCGTAGCAAATCCAGCCAGCATGGCGTTGGGCTTTTTCTCTCCGCCCACCTCACCGGTACCGGTCTTTGCGCACACAGTCAGTCCGGGGAAATTTTCTGCGCCATACTTATCTTCCACATTGTTGCGCAGATACTCTGTCACCAGTTCCGCAGTTGCACCGGACATCAGACGCTGACCCAATTGGGTCTTTGCCTGGTAGGTCTCGTTGCGTTCCACGGAAATTTCCTCCACCAGATAAGGCAGCGCGCCCTTTCCCCTGTTTGCAATGGCACCCATAAAGGTCATAAACGCGCAGGGGTTAATCTGGTCCGTATACTGGCCGATACCCGCCCAGGCCGCACTGACCATTGCTGCATCCTGCAGGTCAAAATTGCCGGAGGCGGTGGTAATTCCGTCGAAGGTCAGGCTTTGGGTGATGCCAAACTGTTCCACATACCGCTGCAGCGTCTGCGCGCCCAGCCGCTCAACGATCTGCGCAAACACACAGTTGCAGGAATTTCGGAAAGCGGTTTTCAAATCCTGCTCAAAGTGTGCCCCCTCGCAGGTAATCTCATCCGCGCCAATGGTGTAGCTGCCGTTGCAGACAAACACCTCATCTTGTAACTGAGGCATGGTCTCCAACGCGGCAGCCAACGTAACCACCTTAAAAATTGAGCCGGGAATGTAGGTTGCCTGGGTAAACCGGTTAAAGTACAAGCCTTCATAATTCCCGTCAGCATCTTCCTCCAGTTCCGGCGCGGCATCCGGGTCAAAGGTCGGGGTTGTCACGGCGCACAGCAGCTGACCTGTCTTGTAGTTATAGACCGCCACTGTTCCTTTGTAATCCTTCATGGCCTCCAGCGCTGCCATCTGCACCTGAGCTGACAGGGTCAGCTCAGCAACACCGCCGGTCTGGGCATAATTATATATGCCGTTAAGCACGTCAAATCCTACGATTTCCGCCGAATAATGGGAAAGCGCCGGCGCATGGATGCTTCCGCTGCGGTCTCCCAGCCAGTGAACCGTGGATTTTCGCAAAGCTTCCGACTGCCCATAGGTTCTCCCATCGTTTAAATCCAGCAGCAGTATACCTTCCCGGTCCACCACCGTGCCGCAGCCGATATTGCCTCCGTTATACACATGGGGCGAGCCGGGAAACACCACCCACTCCCCTGCCTCTGCCACAAACTCGCAGATAAAAAACACAAAACCCGCCAGCAGAAGGATTGCCAGCAGCAGTGTAATGCCCGCACGGCCTGCAATTCTATTCAATCGCTTCGCCTCCATTCTTATGCAGACGCACCGCAAAGCTGGCATTCTGCCGGGTATCCGCTGCCTTTACAAAGGCCAAAAGGCCCCAGGCGCAAATCATACTGGAACCGCCGTTGGAGAGGAATGGAAAGGTCACGCCGGTCAGCGGCAGCACGTCCACCGTTCCCAGCGCATTCAGAATCACCTGTACCACCAGAATACTGGCCGCTGTGCAGCTGCCGATGGTGTAGTAGCTGCTGCGCCCAACCGCCGCTGAGCGCACCGCAAACAGTGCCAGTGCCACCACGCTCAGTATCATCATGGCCACCATCAGTAGTCCCCACTCCTCGGACAATGTGGCAATTACCACATCCGAATCGGAGGCAAACACGTATTTCATCCAGCCCCGTCCGGGTCCCAGACCCAAAAAGCCACCGGAAGCCATACACATCAGCGCCCGGGTCTGCTGGTGACCACCCTCCAGGGGCACTTCCCAAATGTGCCGCCAGGTAGCAAACCGGCGAAGGGCATGGGGTGCAATTTTCAGCGCCACAACACCGGCAAATCCCAGCGCAGAACAGGCCAGTGCAAGGGTACCCACACTGCCGGAACGCAGATAGGCGATCACCAAAAAAGCAGTGAAGAAAATGAGGGCTGTGCCAAAATCATTCATCAGCGCCAGACAGCCGCAAACCAACATAGAGTAAACAATGAACAGTATAAGATTCCGCTTTTTTACCAGCCGGTCCATAGCAGAGGCACCCACAAACACGAAGCAGACCTTACTAAGTTCCGACGGCTGCAGGGAAAACGAGCCTATGATCAGCCAGTTTTTCGCTCCGTAATACTCCTGACCGAATAGCAGGGTAACCACCAGAAAACCAATGCCCGCAATACCTGCTAGATACCGCATCTTTTTGGCCCGCTCCAGATCCCGCAGAGACCAGCCCACCAGCAAAAAGGTCGCCAGTCCAATCACCAGCGCGATCAGTTGCTTTTTAGCTTCATCGGGCGCAACGGTGGCGATGGCAGCCATGCCCATGGTGCTCAAAAAAAACGCAATAGTCTCCACCTCAAAGGAGCTTCTGCGTATGCAGGTGTAAAACAAAAACAGCAGCCACTGGCAGAGCATGATCCCGCCAAAGCCCACGAGAATTTGCCGGGCCGCTTCCGGCTGGCCTCCCATCACAAAGCCGAGGCAGCAGAGGGCCTGAAAAACAGACAGCAGCAGCACATTGCTCAGACTTGACAGAAATGTCGCACCCTTTGTTCTTAGCTGGGCCAAACGCTGCTCCTGCCACTGGGAGATAGGCTGCAAGGTCATCTCAATCCCACCGATGGTAATAACATCCTCCGGCTGCAAAGCCCGAATCCGTATCTTTTTCCCGTTTACCAAAATACCGCTGGAGGAATCCGTGTCGGTTATGGTCCAGCTTCCGTCGTCGTACCGGGTCAAAACGCCATGGTTACGGGAAACTGTGGGAAATTCTATGACAATATCGCTGCGCTTACTGCGCCCGATCACATTTTCCCAGTGGGTTATGGGCAGTTTCTTTCCGTCCGGCAGACAAAGCCAGGCCCATATTTCCGGTTCCCGCCGAAAGGTCAGCAGGGGTTTTATGCACCGAAACAGCAATAGCGCCGCAAGTAGGGGCGCTGCCCAGCGGAAAACGCCCAGAAATACATTCAGATACGTACCTCTGGCGTTCTGCAGAACAGAAATCATTGCATCCATATTGTCACCTCCTCATACCAAGCATACACACCAAGCGCAACTGTGTCAAATTAAGCTTTTCTTAAGCGCCGCAGCAGGGCAATCTCCTTTGCGTAACCGGGCAGTTCCTGTGGTGTCTCCAGAATCATAGGCTTCTCCCGCAGCAATGGGTGATTGACAATACTCTGGAATGTCCCGACACCGAGGCTTCCCTCTCCCAGGCAGGCATGTCTGTCTTTATGACTGCCAAAGGGATTCTTGGAATCGTTCAGGTGGAATGCCTGCAGCTTCTCAATGCCAATGACCCTGTCAAATTCGGCCAGTACACCATCCAAATCTCCCACAATATCGTATCCGGCATCATATACGTGGCAAGTATCCAGGCAGACACCAATCTGCTCACTGCCAACGCCGTCAATAATGGCTTTTAACTCTTCAAATCTGCTGCCGATCTCACTGCCCTTACCTGCCATGGTCTCCAACAGCACCGTTACTGGATATCCGGGCGCCAAAGCCTGTTTCAGCGCATCGCAAATCTGGCTGATACCTGTATCCACTCCCTGCCCCACATGACTGCCGGGATGGAAATTGTAAAACTGTCCAGGCAGCGCCGCCATGCGGCGTAAATCATCGCAAAGGACTTGGGCAGCAAAGGCCCTGTCCTCCGCGCGGGCAGTGCATAAATTCATTGTATAGGCACCATGGGCAACGAGCCTGCCAAATTGGTTGTCCCGAAGGGCAGTCACCCCTCTGGCCGCATCCATGGGATCCTCCTGCTTTGCCCTGCTGCCCCGGGGGTTCCGCGTAAAGAAAGCAAAGGTATTTGCATCAATGGATTTTGCAGTGTTTACCATTGCCGTATACCCGGCGGAAGCCGATAAATGGCATCCTACATATAACATCATACCCACTCCCTTCCAGGACAGAATACCACATTTCATAAAAAAATGCAAATTCCGGTGTACTGCAGGGTTTGCAGTACACCGGTTTTTTAGATAGACCTTGTCCACTCAGTAATCAGCAGGCCCGGAATCATCCAAACCAACTGATATAGGAACATGTTGGCAGGTGTAAGCAGCTCCAGTCCATTCAGCAGTGTCAGTGTCAGCACGATCCCCAGACCGAGAATACCGCCCAGCATGTGTATGACCACACCGATCCAGCTGGCTGTCCGCAAAGCCCTCGCGCCTGTAATGCCATAGGCAAAGGGCAAAAGTCCTTCTTTTACCGTCAGCATTGCCACCTGAGCATCTTCGTCCAGCGCTTTGTCCGCCACTTCCTCTTGGAGCTGCACATCGGCAAACAGAATCCTGCGGGTACGGACACCGAATTTCCCGCGGATAAACTCCTCAGTCAGAGAAAAATCGCTTGCAGCGATCATGGGCAACAATCCCCGGTAGGCACAAAGAGTTGTGAGGCCCGCCGCGGAAGCTCTCACCTTTTCATAGGACACGGCAAACAGCCCGCACAGCTCCCCTTCGATTGCCACGCAAACCGCCTGCGTGACCCGAATGCTCTCAGGTATCTCCACCCCCTGCTGCCGCAGGAACGACAGAGAGCCTACCAACACAGAAGACTCTTCCACCTGACCGCCGATACCGCCACCGCTATAGTACTGTAAATTCTCCGCATCGTAATGCCGCCCGTTCCGGCTGTCCAGCACCTGGGCAAACAGCGGGGCAAGTCCATCACCGGAAGCTGTAATCAGCGCTGTGCCATAGGCTATGATCTCCTCCGGCACACGGCTTCCGTAAAACTTCACGCCGTTCATGCGCACAGAGCCATTGGGGAACAGATCTGCATGTTTCAAGGGAAATATCACCTTGCCGCACAGGCCTCTCACACCCCTCCAGCCGCACAGCACCGTTCCTACCCTATGCAGCCGCTGCTCCAGAATTGCCATTGGCCGGGAATAGGTAATAAACATTGTAGCAGGAACCGCTGCCAGGAGGCACACTGCACCCACCTGGATCCCAGTGGAAACAGAAACCTGCAGCATACCGGCCGCCACGCCAACGCCGATACTTGCCAGCAGCGCTCCCAGCGCATACCAGCTAATCACTTTTTCCGGGCGGGAGGGTCGGTCATAATGGTCCATAAAGTCCTCTACCTGGCCTTCCCCACGGAGAAGTCCCTTTATGCCCGCATAATAGTTCTCACAGATGCCAATGCTATCCAAACGGGTAGCCTTACGCATGGTGTCCATTTGCCCCATTTCAGTGTTTCTGCGCTGATAGGCATTCCACAGCGACATGGTCATCTCCAGGCTGAACGCAGCACAGCAGGGCACTCGCAGCTGCTGCAGTCCCAAAACGCCGTCAATGCAGCAGGCAATAAAGGTAAATACCAGCAATGTATTTAATGTGAAACGCTTCCGGAACAGGTCGGCCACACCCTCTATCAGTTGGAAGCTGCCCAGCAGGGCAGATACCAGCATGGCCAGAAACTGGCCAAATACCATAAGCCGCAGCCGGTTTTCCTGTACCATTCCCATTGCGTACATGCCTGTGGCTATGGCAGAGATCAGAACCACCAATAGACTCAAAAAGATAGCTGCCTGCAGCTTGCCCAAACCCTTTTCCATCAGGGCATAGTACCGCTTTTCCGGACCGGCTACCAGCTTTCGCTTCAGCTCCCGCAGACGGGAACGGGGCTGGAACAAAATCGGCTGGGGCGGTATATACTCGCCCATAGGCTGCTCATACTCCGGCTCCCACTGCTCCGAGAAAGGCTCCTTTACTTCCGCAGGCTCCTCCAGAATGGGCTGCGCATTACGCACCTGTCCCTTTGGCAGTACGATCGCATCCAGACGTATGGTGTCGCCGGTTACCGGGGGAGTCTTTTCTGCTTCCGGGGTAGTCTCCTGTGCAGGCACTTCCTGCGCAGCATCATCGGAAAACACAGCATCTACCTGCGCCGCAATTTCCGGCTCCAGTTCCCCATCGCCAAACTCCTTCATAATATCCTCCAGGTTAAATTCCTGGAGTTCCTTTTCCTCCATAGGTTCCCTCCTACTTGCTCAAACGCTGGCGTACTGCCTCATACAACAGAATAGACGCTGCCGCCGATGCATTCAATGACGTAATTTTACCTTTCATGGGAATGTGCACTGTCACATCGCAGTTCTTCTGCACCAGGCGGCTCATACCTTCGCCCTCCGAGCCAATCACAATGGCTGCAGGAACGGTCAAATCTGCCTGATACATAGCAATGGAGCCTTCAGCTGCCGTACCGAAAACCCAAACGCCCTTTTCTTTCAGTTCCGCAATGGCCGTGTTGATATTTGTCACCCTTGCCACCTTCATATATTCTACCGCACCGGCAGAAGCCTTTGCCACCACAGCCGTGAGGCCCACACTGCGGCGCTTGGGAATAATCACGCCATGGGCACCGGCACACTCGGCAGAACGGAGAATTGCACCCAGATTATGTGGGTCGGACAGTTCATCGCAAATCACCAGCAGCGGTGCCTCTGCCCGGTCTGCAGCCTCCTGCAGAATATCGTCAATGGAGAAATAATCTCTGGCCGCAGCCAGCGCAATCACGCCCTGATGAGAGTGGGTAACACTCATTGCGTCCAGCTTTCTTCTGTCCACCGGCACAACCACCGCGCCGGCCTCTTTCGCTTCCGCAGCCAACCGCTGCAAACCCCGGTCTGTTTCACCGGAAGCAATAAACACCTTATCAATGGTTCTTCCACTGCGCAGGGCTTCTGTCAAAGCGTTACGCCCCTCCAGCTGGCCTTCATTTTCCTCTACAAGCTGTGCCTGCTCCCTGCGGCGATAGTTCTCTTTCATAACTTTAGCTCCTGACCCGCCTGTTTCCAAGCGATACTTCTCATAATATTTTAAGTATTATACCAGATTTTCTCCCCGTCCACAACTGCTATTTTCTATCTTAAAAAAGAAAGTACCGTAATTTTTCCTGAAATTAACAGAAAATTTACGCAGTTGTCCTGTATCATTCATTGCAGGCAATGCAAAAATGTGATATGATAAGAAAAAATTACGGTGTCTCAAGGAGGCAGTTTAAAATGGAACCTAACCGCAATAACCCCCAAAATGATCCCAAGGGTAATGGCAACCGCCCAAAGGGCATTTGGATTGCCCTGATTATCACAGTGGCGATTATTTTGATTATCAGTACCGTCTTCAATGCTGTTTCCCGCAGCCAGTATACCGAAACCAGCTTCTCGGATTTTATGAACGCCATGGAGTCCGGTAACCTCAGTGAAGTAGAGTTTCGGTATGACCGGATCGTATACATGACCGCCGAAGAAGCCGCCAAGCCTGCCGCTCAGCAAAAGGCATGCTTTACCGGTCTGCCCACCGGCGGCACGATGGAACTGGCGCAGCAGCTGCACGAAATGGGCTTTACCGTAAATCAGCTGATTGTGGAGGATAACTCCACCATCATTATGATTCTCTATTATGTGGTAATGTTCGCCGTGATTTTCGGTGTGATGCGGATGCTCACCAAGCGGATGAGCGGCGAGGGCATGATGGGCTCCATCGGTGCCAGCAAGGCCAAGGTCTATATGGAAAAGCAAACCGGCGTTACCTTTAAGGATGTAGCCGGACAGGATGAGGCCAAAGAATCCCTGCAGGAGATTATCGATTTCCTGCACCATCCCCAGAAATACACGGACATCGGTGCAAAGCTGCCTAAGGGTGCTCTGTTGGTGGGCTCTCCCGGTACCGGCAAAACGCTCCTGGCCAAGGCCGTGGCCGGTGAGGCCAATGTCCCCTTCTTTTCCATCTCCGGTTCGGACTTTGTGGAAATGTTTGTAGGTGTGGGTGCCAGCCGTGTCCGCGACCTGTTCCGGGAGGCCGCCAAGGTCGCTCCGTGCATTATTTTCATTGACGAAATTGATGCCGTTGGCCGTTCCCGGGATTCCCGTTACGGTGGAAATACGGAACAGGAGCAGACCTTAAACCAGCTTCTGGGCGAAATTGACGGATTCGACTCCTCCAAGGGTGTTGTATGTCTGGCAGCTACCAACCGTCCCGAGATTCTGGACAAAGCGCTGCTGCGTCCCGGCCGTTTTGACCGGCGCATTATTGTTGATAGACCCAATCTTCAGGGCCGTCTGGACACGCTGAAGGTGCATACACGGAAGATCAAACTCTCTGAAGATGTGGATTTGAAGAAGCTGGCCCAGGCCACCGCCGGTGCTGTGGGCGCAGATTTGGCAAACCTTGTAAACGAAGCCGCTCTGCGGGCAGTGCGGCAGGGCCGAAAGACCGTAAATCAGGAGGATTTGCTGGTCTCCTTCGAGACCGTCATTGCCGGTACGGAAAAGAAGAATACCGTGCTAACCGACACGGAAAAGCGGATCATCGCCTACCACGAGGTGGGCCACGCCCTGATTGCCGCGTTGGAAAAGCATTCCCAGCCGGTTTCCAAAATCACCATTGTCCCCCACACCTCCGGCGCTTTGGGATACACCATGCAAATGCCGGAAGAGGAAAAATATCTACAAACCGCTGACGAGCTGCTCACAGAGCTGCGCACGCTGGTGGGTGGCCGTGCAGCCGAGGAGGTTGTATTCCACGTACAGACCACCGGCGCCTCCAATGACATCCAGCGGGCAACGGCTCTGGCCCGAAACATGGTCACGCTGTACGGCATGAGCCAGGCACTGGGCTTGATGGCCCCTGCCACAGTCGGAAACCAGTATCTGGAGGGGCAGGCCTATCTGGACTGCTCTCAGGAGACCTCTGCACTGGTTGATAAGGAAGTCAAGCAGCTGCTGGAGCAGTGTTACCAGACTGCCAAGCAGACCCTTACAGATAACCGGGAACTGTTGGACGAAATTGCCCTGTATTTGCTGAATAAGGAGACCATTACCGGCGACGAACTGATGGCTTATGTAAATGCAGCGAAAGAAAACACCGCCCAGGCAGATGGCCCCTGCGCCGAAACGGAAGATTTTGTTGAGTAAACAACCGAATAAAATCAAAACCACCGGCTTTTGGCTTTCCGAAAGCCGGCGTTTTTGTACCGCGACTGCACCAACAAAAGGGTACTTTTTACTTATTCAGGGAGGGGAACCGTTTCAAGTCCGTGTGGGGAATGAATTTTGCTGCCTGCATCCGGATAAGAAAGTCCGGAATAGAGGCAAACTGAACGCAGTAGATATTCCCGGCAAGCGCCTTTGCCTCTGCCAAGCAGGCGTAATCCATAAGAACGGTTCTGGCGCCGTCCAGAGAACTGTTTTTCAGTACGGTATAGTTCTGCCTCGGAAGATCCGGGAAGATACCGATGGTAATGGCAGATTCCAGATCCGAGTGGGCCGGAAACGCACCGGACAAGTATACATGGGACAGGTCATTTGCATCCATTCCCGCGGATTCCAGAAGGCAATCCACCATGGTGTAGGCCGCAGCCTTGGTGTTCAGATACTGACGGATATCCGTTTGAGAGAAATATAAGGGGCTTCCGGCAGCAGCTTCCTCTTCCGTGGCATATACGGCAGCATACTCCCCTTCTTCCGGAAGATATTGGATGCGGTTGGAAGCACCGGGTTCCAACGTGCCTGCAATATCAATCCAGCCGCCAAGCCGCATTTGCGCCAGCAGATCGATAATTCCGCTTCCACAGATACCCACCGGCTTTTGGTTGTCGATGGTAGTATAGGTCAACTCCCCACCGCTGATTCTCACAGAGTCCACAGCACCCGGAGCTGCCCGCATACCGAATTTGCTGATATAGCCTTCCAAGGCGGGTCCGGCAGCACCGGCACCTGCAAGCATCCAATCCTTATTGCCGATGACCAGTTCGCCATTCGTTCCGATGTCGAAAAACATACTGGTTTTATCCTGCTTGTGGATATCCAGCTTCATAAGGCCGCTGACGATGTCTCCGCCCACATAGTTGGAAGCAGCGGGAATCACATAGATAAGGCCGTTAAAATCCATGCCCAGTTCCCTGCCCCAAAGAAAACCGGGATCGGTACTAACAGGTGCAAAGGGAGAAGCAAAAACCGTCCATGCATCAAGCCCCAACAGAAAATGAATCATAGTTGTATTTCCGGACACGATCATGATTGGGAGGTTGCCGGCATCTATACCGGTGGTGTCCGTCAATTGATCCAGAAGCTGCCGGAAAGTATCCGTTGTCACCCGCTGCAGATCTGCAGCATGGCCGTTCTCTTCCCGCGCATAGGTGATACGGGTTAGGATATCTGTACCATACACAGTTTGTCCATTGACAACCTTTTCTTCACCAATGACAGCACCTGAATTCAAATCCACCAGCTGCATCACAACCGTAGTAGATCCGTAGTCCACCGCAAGGCCATAGTGGCAGGCAGTCCGGTTCCCGGCCTCTACGTCAGTTACCACCCAGTCATATTCCCGGTGTACCAGTGTAACGGTAATATCAAACCCGGCATTACGGCAGAGGGGATAGAGTTTATGAAGTACCTTCAGCGGGAAGGTTACCTGCTCATAGCCCAGCGTATTAAGTGCCAATTCGACCCTTTTTTGGTCACTGACCGGAATTTCTTCCGTAGGCATTTTGAGACTTAAGAATTCTTTTTTACTGAACCCTTCCATAGCGCGCCTCCATCTGATTCTTCTTGATGCTATCATACCACATAGTGCAAAGACTTACTGTGATATCATCACAAAAAGCGAAAGCAAAGTATATTGTCAAAATTTCAAATAGGCCCTTGACCCTTACGTTACGTCATGGTTTATAATGCATTTCAAGGAGGTGGCAGAATGAACACTGTAAAGGAAGTGTCTAAGCTCACCGATGTCAGTGTCCGGGCGCTGCATCACTATGACGCTATCGGTCTGCTTAGGCCGACACAGGTGACGGATTCAGGGTATCGGCTTTATGACGAACCTGCCCTGGAGCGGCTCTATATGATTCTGGTGTATCGGGAGCTGGGACTGTCCCTAAAAGAAATCAGCGACATTCTGGATGCACCGGACTATGACCGGAACCGGGTATTGGAGCATCAGCTTGCACTGATGCAGGAGAGAATAAACAAACTGCAAAACCGTATCACGTTGGCAAAAGGAATGTTAACATTGGGAGTGAAATATATGAATTTTGAAGGTTTTGAGCCCAGGAAGATGGATGAATACAGCCAGCAGGCAAAGATACTCTACGGCAAAACGGATGCATATAAAGAATTTGAACAGAAATCCAAGGGCAGATCTGCCGAGCAGGAAAAGGACTTAGGCGCACAGGTAATGGATTTCTTTACCCGGTTGGGTAAGATGCGTCCCTGTGAGCCGGGCAGTGAGAAAGCACAAGCCTGGGCAAAGGAATTGCAGGATTTCTTCACAGAACATTTTTATACCTGCACACCTCAGATTCTGAAAGGTCTTGCAGAGAGCTACGCAGGCGGTGGCAGCATGACCGAGAACATCGACAAGGTCGGCGGTGCAGGCACCGGTGCTTTTGCCAAGGAAGTTATTGACCTCTACATTTGTAAGCAGTTATGAAGAATAAGTGGATTCTGTTTGGCGTCGCCATCGTTCTTATGGCAATCAACTTGCTGGATGCGGATTTTTCCGCTTATAAGCAGTTATCCCCTGGGGACTTTCTGCCGGTAATCGTCATTGCGCTGGTGAGTTTCTTAATCAAAACCGGCGTTGTGTCTGCCCTGCTTATCGGCATTAAGAAGTTATGGGAACGGATCAAACATAAATAAACTACCCGGAATTGCTGCCGCGATTCCGGGCTTTTGCCGTTTGAGGTCCTCAAAATACCGATTGATCCATTTTTCAACATTTTTGATTCCGGGTATGATACAATAGCATCACAGGGGGTGAACCAATGAAGTTTAAGCTTATCATAGACAAAGAGAAAGAGGAAGAAGTTGTGGCAACTGTCCATAATCGCACCGCTCTGATTGACGAGATTGAAGCACTCATTTCAAAGCACACAGAACGCATTCCCGGCTACACCGAGGACGATATTAAAATGCTGTCTGTTTCACAGATCGAATGTATCACCGTTCTGGACGGAAAGACCTACGCCATTGATTCCAAGAATCGGCGTTACCGTTTGAAGCAGAGACTATACGAACTGGAAGCTGAGCTTCCCTCCTCTTTCATCCGCATCAACAAAAGCACCCTTGCCAACGAAAGCGCTTTGGACCGGTTTACCGTCACCATTGCCGGCAGTGTGGACGCGGTTTTCAAATGCGGTTACACGGAATATGTTTCCCGACGATGCTTTGCCCAAATTAAAAGGAGGTTAGAAACGAAATGAAAAAGTTTCTCAAAGAGTTTTTGTTCCGGGGTCTGATCTGCGCCGGCGGCGGCCCTATCGTTTTGGCAATTATCTACGGTATCCTGGGTGCCACCGGCGCTGTGGAAGCTTTCTCCCCAAGAGAAGTCTGTTTGGGCATCCTGAGTATCACGCTGCTTGCCTTTATCGCCGCAGGCATGACCGCAATCTATCAGATGGAACAGCTGCCCCTGCCTATCATGCTCCTGTTCCACGGCGGTGCGCTGTACATTGCCTATATTCTCACCTATTTGCTTAACGGTTGGCTGCAGAATTCCCTTATTCCCATTCTGATATTCTCCGGCATCTTCGTCGCAGGTTACGCCCTCATTTGGCTTATCATTTACCTGGTTGAACGGGCCAAAACGGAAAAGATAAACAAAATACTCAAGGGCTAAAGAATGTGCGTTGCTGTCCTCTGCAACGCACATTCTTCATCGCTCGTAATCTGTTTCATAGCTCCCCGCACTCAAAACATGACCGCAGGCGCATTTTTCGTCGCTGGCAAGCGTGCCTGTCTTGCCGATGGGGCCGCCCATCAGCACAAATACCTCCACATATTCTCCGCACTTGGGGCATTTCACTTCCGTGAGCCTCGGTGTTCCCTTGCCTTCCTGGCATCCGTTAATCAGCATATTTTTTCCTCCACAGCTTCTTTACCAGCAGTTTTTCACCTCGGTAACAACGCCCTCGGTCTGCTCCCCTGCCATGGCGTTAGTTACACCTATTCCAAACACTCTCAAACGTATATTTACCTCACCAAACAAAGGGAATGATTCTGTATTTTACTTTCTGCTTATACTCTGCATATCCAGGAAGTTCCCGGGTTAACAAATCTTCCTCGTCCGTCAAGCGAACGATGATAATTAACGGGTAGAAGGCAAAGGCAATCAGCGCATACCAGGAGCCCAACACCAGCGGGACCATCAAAAACAAAAGGACGGTTGCCATGTACATAGGATGGCGGACGATACCGTACAGGCCGGTGTCCACCACCGTCTGTCCCTCTTCCACCTTGACTGTACGGCTGAGGTATGCGTTTTCTCGCATAACCTCCGCGTACAGGGCGTAAGAAACCAAAAACAGAATCGATGCAGTGATAACCACCCAAGCGGGCATCGTTGACCAACCGAAACGGAAGTCCAGCCCCGCCACTACGAAACCGGCAATAAACATAAGGCCCGATAAAGCAACTACACCTTTCTGTGTTCCCTGCTTTTCCTTGGCAGGCAGCCGCTTTTTGAGAAACTCCGGGGACTTCGCCAGCATTACAAAACCGGCGATCAGCATTGGCCCAAAGAGCAAGCCGATGAGCAGCCAGCCATTGGTATAGTCAAGTGTTCCTGCCGGCAGGAAGATCAGCAGGCCTACCATTAGCAGACCGCAGGCGAATTTCGTCAAGGCTTCCATCAGCAGTTTCATTTCTTTCGTCCTTTCGTCAGGTCATAGCTCATTTCCAGCAGAAATTTCAGCTTATCATCCGCAACCGAGCCGTCCAGCGCAACGGTCAGCCAGTGGGCTTTGCTCATGTGGTAGGCAGGATAGATGCCATGCTCTAACCGAAACGAGCCTATCAGCCGTATATCGCATTTAAAATTCACAATGCAGATGTCTCCGGTATCCTGCAAACCCAGTTTCACCTTGGGAACCTCCATAATCACCGCAAACCACTTGCGGTTACCCTGGTGACGAAATACGCAGGTTGCCGGGTCTCTTGCAAACAACCGCTCTCCTACCGCACCGTAGGTTTCTTCTATGTATTTTTCTAAATCCGCTGCGTTCATTCTACCACTTCCAGATAAAAGCTCACCGGGCGAAAGCCGTCGTTACAACTGATCATTGCCGAGTGAGGGTTCTTCATCCAACCGTCGTAGAAGTTCCCGCCACCGGCAGCCAAAGTCTTCACAAAGGCGGATACACTGTCCCACGCACTGTCGCAGAAGTTCTCCGGCTTTTCGCCGTTGACGGACACCCAAACCATTCCCTCTTCCACATCGCAGGTATGCTCAATGGGATTCTCATACTGCGCCATCAGGTCGGGATAGCAGGCCTTCCGAATGGCGGTGATCTTTACTTTCTTCATAGGCTGTATTCTCCGTCGATCAGGATGTAAGGCAAGCCGTAGGCGATACACTGGGCGAGATTGTACTGGTTTTCGGTAATCAGCTCTTCCTTATTAAGGTCAGAATCGTCCCGTCGGCTCTCAATCACATTGGCGTTTGCTACAATATCTTCAAACCGATCCTCGATATACTGCCGGGACATCACAAGGCACACATACCGGATGCTGTCCAAATCTTCCCTGTTAAAGTCCTTTTGCCAGTTAAAGGGGATGTAACACCCCTCCACGACGAGGTTTTGCTTATTCTCAATGGCAGTCTTTGCCATCTCCCGGACGATAGGCCAGAGATAATCCGTCAGCTTGCCGTCGTCCATGGGTGTGAGTTTTGTCTGACCGCTGCGGATCAGCCCCATTTTCAGATGGTCTATAGACAGATACGGATAATAGTACCTTTCCAGCAGCTTCTGGG
This sequence comes from Faecousia sp., assembly GCA_045637585.1. GTDB lineage: Bacteria > Bacillota > Clostridia > Oscillospirales > Oscillospiraceae > Faecousia. The sequence goes on along the minus strand of JAZTZS010000010.1, from coordinate 104,247 downwards.
CATACGCTGTCTTTCCGGTATGGGTCGCCCCGGCAATCAGAAGAATCATATTCTCCACCTCTTTGCGATATTATATCACGCAAAAATACACCTTGCAATATGCTCTAACCCCTCCGCTGGGAAATCTTGACACAGCTTTTTCATCGTGCTATACTAACCCCACATATTAAAAAGAAGGGTTTTGATGTTTTTATGGATCTTATCTCACTGCTTGTCTTCGTGGCTGTAATTGCGTTGGCCTTTGTCTTTAAGGTCAACTCCGGAATCATTGCCATTGCCGCTGCGCTGATTTTGGCCCGGGTGGCAGGTATTTCTGACTCCGCCCTTATGAAGATGTTTGACAGCAAAATGTATCTAATGCTATTTGGCGTCATGTACTTATTCTGCCTTGCCCAGGAGAACAAAACGCTGGAACTGCTTGCTAAAAAGATTCTGGCCACAAGCCGTGGCAAGGTAAGACTGTTCCCGCCCATTTTGTTCCTCCTGTCTGCAATCCTGTCTGCCATTGGCCCCGGCGTGATCTCCGTGACCGCGCTGATGGCTGCTCTGGTTGTTGCGCTTGCCAAAGAGTGCAACACACCCCCGATCAAACTGATGCCTTTTGCCACCATGGGTGCCATTGCAGGCGGACTTTCCAGTCTTGCTCCCTCCGGTATCGTCGGCATTGAAAAGGCAACCGAAAGCGGTATTATGGGTCTTGCTACCCCGCTGCTGATCCACACATTCTCCACCGCCCTTCTGCTTGCTGTCATTGTCTACTTCTTCGTATTCAAGTGCCACAAGCTCCCGGATGCGCAGGTATCCGCCGACGACAGCGCCGCCCTGCCACGCTTCACCTGGAAACAGTGGCTGACGCTTGCTGCCATTTTGATTACCGCAGTCCTGACCGCGCTGCCCGGCATCAGCGTCAATGTAGGTCTTGCCGCCATTTGCATGGCAGTCTTTCTGACCGTGCTGAAAGCTGGCAACGAAGAGGTTGCTCTGAAAAAGATGCCTTGGGGCACGCTGCTCCTGGTCACCGGCGTGGGCATTTTAATCAGTGTGGTCACCCAACTGGGCGGCATTGCTCTGCTGTCTGATTGCCTGTCCAAGCTGATGACTCCCTTTATTGCAACGGCCATGATCACCCTGCTTGCCGGTGTTATGAGCTGGTTCTCCTCCGCCTCCGGCGTGGTAATGCCCACCTTGATCCCCACCGTTCCTGCTCTGGTCGCCACCATTCCCGGTCTGGATCCTGTTGCGATGGCTGTTGGTATCTGTATCGGCGCAAATCTGGCACCCTTCAGTCCCTTGTCCACTTGCGGCGGCTTAATGCTGGCAGCATATACCAGCTCCGGTGTGGATCAGCAGTCCCGCAACAAAATGTTTGCACAACTGTTTGCCCTTTCCGCAGGTGCTGTGCTTCTTGGTGCGATTGTGGCACTGACCGGTGCGTATAGCCTGTTTTAAGCATTGGTAGATGTTTTCTCTTACAATAACAAAATCACCGGAATACTGTTGTATTTCGGTGATTTTTTATGCAGTTAAGCGGGAACGGGAGCGTTCAAACCCAATACTTCCTTACGGGGTGCTGTCCCTTGCTTATTCATTGCCTTTTTTCAGTCTTGCCTTGGCTTCTTCAACGGTTTCACCGTCTTTGGCAAGGTAGGTATCCACAAACTTATCCTCAAGCTTGGTATAGCCGCCGACAACTCCTTGCTCAATTTTCTTGTAGCCTTCCACAACGCCCTTTTCAATTTTTTTGTAACCGTCAGTTACTGCTTCTGTAATTTGCTCAGTTGCCTTTACAATTTTCGATTTAGCCATATCTATATATTTTCCTCCTATCAGACTTATTCCAAGCAGCAGCACAATAATCCACACTGCGGTACCAGTCAGAATGTTTAATAATTGAATGCCCGCCGCATTCATACCCGGAAAAGAAACCAGCATTGACCGCTGCATTGTATAGACAGAAACACACGCATCAGCCATGGATATATTGCGAAGTGTCTTTAACACCGAAGAAGCTGCATGTTTTGCTTTTACCATCCCTATAATTGCGATCGTGATTTTTGTAAATGTATAGGTCGCAATTGTAATCATAATGATTTCATGGAAAGCGGTACCCCGTTCTATTAACGCAGACAGAATGTTCACGCCTACAATGCAAAACGAAAGCACCACCAACAAAACGCCCGTAATCCGTCTTGCGAAAAACTCGGTATCGTAATTTCCCTCTGCCTTTCGCCTGATCTGCAGCACAGAAAAACGGGTTGTGGCAAGCACGGTGTAATACGCACCTACCGTAATAAACCACCAGGAACGGGTAAAGAATCCTAAAACACAATTGCCAATCGCATATAAAGCGTTAATGACAAGGCTTGTGTATGGATTTCCTGCGATTTTTAATAGGTTCATTTGATGCCTTTAATCATCGGGATCAGCGCAATCAGCATAATGATACCTAGCAGGCCAATGAGTGTGCCCCACACGATCTGATCCCATACAAGACACATACACATACCTACGCCCAGAACCAAAACGGCAGCAACAGCATAGACAATACGCAGAACATTTTTACCGCTCGTCTTGGGCAGTTTCTTGTTTTCCATCTTGCACCAGATAAGTGCAGTGATAACACTTAACACAATACCAATACTGCCAAAAATGACACCCTCTTTAAAAGCATTCCACTCAGGCAGAAGTGCCATGCACATACCCAGTGCAAACATCACTCCGCTGACAGTTCCCATGACCAGCGCAACAAAACTGCTTTTTTTCATAAGTAACCTCCAATATTCCAACACTTGTTTTTTTATTACAACCATAGTATAATACTTCTGCAATGGCAAAACAACCATCATCTTTACAACAAGTGTCGGAATAATGGAGAAATGTTATGAATGTAAAGAATAACAAACGACGCAAAGCATCACAGGAGAAACTGGAAAAAGCCTTTATCGAACTGCTGCAAAGCTGTGAAATTAAGGATATCGCCGTCTCCGATCTTATTAAAATATCAAATTTAAATCGCAGCACCTTCTACGCAAATTATATTGATATATTTGACCTTGCCGATAAGACCAGGGAGAAGCTGGAACGCGAATTCAGCAACCTTTTTGCCAATTATAATTACTTTAATGAGCGCAGCGGTGCGTTAAAAATGTTTCGGCATATTAAGGAAAATCAGCTTTTCTATCAGACTTATTTTAAGTTGTGCTATGACGACAAGCACTTGATTTCCATATACGATCCAAAGCGGGCTGAGCAGGAGCATATTACTGCGAATCTCAAATACCACATTGAATTTTTCCGGAACGGTCTAAACGCTATTATCAAGCTGTGGCTTGCCGGCGGATGCCAGGAATCGCCGGAGGAAATGGCAGAAGTATTACAGCAGGAGTACAGAGGAAGATAGCGGAAATGATATACACAATATACCGGGAGGATTTTTATGAGAAAACGCGGGATTATCGCTGGTAATATTTATAATAGTGTAACACTTCCATAGGACTTGCAAAAACGATTATTTATGTTATAATGTATGTGATAATCGAACATGCATCATCGTACCATTAGAATTGTATTTCCCCCGGTATATTATTTTTGCACATGCGGCATGCAGTTGCCTGCGTATCTAAAACAAAAAGAGATTATAGGAGTAGAATATGGCTAATAAGAGAAAGAGCCTACACGGCGTCAAGAGTCTGATCCGTGCCCTGGAGGGGGCCATTGAGTTGTTAGCGCTGACGGTAATCTACTACCTTGTTTGGCGGTACGGCTACGAACACGGTATTTTCCCCAATTACTTTGGAAAAGGAAAATTTGTTTTGGCAGGCGTATATTTTGTTCTTACAGCCTGCTTGTTCGCGACCATGGACGGCTTTAAGTTTGGGTATTTGAGAATTTCCGACGTGTTGCTCTCCCAGTGGATCGCATTGCTGGGCGGAAATTTCATCACCTATTGGCAGCTTTGCCTAATTGCAAACTCCGTGATTTCTCCGGTACCCATGCTCATAGTAATGCTGATCGGCGCTGTCATCGCCTTTATCTGTACTTTCTTCTATAGTTGGGCTTACCACCGGCTGTACGTCCCGAAGAATATGGCTATGATTTTCGGGCGTAATGAGGCGGTTACCCTGAAATTCAAGATGGAAACCCGACCGGACAAGTACCGGATTGTTAAGCTGATCTCCGTTGAGGATGGCTTTGAGAGCATTTGCAAGCAAATTGTCAATTACGATGCAGTGATTATCAATGATATCTCTGCAGAAATCCGCAATGACATTTTGAAGTTCTGTTACAAGAACAAAATCCGTACGTATTTGACACCGAAAATCACAGATATTGTGGTCCGTGGCGCAAAGGACATTAACCTGTTCGACACCCCATTGCTGTTGGTCAAGGGCAACGGTCTGACCTCTATGCAGCGGCTGCTGAAACGAATCATGGATCTGACCATTTGTCTGGTCGCCATGATCATCGCCGCTCCTATTATGCTGTTGGTAGCTCTGGCAATCAAGCTTGAGGACGGCGGTCCCGTTTTCTACCGGCAGGATCGCGTCACATTAGGCGGCGAGGTATTTTCCATTTTGAAGTTCCGCAGTATGATCGTAGACGCAGAAAAAGAGGGTCACTCCATCCCCGCCACAAGCCGCGACCCCAGAATTACCAAGGTGGGCAATTTCATCCGCGCCACCCGTCTGGACGAGCTGCCCCAACTGCTCAACATTATCAAAGGGGATATGAGCATTGTCGGTCCCCGTCCGGAACGGACAGAGCATATGGAGAAGTATGGCAAAGAGATCCCCGAATTTGCCTTCCGTACCAAGGTAAAGGGCGGTCTGACCGGCTATGCCCAGATTTATGGCAAGTACAATACCTCTCCTTACGATAAGCTGCGTCTGGATTTAATGTATATTGAGAATTACTCCTTGCTATTGGATATCAAGCTGATTCTTATCACCCTGCGCATTATGCTGAAGAAGGAAAGCACCGAAGGCTTTGAAAAAGCAGAAGAGCTGGCCCAAAAGCAGAAGGAACTGCTGGAGCAGGATAGTGCCGAAAATACCGAAGATCCTGTCAGCATTGGTTGATAATACGTAAATTTCTTGTGGTTTGGCGGCGCTCCGGGCAACCGAGCGCAAGCCATTCTGTTTGTAAACCATATTTTTCCAACCTACAAAGGAAAGGACAAATCAAATGAAGAAAGAAGCCTATATGTCAGATTCCGTCACCTTCCCCGAACTGCTGGCGGTTATTATCAAAAACATCCGTAAAGTCATCGCCTGTACACTGATCTTTGCACTGCTGCTGGGCGCTTACGGCGTGCTGTGGTATTACGTGCTGGCAGAAAATCCCGACGAAGAGTATGAGGTTGCGCTGGCAGATTATGAGATGACGGTTTTGAATCTGGAAACCACCATTGAGAGAACCTCTATGGACCTCATACACCAGACAGAGTACAATGAACATTCTCATCTGATGCAGATTGATCCCTACAACCGGGTAAGCTCCACACTGGTGATTGCAATTTCCAACATTGATACCTCCGGACTGACTGAGACTTTTGCTGCCTACGAAACTCCTATCAGCTACATGACCTCCCGCATCATTAACCAGTACACCGTCTTGTGGAACCAAATGAGTCTACAGGAGATTGTCAAGGGTACGTATATGGAGGGTAGCGAAGAAAAGTATTTGCGGGAAGTCATCGCGTTTAATGTAGCCGACGGCGGCGTTATGAATATCTCCGTAGACGGTAAAGATACCGCTGAGTGCGAGCACATTCTCAACCTAATTTTCAATGTTTTCAAAGCCAACAAGCAAATGGTCGAAGATGGCTCTTACGCACACGAATTTACCATGCTGAGCAATCCCATCACTAAGATTTCCGTTGATTTGAATCTGGAAAAGGTACAGATGGACAACGAAAAGCTGGTAGAGACCTACGAAAAGGACATCATTGAATGCAGAAAAATGCTACTGGAAATGGATCCCCCCAGCAACAACAGCGGCTGGCGCGGCATCATCCTCAAGGTTATTATTGGCGGTGTTATCGGCTGTATCATGGGCTGTATCTGGGTAATTGCCATACACATGACCGGCAGCAAGGTCACGGGTGCCGCCCATGTAATCGACCGCTTCTCGCTGTGTCATCTGGGCACGCTGGCTGCACCCAAGGACAAACTGACCAGTCTTGCCAACAATGTTCTGAGGGAACGTGTATGGAACGACCGGGCGCAGGCGCTGGATTATCTGGCCATAAATAGCGCTCTGGCTCTGTCCGGTGTAAACAACCTTGTGCTTGTGTCCGATATTGCAGATTTGGAAGAATCTGTGATCGCAGAGGTAACAAATGCACTGAAGTCTGAGAGCAATCAGGTAACCTTCGTCTCCGACCTCCAGTTGAATGCAAACTCTCTGGCTGCAGTCCGGAACGCCGACGGTATCGTGCTGTTGGAGCGTCCTTTTGCTTCTAAGACTGCAGATATGCAGGCAAATATTGCTACCGCCCAAAAAGTCGGCAAGCCCATCTGCGGCTTTGTATTGGTATAACCAAATTCATTGAGGCTGGGCTAGTTTCCGCAAGCTATCACTCTGAGAGGAATGTGTTCATGATTTCATACTATCTTGCAAGAGTATTTAAAAAATTGAAGCCTGTCGCCAAATGCCGTTCCAAGATTCACAGCTCTGCCCGCGTAGGTGGCGGCACGCAATTTATCGACTCCGCTATGGGGCGTCATTCTTACTGCGGTTATGATTGTACCATCCTCAACACAAGCATCGGTGCTTTCTGTTCCATTGCCAATAATGTAAAGATTGGGCTGGCCAGTCATCCGTTGGAGTGGGTGTCTACCTCCTCTGAATTCTACGGTGTAGAAAACACCATAGCCGGAAAACTGGCAAAAAACATTTACCAGTCCTTTTCCCACACTACTACTGTGGAGAATGACGTTTGGATTGCAGAAAACGTCATGATCAAGGCCGGCGTTACCATCGGTACCGGCGCCATGATTGGTATGGGTTCCATTGTCACCAAAAACGTAGGTCCTTACGAAATCTGGGCCGGAAATCCTGCCAGATGCATCCGCAAGCGCTTTGACGATAAGACCATCGAAGCGCTGCTAGCAACCCAGTGGTGGACCTGGGATGAGAACACTCTGGAAAAATACAGCCAGTTAATTCCCGATCCTCAGTCGTTCCTCAAAACATATTTTGACAGTAGGGGAGATCACAATGAATAAAGCAATGTTGCATTTTAGGCTGGATCAGAAGATCCGGGACGCGGTCAGCGTGGCGCTGACCGTTAAGCGTGCACCTTTTATGTGGAAGCACAAGAAGATTTTTGCGCGCAACGCAAAGCTTCGTGAACTCAGGAGATTCGACAGATGCTACATTCTGGGCACCGGTCCTTCTTTAAAAAGTGTAGACCTTTCCAAGCTGGATGCGGATGTGATGGTATCAAACCACTTCCATCGCTTCAGTCAGGCCAACGCAGTAAATCCTCTGCTGTACTTTATGGTGGATCCCGCATTCTTCACCGGTGAAGAAAACCAGGATGTTGTCACCGCAAGAGAAATGTACCCCGAGACCGGCTTTGTGCTCTGCGGCAAATACCTGAACGAGGAGATTGACGCAGACAATGTATACTGGTGGTGCGGCTGGGGTCCGTGTACCATCCCCAACAAAGTGGATATGACCAAAGTCATGCCCTCTACCTTCAACGTCATTGGTACCGCCATTGCTACCGCTATTTATATGGGCTATAAGGAAATCGTTTTGCTGGGCTGTGACTTCAGTTCTTTTGCTTGCCAGAAGCTTGAGCACTGTTATGACGGCAGTGAATCTGCCGAACGGGGCATGGACATGTACTTTGATCTGTACTGCTACTCTTTTGTTGCAAAGCAGCACATGGAACTGTATCAATTGGCCAAGCAGCAAGGTTGCCGGATTTTGAATGCAACCGAAGGCAGTCTGATTGATGCATATCCCCGTGTTCACCTTGAGGATCTTCTTCAAAAATAAGACGGGAGACCGCTATGCTTGGTTTTATGACAATTATTTTTGCATTGTGTATGGCCACATTGCCTCAGGTAGGTAGCGTATACTTTGCAAACGCAATCTTTTATATTCTGCTGCTGCTCGGTGGTCGCTTCAAGGTCAATAGCCGCAACTGTATGCACTTCTTTTTCCTGTTCTTTGCCACGGTGATCTGCTCTATTTTAAACTATGTCTATTTCCTGGAGGGCACCTATGAACTGTGGTTCATTGTCCAGTTTGTGTTTGCGGTACAGTATTTTGTGCTGTTTATTGACATGGAGTTTGACAAGGAGAAGTTTGAGAAGTGGTATAAGCGTTTTGCCCTGCTTTTTGCAGCAGCCCTTCTGGTTACACTCCCCTTTAAAGTAAATCTGCTGGATCGCTTGTTCTTTTTTATCCACTACCGTATGTGGGGTGTTGAAATCTTCTCCGGTTGGCCCAATACCACAGGTCTGCCTCTGGTATTTGCCATGTATCTGTATTTTGCGTCGGATAAGAACATTTTCTCCAACCTGCCCCAGAAGATCCTGCTGTTCCTGGGCATCTTTACCACCACCTCCAGAACCACGCTGTTGGGCTGCGCTTTAATCGTGATTTATTTTGCCGTTGCTCCCCACGGAGAGACCATTGGCAAATTTATCCGGCAGCGGTTGCTGGTCGTCATTGTGGGACTCCTTGCTATCTTTGGTGCTTTTGCCATCATTTTGGCCAAGCCCGACTTCGTTTCCCGGCTGTTTTACACCGAGGACCGGCAGGAAATTTTCGACGTTGTTATGAAGATTATGCCTCACAGTCCCCTCTTTGGTTTTGGCGGCACTTCTATTGACGCAGCACTTGCAAAATACGGAATTGAAACCGTTTATGTATCAGGTTTAACACATACGCATAATTTCCTTCTGGAAATTCTCCAGCGCTACGGTCTGCTTGGCCTGGTATTCTTCTTGGGTATGTTAATCAGCCTCTTCCGTGGGCTCAAGTTCCGGGATAGCAAGGCAGCATTTTTAATTTTCTGGTTTATGGCTCTGTTTCAGATTTATGTCCGTGACTTTACCTTCCTGTTCATGATCAGCTACATCTGTCAGCGGGATAAGATGCTCTGGAATCAATCCCAGGAAGCCCAAGAGAGGATCGCGTAGCGCATGGATAAAGAAAAATGGTTTATTAAAAACGGCATTGTTTTGACCGTCCTGTCCGCAATCATTGCACTGTCCTCCGCACTTAAAGAAGTGGTCTTTGCAAACTTCTTCGGTGTGTCTGAGGTTGCAGATGCTTACACCATTGCCCTACTGGTACCGGAGATGCTGTTTGCCGTGGTATGGAATGCTATGAACGCCATTTTGGTGCCTAAGTATTCTGAGGTTCTATATGTCTATGGAAAGGATCGGGCACGACAGTTTATCCACGTGTTCTTCACAGCAATCTGCGCGATTACACTGGGCTTTGTTCTGCTCAGTGAGATAATCGCCGACCTGTGGGTATACCTGTTTGCTCCCGGTTTCTCGGCCGAGATGCACACACTTACTGTGCAATTGACCCGTTGGATCTTCCCCATCTTGTTTTTCGAAGGAATTTTACGGGTATGTGCCGGTATCATGCAGGTTAACAACGTATTCACCGTATCTAAGGCCCTGGTTATGGTACGGAACGTCGGTGTTTCCGTGTTCCTGTTTGCATTCTCCAAGCAGTTTGGCATCTTTGCCGCAGCTTATGGCCTGCTGTCCGGCGTTATCATTGAAGCTGTGATTTCCTGGCTCTACACCCGGAAGTTTGAAATCATCCGCCCCAGCTGGGACTTTAAGAATCCCGCCCTGCTGCAGGCAGGAAAACAGGCGATTCCCATCATCATCGGTGCCGGTGTCAACGAGATCAACTTACTGGCGGACAAGATGACCGCATCCTTTCTGGATGCCGGCAGCATGGCAGCTCTGAACTACGCCTCCAAGCTGGAGGTTATCATCACCACCATTATTCTTGTCAACGCAGTTTCCATTGTCTTTCCCACCATCTCTGAATATGTGGCAAAAGGGCAGACCTCCGAGATCACCCGCATTTACGAACGGACAGTGAAGCTGATTCTAATGCTCAGTGTTCCCATTGCCGTGGGCGGGGCCATCCTTGGTGGAGACATTATTCAAGTTGCCTTCATGCGCGGTGCTTTCGACATGCAGGCTGCACAGATAGTCTCTCCGTTATTTGCAGTATATCTGTTCGCTTCGGTGTTTGGCACTGTGAGAAATACCACTGTAAATGTTTTCGCTGCATACGGCAAGACCAAAGCGATCATGCGCAATACAATCATCAGCGTTATTATCAACGTTGTGCTGAATATCCTGCTGTCCTGGATGCTGGGGTGCCTCGGTCTTGCGTTGGCAACCTGTATCTCCGTCTTTACAGCTAACCTGCTATTAATGAGAAAGACATCCAAGGAACTGTTTTCTGTAAATTTTAAAGGGATTTTGATCTTGTTTGTCAAGGCTCTGGTTGGCTCGGCCATCATGGCAGGCGCCGTCTGGGTGACCCGAACCTGTTTTGTGTCCTTTGTCGGCATGGAATCCCTGCTGCTGCAAATTTTGGGCATCGGTGTGGGCATCTTCGTAGGTGTGTGTGTCTATGCCGCCAGCCTGCTTGTGTTGAAGACCGGCGAATTTAAGGCACTTTTGCGCCTTGTTCTGAAACGAAACGGATAATCACAACGGGAATGCACCTGTCTGCGCAGCCCCGAAATCAGAATTGCGGTTGGGCTGAAATTACCCAACCGCAATTTTTCAAAAGGAGGGATTTCATGACCACCATCCAAAGTACCCAAACCGAACAGCAAGTGCACTTTCTGCGCTCTATTGCAGAAGCTTCCGGAGAAATGTCCGGCAGTGAAATCATAGAACGCGCCCGTTTTCTTGGTCTGACGCCCTTCCTCCCGCCGTATTTGGCCGCTATCGTCTATCTGGACTACAGCCGGTTATCCTACGAAGAGAAAGACAATACCATCCAAAGCGTGAAGGGTTATATTTCCGGGCAGCTTCGGAAACTGGGTTATACGGCCTACTGCATTACCGATGCCAGAAACCGGGTGGTTTGTCTGTTTTCCCTGCCCCAAAAAAGCGATATAGAGGCAATCCTCAATACCGACCTTCTACGCTTATACAAAAAACTCCAGCAGCGATTTGGCACAGATGGGTTTATCGGCGCCGGAAATCTAGTATGGAAGCCTGAGAACATCAGCAACTCTTACTGCGAAGCGGTGGAAATGCTGGCATATAAATATCAATACACCAACAGCAATGTACTCTTCGCCTCTCAGATTGTCAAATTCCAGTACGCGCCGGCGCTGACCAACACCCATACCTTTGACAAGGTTGTGGAATTCTTTCTAAACGCAAATTTGGGTCAGTTCGCAGTGGAGCTGGACAAGCTCATTGAAGAGGTCCGCCATACACCCAACGTGTCAAATACCAGTATCAAGCGCACCATGGCTGAGCTGATCATTCACATTCTCCATATTGCCTCCAACTGGTTTCCCAATTCTGACCGGGTATTGGCAGGCAAAGATCCTTACAATTGGATTATGGAGCAGGAGACCACACCGGTGATTCGGGAGTGGATTCTCTCAATCGTCACGCAGCTATTGCAGATGCGGCAAAACTGTCACACCATTCAGCAGAGCCAAATCGTGACACTGGCAAAAGAGTATATTGCAAAAAATCTAAGAAAATCAGAATTATCCCTGCAAACAACTGCGGAAGCACAGGGAATATCCCCCAGTTACCTCAGTGGGATCTTCTCCGGAGAGACCGGAGAGGGCCTTTGCAATTATATTGTCCGACTGCGAATGGAGCAGGCATGTCGGTTGCTGGTGGACACGGACTTAAAAATGTCGGTGATTGCGGTGCAAATCGGCCTTTCCTCCGCAAATTATTTTACCCAGGTGTTTCGGAAAACCTTTGGCATCACACCCACAGAATATCGTAAAAAATCAGTAAAAGCATAAGATTGTGATATATTTTTTCCCGGCCTCAGATGGTAGAATACCTTCAGTTGCCGATTTACGGAACCTTTTGGGCATATAATACGGCCTAAATAAAAACGGAAAGGTTATATCATGAAACAAGGAAAAGTTACTGCAATCATTCAGGCGCATATGTCTTCCACCAGACTGCCTGGTAAAATTCTAAAAGACCTGCACGGTGAGCCCGCTCTGTACCGTATGATCGAGCGTGTCCGTCACAGTAAGCTCATTGATGAGATTATTATCGCCACCTCCACTATGGACTGTGATGACGTAATCATCGAAGCCTGCGAAAAGTGGGGTGTTAAGACCTTCCGTGGAAGCAATGATGACGTTCTTGCCCGGTACTGGGGCGCTGCGCAGGCATACCCCTCCGACTACTATGTGAGAATGACTTCCGATAATCCCTTGACAGATCCCGGCATCGTCAACCGGATCATCCAGTTTTTCTTCGACAGCAACTATAAATATGTAGGTTACTCACTGGATCCAGACCAGCATCATAACCTGTGCGCTGGCGTAGGCTGTGAAGTGTTTACGGCTGCCCTGCTGGATGAAGCCTACCACAATGCCACTTTGCCCTACGAGCATGAGCATGTGACCCCTTACATGTACTATACCAATGAGTCTAAGGGCGAATTTCCCTATGACCGCGACGAGTCCAAATACCGTTTGACCCTGGATACCCCCGAGGACTATCAGCTGATTTGCGCCGTGTATGATGCCCTGTACCAGCCGGGTAACACATTCACACTGGACGAGATCATCGAATACTTGGACTCCCATCCAGATGTTTATGCAATCAACGCAGATATCAAACATAAGAAAGTTAAAGTAATTTAACATCGTATAACGAAAAGGAACTACTATGAAACAAGGAAAAGTCACTGTAATCATTCAGGCACATATGGCTTCTACCAGACTGCCTGGCAAAATTTTGAAAGACCTGCACGGTGAGCCCGTTCTGTACCGTGTAATTGAGCGTGTCCGTCATAGCAAGCTCATTGACGAGATTGTCATTGCCACCTCCCTTATGGACTGCGACGATGCAATCATCGAAGCCTGTGACAAGTGGGGCGTTAAGACCTTCCGCGGCAGCAACGAGGATGTTCTTGCCCGGTACTGGGGTGCTGCACAGGCATACCCCTCCGACTACTATGGGAGAATAACCTCCGACTGTCCCTTGATTGAGCCGAGCATTCTTGACCGCGCCATCCAGTTCTTCTTTGACAACAACTATAAGTACGTATCCTACTCATTGGATCCGGACGCACATTATAATCTGGCCGACGGCATGGGCATCGAAGTGTTCACTGCCGATCTTCTGGACGAAGCCCACCATAACGCCACCCTGTCCTATGAGCGTGAGCATGTATCCCCTTATATGTACTACACCAATGCGTCCAAGGGTCTGTGCCCCTATGACCGCGACGAGTCTGCCTACCGTCTGTCTCTGGACACACCCGAGGATTACAAGCTCATTTGTACCGTATATGATGCCCTGTATCAGCCGGGCAATACATTTACACTGGATGAAATCCTCGAATACTTGGACACCCATCCGGATGTTTATGCAATCAACGCAGATATCAAACATAAGAAAGTTAAGGTAATTTAACATCGCATAACGAAAAGGATACACTATGAAACAAGGAAAATTTACTGCAATTATTCAGGCACATATGGCTTCCTCCAGACTGCCTGGCAAAATTTTGAAAGACCTGCATGGCATGCCCGTTCTGTACCGTGTGGTCGAGCGTGTCCGCCACAGCAAGCTCATTGATGATATTGTCATCGCCACCTCTCTCATGGACTGTGATGATGTAATCATCGAAGCCTGCGAAAAATGGGGCGTTAAAACCTTCCGCGGCAGCAATGATGACGTTCTTGCCCGGTTCTGGGGCGCTGCGCAGGAATTCCCCTCTGACTACTATGTGAGAATGACTTCCGATGATCCCGTGACAGACCCCGGCATTGTTGACCGAATCATCCAATTTTTCTTGGACAGCGATTATAATTATGTAACTTATGCGCTGGATCCCGATCAGCATCATAATCTGTGCGACGGCATGGGCTGCGAAGTGTTCACGGCTGCCCTGCTGGACGAGGCCTACCATAACGCCACCCTGCCCTACGAGCACGAGCACGTGACCCCCTACATGTACTACACCAATAAGTCTAAGGGCCAGTTTCCCTATGACCGCGACGAGTCTGCATACCGCTTGACTCTGGACACCCCCGAGGACTATCAGCTGATTTGCGCTGTGTATGATGCCCTGTATCAGCCGGGCAACACCTTTACACTGGATGAGGTTCTTGCGTACTTGGATTCCCATCCGGATGTATATGCAATCAACGCAAAGATTCAACAAAAGAAAGTCAGATAATTTGACCGCGCCACATGCAATTAAACTGTTCCTAAACCTGTCTGAGGGGCGAGCATTGCTCGCCCCTCAGATTGCTCCAAAGGTGTTATTCCCACTTGCCTGCAGCTAAACTCGCTCAATTGGAAGAAAGGAAACCGAAAAATATGGGTGAATTTGAAAACAAAGTCATAGTCGTAACCGGTGGAAAAAAAGGCATCGGCAGGTGCATCTGTGAGCAGTTTCGCAAGGAAGGGGCTGTCGTTTGCGATATCGACATCCTGCCCGGCGGATATTTCTGCGGAGATATCGCAGAACAGACCGTGCTGGAAACCTTTGCCCAACAGGTGATTTCCGAATACGGAAAGGTGGACGTGCTGGTAAACAACGCCCTGCCCATCACCCGAGGCTTGGACAATTGCAGCTATGAAGACTTTAACTACGCTCTCCGGGTAGGTGTGAGCGCACCCTTTTATCTTAGTAAGCTGTTTGCACCCCATTTCTCCCAGGGAGCATCCATCATCAACATTTCCTCCTCCCGGGACCGTATGAGCCAGCCCCAAACAGAAAGCTACACCGCCGCAAAGGGCGGCATCGCTGCCCTGACCCATGCACTGGCCGTTTCGCTTGCCGGCAGAGTACGGGTTAATTCCATCTCCCCTGGCTGGATAGACACCGCTTATACCCTATACACCGGCCCTGATGCCACGCAGCAGCCTGCAGGCCGGGTTGGTAACCCCATGGATATCGCCAATATGGTTCTGTTTTTGGCATCCGGGAAGGCCGGCTTTATCACTGGGGAAAACATCTGTATTGACGGCGGACAGACACGCCAAATGATTTACCACGGAGACTGGGGCTGGACACTGGATGCCCGGTAACATCTCCCTTATTCAGAATTGTGAGGTAAAACTGTGACCGCTCTGCCTATTTCAAAATTAACGGATGTAGCATATCCTCCAAAAGAACGGCTTTGCCTACTGCGGTACTGTTACACTGGCCACTGGGATACGGATGGCTTTTGACAAATATCTGACCGACTAAAACTAACGGGGAGGTGCAAAAGCACCTCTCCCAAATTCTGCAATTCTTGCCGGTTTTCAAGAATGAAAAAGCACTTTTCCTTGTTGATTATTCCCCTTCTCTGTTATATAATGGAAATATCAAAATTTAACATAGAATACAGGAGGAAATTATGCAATACAGCAAGTACATTGGCCATGAAGGCCAGCTTTCCGGTGTAGAAGAATACCGCCTGGTAGGCGGTAAGGGCGACGGCATGCGCCTGATGCAGGTAAGAAATGGCCAGGGTTTGGAGTGCACCATTTCCCCTGACCGGGGTGCGGATATCTCCCGTGTGACCTTTATGGGCCGTAACTTGAGCTTTTTTGGCCCCTGCGGTTATGTAGCGCCCGCTTTTTATGACCGTACCGGTACCAACTGGCTGAAGAGCTTCACCGCCGGCTTCCTGACCACCTGCGGTCTGACCAATGTAGGCGGCCCCTGTGAAGATGAAATCAATGAGCTGGGTCTGCACGGCACCATTGCCAACATCCCCGCTGAGCACGCCTGGTGGCACCGGGAACAGGATGCTCTGGTGATTGAGGCCGAGATGAAAGACACCTGGCAGTTTGGCCGGATGCTGATCATGAACCGGAAAATTGAAATTTCCACCGTTGATAACACCTTGACTCTGACCGACACCGTGGAAAACCACGGAGATACCCCCTCCCCGCTGATGCTCCTGTACCATATGAACATGGGCTATCCCCTACTCAGTGAAGCTACCGAGCTTGTGATTCCCTCGGATAACGTGAGCGGCCGCACTGAAAATGCAACGCAGGACATTGCCAACCACCTGCAGGTCTGCTCCCCCACTGCCGGTTATGTGGAGCAGTGCTTCTTCCATGAGTTCCAAAACGAAGGCAAGGCCAAAATCTTCAACCCGGAAATCGGCCTCGGACTGGTCATCTCCTTCGACCCGGAGGTTCTGCCCTGCTTCACCCAGTGGAAGATGATGGGCGAGCACACCTATGTCATGGGCTTGGAGCCCGGCAACACCTATCCTATGGGTCAGACTGACGCCAAGGCAGACGGCACGCTGGCATATCTGGCTCCCGGTGAGAGCAAGCAGTTCCAATTTACCGTACGCTTCTACACCTGCAAGGAAGCCTGGGATAAGGCATAAACCATATATAAGAAAGCGGCCCGCTGCAAAAATGCAGCGGGCCTTTCAAAGAGGAAAGAAAAATGAAGAAAGAAGCGTATTATTCTGCGGAGAGGAAATCAGCCGGATCCATGTTCTTGTCATTGTAGGTGACGCTGAAGTGCACGTGGTCCCCAATCGCGGTTTCCAGCAGCGCGCTCTGCCCTACACAACCAATCTTTTGACCCATGGTAACCGTATCCCCAGGTGCAACTGCCAACTCTTCGGCAAGACTTGCATATCTTGTGGTGTAGCCCCCATCATGACGAATGACGACTGTTTTGCCCATTGTCTCATCGCTGTAGACGGTATAAACCGTTCCGTCTGCAGCTGCTACAACCGGTGTTCCAGCCTCTGCGGCAATATCCACGCCATTGTGAACCCGCCAGTCCCGGGTAGTCTCATTGTAACTGAGGCTATCCATCGCATACACCGCCACTGTCTGCCCGGAAACAGGTGCAGTGGTTTTAAGGGGCTGTTCCGCAGCCACTGGTTCGTTGCCCCCCGGCTCTGCAGCATCTACATTGCTGTTAACAGGCTGGGTCGCTACTGCCGCTACGCCGCCATCTTTGTCAGAAGGCATCGTTGCCGCATTTGTCCCCTCCAGCTGGGGCTGGGTATCGTTTGCGTTTCGGTAATACAAATAGCCGGAAATCCCGATGGCAACTGCACACAGGATCAGGGCTATGTAGTAGCCCTTACCGCTGATGTTGCCGCTAAATTTACGTTTGCTCATATTTCAAGCACCTCCGAAGTGCAGTATTACCATTTTTTAGATATTTAAACCAACATTCCCAAAAAAGCCAATTTTGTATTCTATCATAAAATCACATATTTTCCCGATTCCGGAAACACACCCCGGTTTCTGTATAAAATATCGTTGACAAACCGGTGTTTTTGCTGTATATGTATAGTGTCTAAATTTGACGTATTTTTTAAAAAAGAAACGGGGGAGGATAATGTCCAAAGAACTCATCAGGCTCCAGGATCTTATCATGGAGTTCGACGGGGAGCGGATACTTGATGGTATCAATCTCTACTTTAATGACCACGAATTCCTCACGCTGCTCGGCCCCTCCGGCTGCGGCAAAACAACCACTCTGCGAATTATTGGCGGTTTTTTAACCCCCACATCCGGCAGGGTGCTTTTTGACGGAAAATGTATCAATGATGTGCCGGCCTATGAACGGCAGATCAATACTGTTTTCCAGCGCTATGCACTGTTTCCCCATTTGGATGTGTACGGCAACATCG
Source organism: Faecousia sp. (assembly GCA_045637585.1). Taxonomy (GTDB): domain Bacteria; phylum Bacillota; class Clostridia; order Oscillospirales; family Oscillospiraceae; genus Faecousia. The sequence goes on along the minus strand of JAZTZS010000010.1, from coordinate 86,396 downwards.
CCTTCGGTTTAAAGGTTGCCAAACTCCCCAAGGATGAAATTCACCAGCGGGTGCAGGAAATCCTGTCCGTTGTGGGTTTGAAGGGGTATGAACACCGGAGCATTGACAGCCTTTCCGGCGGTCAGCAGCAGCGGGTTGCCATTGCCCGAGCGCTGGTCAACCGGCCTAAGGTTCTGCTTCTGGACGAACCTCTGGCGGCCTTGGATCTGCGTCTGCGCAAAGACATGCAGAACGAACTCAAGCGCATCCAGCAGGCTATGGGCATCACCTTTATTTATGTGACCCATGATCAGGAGGAAGCTCTGTCCATGTCCGATACGGTCGTTGTCATGGACAAAGGACGGATTCAGCAAATCGGCAAGCCTGAGGATATCTATAACGAACCGAAAAACGCCTTTGTGGCAGACTTTATCGGTGAGAGTAATATTTTGGACGGTGTCATGCTGTCCGACTACAAGGTAAAATTCTTCGGCCGTGTATTCGACTGTGTGGATGCCGGCTTCGCACCCAATGAACCGGTGGACGTGGTTATCCGCCCGGAGGACATTGACTTTGTTCCAGCCGGTGAAGGTCATCTGGTAGGTACGGTCACATCTGTTACCTTCAAAGGCCTTAATTACGATATCATCGTAGACTTCCGTGGCTTTAAGTGGCTCATCCAAACCACGGATTACCATGGCGTGGGTGAAACCGTGGGCATCCGGCTGAATCCCGAGGACATCCACATCATGCACAAGAGTGAATACTCCGGTATGTTCGGTGACTACAGTTCCTACTCCGCGGAGTACGACGAGCTGACGGAGGATGCGACCGATGAAGAAGAATAAATCCGTTCTCTTAAGCGGTCCATATATTCTGTGGATGCTCCTTTTCACCCTGATCCCTCTGGGTGTGATGGGTTACTATGCCCTGACTGATCCGGATACCGGCGCGTTTACCCTGGGTAATTTAAGGGATCTGGGCTTGTTCCTGCCCACCCTGGGCACCTCGGTGTGGTATTCTGTTGTTTCGGCGGTAATCTGCCTGCTGCTGGGTTACCCGGTCGCCTATTTTATCGCCCACCGCTCTGCTGTGATTCAGAAGATTTTGTATATGCTGGTGATGCTCCCTATGTGCATGAGCTTTTTGCTCCGGACACTGGCCTGGGTGGGTCTTTTGGAGACCAACGGCATTATCAATCAGCTTTTGAGCCGGCTGGGACTTAACACACTGAATCTCATTGGCACCTCCGGCGCTGTGATTCTGGGCATGGTATATAACTACTTGCCTTATATGATTCTGCCCCTGTACGCTGTCATCGTGAAGATTGACAACCGGCTCATCGAGGCGGCTGAGGACTTGGGCTGTACTCCGGTTTCTGTTTTTTACAGGGTCATTCTGCCCCTTTCTATGCCCGGTATCCTTTCGGGTATTACCATGGTATTCGTACCTGCGGTATCTACCTTCTACATCTCTCAAAAACTGGGCGGCGCAGAGACTATGCTCATCGGTGACGTGATTGAAAAGCAGTTCAAGACCAGTAACAACCCCAACATGGGCGCGGCGCTGAGCTTGCTGCTGATGCTGATGGTGCTGGTCTGTACCGGCATCATGAATCGCTTTGGCGGTGAGGATGAGGAAGGCGGTGTGGTAGTATGAGAAAAACCAACCGTATTCTTACTGTTCTGATTTTTGCTTTCCTGTATATCCCCATGCTGGTTTTGGTGGTAGCCTCCTTCAATACCGGCAAGGATCTGACCGTTTTCGAAACCTTTACGCTGGATCAGTACCGGGCGCTGTTTCAGGACGAGGATTTGTTGGCGCTGCTGGGCAACTCTCTGATCATCTCCATTGTATCCACCGCTGTTGCCACCGCTTTCGGTACACTTTCTGCAGTGGGTATCCACAATTTAAATCCCAAGCTGCGGAAAACCGTTATGGGACTGACCAATATCCCCATGACGAACCCGGATATTGTCACCGGTATCTCCCTGTCGCTGCTGTTTGTGTTTGTAGGCTCCAGCCTGCTGCATAAAAAGGAAAGCCTGAATTTCTGGACGCTGCTCATTGCCCACATTACCTTCAACCTGCCTTACGTCATTTTGAATGTGATGCCCAAGCTCAAGCAGATGAATCCGGCTTTGCAGGACGCGGCAATGGATTTGGGCTGCACACCGCTCCAGTCCTTCTTTAAGGTGACCATCCACGAAATCATGCCCGGTATCGTCTCCGGCGCTATCATGGCCTTTACCATGAGTCTGGATGACTTTGTAATCAGCTACTTTGTTTCCGGCAACGGATTCCTCACTCTGCCGGTGGAGATCTACTCCTACACCAAAAAGCCTATGCAGCCCCGGGTTTACGCCATGTTCACCCTGCTGTTTCTGCTGATTTTTGTGCTGATGGTGGCCATGAATCTGCTGCAGATCCGGTCCGACCGGAACAAGCTGCGCAAGCAGACAAAATCCGTCAGCAGTGGCCAAAAGCTCTTCCGCAGAGTTTGCGCCGGTGCATGCGCTGCCGTGATTGCCTTTGGCTGCGGGTGGTTGATCCTCTCTACCCGTCAGGACAAAATCACGCTGAATGTGATGAACTGGGGTCAAAACATTGCCGACGGTAGTGACGGCACTATGGACATCATTGCCGCCTTTGAAGAAAAGTATCCGGACATCGATGTAAACTACACCACCTACGATTCCAACGAATCTCTCTATGCCAAGCTGGCAGGCGGCGGTCTAACGGTGGATGTAATCATCCCCTCGGACTATATGATTGCCCGCTTGATTCAGGAGGATATGCTTGTTCCTCTAAATTTTGACAACATTCCCAACTACAAGTTCGTCCAGGAGGAATTCAAAAACACTGCTTATGACCCGGATAACCAGTACTCTGTTCCCTACACCTGGGGTACTGTGGGAATTCTCTACAATTCCAAATATGTGGACGAAGCAGATGTAACCGGCTGGGAACTGCTGTGGAATGAAAAGTACAAAGGCAAGATTCTGCAGTTTGATAATTCCCGGGATGCCTTTGGCGTAGCCCAATTCTATTCCGGCATCAGCATCAACACCACCGACCCTGCCGAGCTAAAGCAGGCGGCGAATAAGCTGGCTGAGCAGAATCCTCTGGTACGGCAGTACGTCATGGACCAGATCTACGGCATTATGGAGGGCGAAAACGCATGGATTGCCCCTTACTATGCCGGTGACTGCATGATGATGATGGACGCCAACCCGGACCTGCAGTTCTATCTGCCGGAGGAACAGGGCTTTAACCTGTTCATCGATGCCATGTGTATACCTACCTGCAACCAAAATCAGGAGGCCGCTGAAAAGTTCATCAACTTCCTGTGCGACCCGGAAATCTCCGGTGCTAACATGGACTATATCTGTTACGCCTCCCCCATTGAGGGCGCAAGGGATCATATGGACGAATATCTGGCAGAAAGCGATGTTATCTATCCGGAGCAATCCATTCTGGATAAGGGTGTCAGCTATCTGTTCCTGCCTGCTGAAACCAATCGGCTGATGGATAACCTGTTCCTGGAGATCCGGATTGCGGGTCAGCAGCCGGAAGAAGAGGAAGAACCCTCTGCCCTTCCTGTCATTCTCACCCTTTCCGGTCTCGGCGCAGCAGCAATCTTCCTGTTCCTGCCCAAGCGCAAACGAAAATAGACAAAAGGACGTGTTGCAAAACGCAACACGTCCTTATTTTACACAAATCCCCGGCAGAGGAATCTGCCGGGGATATTCTTATTGCAGATGGGATTCGTTGATGAGAATGTGCACATCGTCCAGCTGCTTCTGGGAAACAGCGGTGGGGGCATCCATCATTACGTCCTGGGCGTTCTTGTTCATCGGGAAGGTGATAACCTCACGGATGGACTCTTCTCCGCACAGCAGCATTACAATCCGGTCGATACCGGGGGCTGCGCCTGCATGGGGAGGCGCACCCAAGGTAAACGCGTTGTACATAGCCGGGAACTTGGCTTTCACGTCTTCCTCGCCCAGACCTACCATCTGGAAGGCCTTGACCATGATTTCGGGATCGTGGTTCCGAACCGCACCGGAAGCAGACTCGTAGCCATTGACTACCAAGTCATACTGGTTGGCATTGATAGCCAACAGCTTCTCGTTATCGCCCTCTGCGTCCAGCAGTGCCTGCATGCCGCCCTGGGGCATAGAGAAGGGGTTGTGGCAGAATTCCAGCTCGCCGGACTCCTCGCCCATCTCATACATGGGGAAGTCCACGATCCAGCACATGGCATACTGCTCCTCGTCGAAGTGGCCGGGGATACGCTTACCCATCATGGTACGGATAACGCCGGCGGTCTTCTGGGCGGCTGCTTTCTTGCCGGCTGCCATACAGACGAAGCTGCCGGGTTTCAGATTCAATTTCTGCACAAGGGCATCCTTGCAGTCTGCCAGGAACTTGGAAACACCACCGGTCAGCTGGCCGTTTTCATCGACCTTGACCCAGCAGGCCTTATTGCCGGTCTGCACTTCCACATCTGCCAAGAGCTTATCGACCCACTTGCGGCCCTCACCGAAATTATCCACAGCAACGGCTTTCACAGTGGCATTTTCGAAGGGTCCAAAGCCGCAGCCGGCAACCTCTGCGGTAATATCCTGCACTTCCAAATCGATACGCAGGTCGGGTTTGTCAGAACCGTAGCGTTCCATAGCCTCATTGAAGGGAATATGGCGGAAAGGCGCCGGAGATACCCGCTTGTACTTGCCGAACTTCTCAAATACTGGGCGCAGCACCTCTTCCAGAGTGGTCAACACATCATCCTGGGTAGCAAACGCCATCTCCATATCCAACTGATAGAACTCACCGGGAGTACGGTCAGCGCGGGCATCCTCATCCCGGAAACAGGGGGCAATCTGGAAGTAGCGGTCGAAGCCGGATGTCATCAAAAGCTGCTTAAACTGCTGGGGAGCCTGGGGCAAAGCATAAAACTTTCCGGGATGGTTCCGGGCAGGCACCAGATAGTCACGGGCACCCTCGGGAGAGGAGGCGGTCAAAATGGGAGTCGTAATCTCCAGGAAGCCCTTTTCTGTCATCAGACGGCGAATTTCAGCCACCACCTGGCAGCGCAGAATGATATTGGACTTTACCGCGGGGTTACGCAGGTCCAGATACCGGTACTTCAGTCTTACGTTCTCGTCTGCATCCCGACTCTTATTGATTTCAAAGGGCAGAGAATTGTGTACACACTTACCCAGCACCTTAATTTCAGTGGGCACAACCTCGATATCGCCGGTAGCCTGCTTGGGATTCTTACTCTCACGTTCCCGGACAGTACCGGAAACAGAAATGGTAGTCTCCTTATTCAGGCCCTTGACTGCCTTCATCATATCCTCAGTTTCAATGACAACCTGTGTAGTACCGTAGAAGTCACGGAGCACCACAAACGCAAAGTTGGCGCCCACCTCGCGGACGTTCTCCATCCAGCCTACAATCGTAACTTGCTGACCCGCGTTGGCAAGACGCAGCTCTCCACAGGTATGGGTTCTGGATTGCATCATATAAAAATCCCCTTACGTGTAAAATTTATTGATTCATTTTCTCATAAAACGCCAAAAATGTCAACGAATATTTCCGTTTTCAGCTACAAACAGCGGGCACATCCGAAGATGTACCCGCTGCAAATCACTCAGTTGGTTTCCAGTTCAGCAGATGCGCCAGAAAATCATCGCTCAGTGCCGCATTTTCGGTATTTCCGGTAAAAGCAATGTACACCTTACCATCTACCCTGCAGTTCTTTCCAAATTCTGTCTCAGACAAATCTACTGCAATGGGATATTTCAGTCCAACTTCCTCATTCCCATTCCCATTCTCATCCTCGACATCCTCCCCGAATATTTCCTCAAGGGCATCCTCTTGTACTTTTTCTTCTAAGTAAAACAGCCACCCATTCTTCTCCAACATCTGCATCTGCTCCTGGGTGAGGACATCCTCCAAGGGAACAAACATCTCCTGGTACAAATAATACGTCAACGCATTCTTGTCCATTATGATGTACTCAATCTCCTGCGCCGCTGCCAAAAGCATGGGTTTCTGGGCATACTGTATCTCGTCGCTGTTTTTGGGATTGGCCATATCGCCAAAATAAGCCTCTGAATACCGCACTACTTCGTTTTTAGGATCACCGCCCAGCACCTGCATCCATTCATCTGTGATGAGGGCATCTGTTTCTTCAGACAAAGCCACATTGGCAACTACGCCTTCAAACAGAACTTCCGGCTCATTGGCTTTGGCGATCACCGTTGCGATAATGGCCACAACGAGCACCACCGGAACCAGCGCAAGCTTATAATACTCCCACAGATGATCCAGCCGGTCTTCCCAGCTCATGGGTGCCAAAGTCTCTTTTAATTCCGCAAGATGTTTTTTTAACCTCGCCCACAATTCTTTAAGCGTAGGTACACCTTCTACCTTCCCGCCAAGTTTCACGCAAAGACAACCCCTTTTCATAGATATAGACATTATTATATTGACTTTTCGCAGGAAGTAAAGTGATTTTGGGAAAATTCACAGTTTTTTAACGGAAGTTCTGCTGCACAGCCCATTAATCCCCTACTCTCCTTGCAAAATTAACAAAATTCCCCGCCGGTAACGTTCTTTTATGTGAATACTATGAAAAGTTGATTTATTTGCATTTTTTGGATTGATTTTACGGGAGTTTTGCCGTACAATAATGCAAGTATGTTTTAAGGAAGTAAAGACCTGAGGTGAACAAAAATGCTTAATATTGTACTGGTAGAGCCGGAAATCCCGCAAAACTGCGGCAACATTGCCCGTACCTGTGCAGCAACCGGTGCACGCCTGCATTTAATCCATCCTCTGGGCTTTGATGTATCGGAAAAAGCCGTAAAGCGGGCAGGTCTTGACTACTGGCATATGGTGGAAGTTTTTGAATACCAAAGTCTTGCCGACTTTTTTGAAAAGAACGAAGTCCGGCAAATGTGGTGTCTTTCCACCAAAGCCCCCAGAAGCTATACTGAGTCAGACTTTTCTGACAACTGCTACCTTTTCTTCGGTAAAGAGACCAAAGGCTTGCCGGAAGCCTTTCTTGAGCAGCATTACGACAGCTGCATCCGCATCCCCATGCGTCCGGATGCCCGGAGCCTGAACTTGAGCAATGCCGTGGCAATCACGGTTTTTGAAGCCTTGCGGCAGCTTGATTTTCCCAATCTGCAGGGCTTCGGAAAAATGCGTACATAATCATATCATTAACCAATTTATGGAGGAATCAAAATGAACTACAACAAGAAGTCTATCGAAGACATTGAAGTAGCCGGCAAGCGCGTACTTTGCCGCTGCGACTTCAACGTTCCTACCAAAGACGGCAAGATCACTTCAGACAAGCGTATCGTAGCCGCCATGCCCACCATCGAATACTTGGTAAACAAGGGTGCCAAGGTGATCCTGTGCTCCCACATGGGCAAGCCCAAGGGTGAGTGGAAGCCCGAACTCAGCCTGAAGGTCGTCGCTGACCGTCTGAGCGAACTGTTGGGCAAGGAAGTTATCATGGCTTCTGACGTTGCCGGCGAGGACTCCAAGGCCAAGGCCGCTGCCATGAAGGACGGTGACGTAATGCTGCTGGAGAACACCCGTTACATCAAGGGTGAGACCAAGAACGACCCCGAGCTGTCCAAAGCCCTGGCTGAATTGGCTGATGTCTTTGTAAACGACGCTTTCGGCACCGCACACCGCGCCCATTCCTCCACTGCCGGCGTAGCCGACTATCTGCCTGCTGTCTCCGGTTATCTGGTACAGAAGGAAGTTTCCATTATGGGCAAGGGTCTGGCCACCCCCGAGCGCCCCTTCGTAGCAATCCTGGGCGGCGCTAAGGTTTCCGACAAGCTGAATGTTATCAACAATCTGCTGGAGAAGGTTGATACCCTGATCATTGGCGGCGGTATGGCTTACACCTTCCTGGCTGCTCAGGGCATGACCGTTGGCAAAAGCCTGGTTGACAACGAGAAGCTGGACTATTGCAAGGAAATGATGGCCAAGGCCGAGGCCAAGGGCGTAAAGCTGCTGCTGCCTGTGGATACTGCCGTCGCCGCATCCTTCCCCTCCCCCATTGATGCTGAGATTCCCGTAGAATACGTGGACTGCACCGCCATTCCCGCTGACCAGATGGGTTTGGACATCGGCCCCAAGGCTTGCGCAGAATTTGCTGCCGCTGCTAAGGCTGCCAAGACTGTTGTCTGGAACGGCCCCATGGGCGTATTTGAGAACCCCACACTGGCAAAGGGCACTATCGCCGTTGCCCAGGCTCTGGCCGATTCCGATGCCGTGACCATCGTTGGCGGTGGTGACTCCGCAGCTGCCTGTGAGCAGCTGGGCTTTGCAAATGCCATTACCCACATTTCCACCGGTGGCGGTGCCTCCCTGGAATTCCTGGAAGGCCTAGAACTGCCCGGCATTGCTTGTCTGGAAGACAAGTAAGGACGGCGCAATTCCGGGGACCCCGCAAAAGCGAACGGCTTTTGTGGGGAGAGGAGGAGCAACGAAACAGTTAAGTTTTGACGCTTCTGTGTCAAAACGGATTGTGTTTCGTTTGCTCGGACGACCTGCCCGGTATTGCCTGCCTGCAGGATAAGTAAGTAAACCAATCCCCTGCCGGGAAACCGGCAGGGCAATCTCAAAATCTAACTTTGCCTAATAACGCTGTTGCTGTCAGCGTGTACATAGAATAAGGAGTAAGAAAATGAACAGAAAGTATCGTAAGACCGTCATTGCCGGTAACTGGAAGATGAACAAGACCCCCACACAGACCAAGGAATTTATGACCCAGCTGAAGGCTATTATGCCTAAGGGCCGTTGGTGTGATGTGGCACTGTGTGTTCCCGCTGTTTGTATCCCCGCCGCTGTGCGTGCTATGCGAGAAACCCGAGTAGGTATCGGTGCAGAGAACTGCAACGCCAAAGCAAGCGGTGCATACACCGGTGAGATTGCCACCAACATGCTGGTCGATGCCGGTTGTAAGTACGTCATTATCGGCCACTCCGAGCGCCGTGAAATGTACGGTGAGACCGACGCCGATGTAAATGCAAAGGTTTTGGCTGCTCTGGAAGCAGGCCTCATTCCCATTATGTGCTGCGGCGAAACCCTGGAACAGCGTCAGAGCGGTGTTACCACCGAGCATATCGCCATGCAGATCAAGCTGGGTCTGGCCGGTGTGCCCGAAGAGAAAATCCGCAAGGTCGTTATCGCCTACGAGCCCATCTGGGCCATTGGTACTGGTCTGACCGCCACCCCTGAGCAGGCTCAGGAGGTCTGTGAGAATATCCGTACCGTAGTTCGCAAGCTGTACTCCTCCAAGAACGCCCGTGCTATCTCCATTCTGTACGGCGGCAGCATGAATGAGAAGAACGCTTACGAGCTGCTGGCTCAGCCCGACATCGACGGCGGCCTGATCGGCGGTGCATCTCTGGTTCCCGAGAAATTTGTCCAAATTATCGAAGCTGCTAACCAGCCCACTGTTTAATGCACTTCGGAGCAGCTGTATTCTACAGCTGCTCCTTTGCTTTTTGAGGCACATTTACGGAGGGGTTACATGAAAACGCTGTTATTGCCCAGCAATCTGCCGGAAACGGCAGAAGTGGCTGCAAATATGATAAAGCAGGGAGACTTGGTCGCCATTCCCACAGAGACCGTTTACGGTCTGGGCGCTGACGGGCTGAATCCGGAGGCCGTTGCAAAAATTTTCATAGCCAAGGGCCGTCCCCAGGATAACCCATTAATTCTGCATATCAGCCACCCGGAGGAAATGGAGCGGTTTTGCCACGCCATCCCAACGGCAGCCTACGATTTAGCAGAAAAATTCTGGCCCGGCCCGTTGACCATGGTACTGCCCGCCCGGGAGTGTGTGCCTAAGTGCACCACCGCCGGCCTGCCCACAGTGGCTGTCCGCTGCCCGGATAATGCTGTGACCCGGGAAATTATCCGGCTGTCCGGTGTTCCCATTGCCGCGCCCTCCGCAAACATCTCCGGCAAGCCCTCTACCACCACCGCACAGCACGTACTCCACGACCATGATGGCAAAATCGCCGCCGTGGTAGACGGCGGGCCCTGCCGGATTGGCGTGGAGTCCACCATTGTGGATTTGACTGATACCCGGCCGCGCCTGCTGCGTCCCGGCGGTATCACACCGGAACAGCTTCTGGCCGTGCTGGGTGATTTGGAGGTGGACAAAGCTGTCACCGCCCAGATTGATAAAGATGCAGTGGTAAAAGCCCCCGGCATGAAGTATAAGCACTATGCCCCGCAAGCAGAGGTGTTGATTGTATCCGGCAGCCGGGAAAAAGCCGCTGCCTATATTCGGAAGCACTTTGTCCCCGGTGACCGGGTTTTGTGCTTTGAAGAAGAACTGTCCTTATATGCAGACTGCAATCCCCTGTCCTACGGGCGGGAAGATACGGTGGAGACACTCTCTGCCGGCCTGTTTGCTGCCCTTCGGGAACTGGATGACCCCAGCATCCGGAAGGTCTACGCCCGCTGTCCTGTGGGCGGGGGTGTTGCCTATGCGGTTCAAAACCGGCTGAAAAAGGCCGCTGCCTTTCACATTGTGGATGCGGAGGTAGCGTTATGATTATCGGCATTACAGGCGGCACCGGCTGCGGAAAAACCACTGTGCTGGATGTCATACGTCAGCTGGATGGGGTAGTACTGGACTGCGATGAAATCTACCACCGCCTGCTGGAAACAGACGATACGCTGTTGGCCGCCATTAATCACCGCTTTCCCGGTACTGTCAAAGAGGGTATCCTTGACAGAAAAGCGTTGGGTGCTATTGTCTTTTCCGATACAAAGGCTCTCAAAGACCTAAACGCCATTACCCACGGTGCCGTAAAGAAAGCCGTTGCAGCGGAATTAGCGCAGAACCCGCCCCTTGTAGCCATTGACGCCATTGGTCTGTTTGAAGGCGGACTTGCGTCACTTTGTGATGTAACGGTTGCGATTACTGCGCCGGAGGAATCCCGCATCGCCCGGTTGGTAGCACGAGACGGCATTTCCGCCGATTATGCCGCTTTGCGTATCCGTGCCCAACGGCCTCAGTCCGAGTTTTCCGCGCTATGTGATTACACCATCACAAATGATGAAACGCCCGGTGTTTTTCGTGAAAAATGCCTTGCTCTTTTCCGTCAGTTGGGTATAATAAAATTAGAAGTATAATATCTGCCTAACATCCGAACCCCTCATTTTATATACTAAGGAGAAGCATTATGACAAATGACGAACTGCGCCAGTCTCTGCTGGCTGACCCCAAAAACGGATTTGCTGCCCTAACCCAGGAACAGCGCGCGGAGATGGAAGCCTACTGTAAGCGCTACAGTGCTTTTATGGACGCCTGTAAAACCGAGCGGGAAGCTACCGCCTGGACTGTAGCCACTGCAGAAGCCCATGGCTTTAAAGCCATGACCCCCGGCATGGAAGTTAAACCCGGTGATAAGGTATATCTGAACAACCGGGATAAGAGTATTCTTTTGGCTGTTATCGGTGAAAAGAGCCTTGCTGAAGGTGCTAACATCTGCGCCGCTCACGTGGACTCCCCCCGCATGGATCTTAAGCCCAATCCCCTGTATGAGGATTCCGAAATTGCCTACTTCAAGACCCACTATTACGGCGGCATCAAAAAGTACCAGTGGGCCACGATCCCTCTGGCGCTTCACGGTGTTGTCTACCGCAAGGACGGTACCGTGGTGACAGTCACCGTCGGTGAGGACGAAAACGACCCTATTCTGTGCGTTTCCGACCTGCTGATCCACCTTTCCGCCGACCAGATGCAGAAAACCGCCGCCAAGGTTATCGAAGGCGAGCAGCTGAATGTGATTCTGGGTACTGAGCCTCTGGCGGGTGAGGGCAGTGACCTTGTGAAGCTGCACATTATGCAGTGGCTCAACGAAAAATACGGTCTGATTGAAGATGACTTCCTCTCCGCAGAGCTGACCATCGTACCCGCCGGCAAGTGCCGTGAGGTAGGACTGGACCGGAGTCTGCTGGGTGCTTATGGCCACGATGACCGGGTATGCGCCTATGCAGAAATCGAGCCATTGCTGGAAATGGGCACTCCCACCCACACTGCCGTTTGCATTCTGGCCGACAAGGAAGAAATCGGCTCTGTGGGCATCTCCGGTATGCAGAGTCAGGCCTTTGAGTACTTCATGGGCATGCTGTGTGACGCACAGGGCGTGAAGCTGGCTGAGTGCTTTGCCCACTCCTTCTGCCTGTCTGCCGATGTGTCCAACGCCTTTGACCCCAACTTCCCCGAAGTCAGTGACCGCCGGAACAACAGCCGTCTCAACTACGGTGTTGCTATCTGTAAATACACCGGCTCCCGTGGCAAGGGCGGAGCCAGCGATGCTTCTGCCGAGGCTATGGGTCATGTGCGTACCGCGCTGGACAAGGCCGGTGTGCGCTGGCAGATTGCGACCCTTGGCAAGGTTGACCAGGGTGGCGGCGGCACAGTCGCTGCTTATATGGCAAACCGTAATATCGTGACTGTGGATGCAGGTGTACCAGTGCTGTCCATGCATGCGCCTATGGAACTGGTCAGCAAGCTGGACTGCTATATGACCATGCTGGCCTGTAAAGCAATTTATCTGCAATAATTTCATTCTGGCCTGGGCGCGCCGAAACCCGGCGCGCCTTATTTTTACTTGAACCGAGGTACTTAATATGGGTCAGATTCTATTAAAATCCGCCTCCTTTATCTTCCTGATTGCACTGGGATATGTACTCAAGCGCATAGGCTTCTTTGGCCCTCTGGATTACAAAATCCCGGTGAAAATGGTACTCAATATCACCATGCCCTGTGCAGCCATCGTGAGTTTTGCTTCCTACAAGCCGGACTTTTCCCTGCTGCTTGCTACCCTCTTGTGTTTTGGCATGAACTGCCTGATGCTGCTGATTGCCTATTGCGTCAGCAAACGCTATCCCCGACGCACGCGGGCAGTTTGGCTCAACTGCATCCCCGGCTACAATATCGGTGCTTTTGCTATGCCTTTTGTGCAAAGCTTTTTAAGCCCTGCCAGTTTGGTTAGTACCTGTCTGTTTGACGCCGGCAATGCGTTGATGTGCTGCGGCACTACCTTTGCGATTTCCAAAAACATTCTCAATGGCTCCAGGGGCTTGAATTTGAAGCCCATTCTAAAAACCCTGAGAACTTCTGTCCCCTTCCTGGCCTATGCGACCCTTTTGCTGGTAACCCTGACAGGCTTGCACATTCCTCAGGCACTGGTGGACTTTGTGACACCCTTCAGCAACGCCAATGCGTTTCTTGCCATGATTATGATTGGCATGATGCTGGACTTACATATCGAAAAGGCACACATAAAGGAAATTGCCGGTATGCTCGCCATCCGCTATGGCATTGCCGTTATTGCAGCTGCAGCCATCTATTTTCTGATGCCTCTGTCCCTTGACGTGCGTCAGGCACTGGCTATTGCCGTCTTTGCGCCGGTTAGCATGGTCTCCTCCGCCCTGGCAGAAACCATCGGCGGCGATCCCGCTGTGATTGCAGGAACCAACTCCCTTTCCATTTTGCTTTCCGTTCCCTCTATCATCGGTCTGCTGGCTATTTTTGGTGTTCTGTAACCGGTTTACTTTTTATCCAGTCTGTGTTATACTTTATACTTAAGGAGGTGAGGCTATGGGCTATATTGTTTCGGGTACTGTCAAGCTTATCCGCAGGATTGCCGATGCGTTCCGTAAGGGCGATAAGCTGCTTCTGCTGCTTTGCCTGGTAGCTACTGCCTTTGGCTGCCTGATTATCTCCAGCGCTACCCGCTACACCGGCTCCATCCGGTTTGTGATCGTCCAGGTTGTGGCCTCCTTGATGGGGATTGCCCTGTACGCGCTGATTTCCTCAATCGACGCTGATTTTTATTCTGAACACAGATTGGGTCTGGTCATCAGTAGCTGCGCGCTGCTTCTGCTGCTGATTCCCTTTGGAATCGACTACAACACCGGCAATAAAAGTTGGCTGGATATTCCTTTTCTTCCTGTTGATATTCAGCCTGCAGAAATTTGTAAAATTTTCTATATCCTTATCACTGCATCGGTAATGGCCGCCTATCAAAACCGTATCTCCTCCATCCCCTCGGTTATGCGCGTTGTCTTTTATCTGGGCTTGATTGTCGGACTGAACATGGTTTTGTCCGGAGATGCCGGCGTGTCCTTGATTTTCGTTTTTATCTTTTTGGGTATGGCCTTCGCCGGCGGTATCAGCATCCTGTGGTTTTTGGTAGGTGCCGGCGGATTGATCGCCGCCGCGCCACTTCTATGGAACTATGTTTTGTCCGATTACCAAAAAGACCGGATTGAAATTCTATTTAACCCGGATCTGGACCCGCTGGGTATCGATGAACGCTATCACACTGTACGAAGCCTCCGTTCTCTCACCGGTGGTGGAATGACCGGGCAGGGGTTATTCCAAGGTCACCGCACCCAGAACGGCGCGCTAAACGCCCAACATACGGACTATATTTTCTCCGCAATTGGTGAGGAACTGGGCTATGTGGGCTGCATACTGACTGTTTTACTGCTTGTGCTGATTATCGCCCGGTGTATCTGGGTTGGTAACCGCAGCCAGGACTATATGCGTAGACTTATTTGCTACGGCGCGGCCTCTGCGCTGATTTTCCAGGTTATCAGTAACGTGGGCATGTGTATCGGTATCACACCGGTTATCGGCTTGACCCTGCCCTTTATCAGCTACGGCGGTTCCTCAATTTTGTCCCTGTACGCCATGCTGGGTCTGGTGTCCGGCGTTTATGCCCGCCCAGCCCCAACCAGTCACGAGCGCTATGTCCGTCCACCCTATCATGTCAACACGCTCCGGTAGCCGGGGCGTGTTTTTTATATTGTATATGGAAGCATTTGACATCAAAAATAGGATTGCATCGGCGCACAAAATATGATACAATGAAGAAAATAAAATATCATGAGCTCCGGTGACATGGAATGGGTTTATCCCAGCGGTACCAAGCCGCCGTAGAGTGACATGCAGCCGTGTTTGCCATTGAAGCGTTTGCTTTGAGAAGGGAAACACACCATGGCGTCACGAGCCGGAATACAGCCCGGGGCTCTTGTTCGGAAAACTCTTGGGGGTGTTTTTCGGATGTTTTTGTTACGCACAAAGTCCCCATTGGGGACTTTTTTGTTTTAAGGAGATACTATGACAAACGATGCCTTTTCCAAATGCCACCCGGCAGTGAATTTTCTGTTTTTTGCCGCCGTTATGGTCTTTACAGTAATCTTCCTGCACCCGGCCTATTTGTTGGCCGGTACCGCCAGTGCAACTGCCTACTATTTGCTGCTCCGCGGCAAAAAGGCTCTGAAAGCCATGCTATGGCTGTTGCCGCTGTTTTTTATACTGACTGTTATCAATCCCCTTTTCAATACCCGGGGCAGCCACGTGCTGTTCCAGCTCTTTGGCAAGCCCTATACTTTGGAAGCGTTGCTGCACGGCGCCGCCATTGCCGGTATCTTTGTGAACATGATGCTCTGGTTTGGCTGTTACAATGCCGTTATGACCGGTGACAAATTCTCCAGCCTGTTCGGCAGTCTGCTTCCGTCCCTATCGCTGCTGCTGGTGATGATTTTTCGCATGATTCCCGGCCTAATGACCAAGGCCCGGCAAATTTCCGGTGCCCGCGCAGGCATTGGAAAGGGCACTGACAGAGGAACGCCCCTACGGGAAAGGCTTGCCGGCGGCATGACCCTGCTCTCCGCGCTTACGGACTGGGCGCTGGAGGGGGGTATCATCACCGCTGACTCCATGCGCAGCCGCGGTTACGGCAGCGCAAAGCGTACCAGCTTTCAAATCTACCGTTTGACCGTTATGGACATCATACTGTTTATTTTCATCGGCCTTGCGGTGGCTGCTGTTTCTGCCTTCGCCGCTGCCGGCAGCGTCACCGCCACCTACACACCTGTATACAGTGCAGCACCCATCTCCGGAATCTACGCGCTGGGTCTTTGCTGCTACTGCTTTTTATGTTTGATTCCTGCCGTACTTCATCTTTGGGAGGCGCTTTTATGGCATATATCCAGATCCAGAATTTGACCTTTTCCTATCACGGCCAAGCCGAAAATGCCCTGCACGATATAAACCTCACCATCGAGCGGGGTGCATATGTGGTGCTGTGCGGTCAAAGCGGCAGCGGTAAATCCACCCTTCTGCGACATCTAAAATCCGTACTGGCACCCCATGGGCAGTGCAGCGGCAGTATCCTCTTCCAGGGTATACCGCTGGAGGAAATAAGCCTGCGAGAACAGGCACTAAAAATCGGCTATGTGATGCAAAACCCCCAGGAACAGCTTGTCACAGATAAGGTCTGGCATGAGCTGGCGTTTGGATTGGAAAGCACCGGCTGTGACCCGGTAACCATGCGCTCCCGGGTTGCGGAAATGGCCTGCTATTTTGGTATCCAAGACTGGTTCCACAAAGACGTTGCCACCTTATCCGGTGGACAAAAGCAGCTGCTGAATCTGGCCTCCATTATGGCTATGCGCCCGGAGGTGCTGATTTTGGATGAGCCCACCAGCCAGCTGGATCCTCTGGCGGCATCCGACTTTCTAAATACTGTTCGAAAAATCAACATTGAGCTGGGTACAACCGTCATCATCACCGAGCACCGGCTGGAGGATATTTTCCCGGCTGCGGATTTGGCAGTTGTAATGGACAGGGGCAAAATTGCCGTTTGTGACACACCCCGCGCCATTGGGCAAACGCTGTGGCAGCAGAAGCATCCCATGGCAGCCGCCATGCCCACCCCCATGCGTGTTTTTTACGAAGCAAATGCCCAAGGTGCTTGCCCCCTCACTGTCCGGGAAGGGCGCAGCTGGCTCACACGTTGCTTCCCCACACCCCCAGCCATTCCCGCCCTACCCGATGAACCGCAGCCCACGGACAGGCCCTCTGCTCTGTCCATTGGGGATGTCTGGTTCCGCTATGAAAAAGACAGTCCGGATATTCTCCGCGGACTCAGCGCGCAAATTCCCCAGGGCAGTCTGTACGCCATAGTAGGCGGAAACGGTGCAGGAAAATCCACCGCCCTAAAGGCAATTTGCGGCATTTGCAAGCCCTACCGGGGCAAAATAACGCTGTTTGGCAAACCCATGTCCCAGTACAAAGGCACACAATACAAAAACTGCCTTGCCATGCTGCCCCAGGAGCCCCAAAGCCTGTTTGTGAAAGATACCCTTCTGGCGGATTTGCAGGAGGTTGCCCCCACCGAGGCACTCTTAACAGAGATTTCCGAGACCTGTCAAATCACCCATTTGCTCTCCCGCCACCCCCACGACCTGTCCGGCGGGGAACAGCAGCGGGCTGCGCTGGCAAAAGTACTTCTGACACAGCCCAGACTCTTGCTGCTGGACGAACCCACCAAAGGCATCGACAGCTTTTTCAAAGAGACCCTAGCAGTAATATTATGTAAACTCAAAGAGAATGGCATGACCATTGTGATGGTCTCCCACGACGTGGAATTCTGCGCCCGGTACGCAGACCTTGTGAGCATGTTTTTTGACGGGCAGCTGCTGACCACCGACACCACCCGCCGTTTCTTCAGTGCCAACAGCTTTTATACCACCGCCGCCAACCGCATGAGCCGGTGTGTTTTCCAAAATGCGGTAACCGCGGAGGACACGCTTCTGCTGTACCGCCAGAACCGGGAGGGATAGCATGAAAAAATCTACCCTTGCAATCCTTGTGGTTTTATTCGTACTAATTCCCCTAACCCTGCTGTTGGGGCGTTTGCTGCCAGGCCGCAGCTACTACCTGACAGGAACCTTAATCGTGATCTATCTGCTGGTTCCCTTTCTGCTGGCTTTTGAGGGGCGAAAACCCCAGGCAAGAGAGCTTGTGCTGCTGGCCGTGATGTGCGCGCTGGCAGTTGTCTCCCGTATTGTTATCCCAATTCCCCAGTTTAAGCCTATATACGCAATCATCATGCTCTGCGGCATTGCCTTTGGCGGTGAGTCCGGCTTTCTGGTGGGTGCGCTGAGTGCATTTATCAGCAATTTCTTTGCCGGCCAGGGGCCATTCACCCCTTGGCAAATGCTGGCCTACGGCGTAGCCGGTCTATTGGCAGGATTTGCCGCAAAGTGGAAATGGGTAAAGCGCGACCCATTGGAACTGGCATTTTTGGGCTTCTTTGGCAGCATTGTCTCAGGCATCATTCTGGACACCTGTTCTGTATTCCTGGTACTGCCCCAGTTTTCCCTGTCCGCAGCCCTGCCATTTTACGTTTCCGGTATGTCAATGAATCTCATGCAGAGCGTGTGCAGCTTTGTCACCATGTTTTTGCTGGGTCTACCGCTGCTGAAAAAGCTGGACCGGCTGAAGCAAAAATACGGACTGCTTGATCACAATTGATTTCTGTCCCCCAATATACAACATCCCCTGCACCGTACGGTGCAGGGGATGTGCTTTATGCATTTCTAAAACGGGCCAGAAAATCCTTTGTTTCCTGCTTTTGGGGGTTGCCGAACACTTCCTCCGGCGTTCCCTGTTCGCAGATGACGCCCGCATTCATGTAGACCACCCGGTTACTCACATCCTTGGCAAAGGCCATCTCATGGGTCACCACCAGCATGGTCATGCCATCCTGTGCCAATTGCCGCATGACTGTCAGAACCTCACCAACCATCTCAGGGTCCAGCGCAGAGGTTGGCTCATCAAACAGGAGCACCTCCGGATTCATTGCCAGCGCCCGGGCAATGGCGACGCGCTGCTTTTGACCGCCGGAAATCTGCCGGGGCTTGGCATTGATATAGGGTGCCATGCCTACCTTTTGCAGATAGTCCATTGCCACTTTTTTTGCCTCTTCCTTGCTGCGCTTCAACACCTGCTGCTGGCCTACCATGCAGTTTTCCAGCACAGTCATGTTATTAAACAGATTAAAGGACTGGAAAACCATGCCCACGTGGGCACGGTACTCATGGGCCTTCACCTTGCCATCGAGCACATTATCTTGATGGTAGAAAATCTCCCCAGAAGTGGGGGTTTCCAGCAGATTGATGCACCTAAGCAGTGTAGACTTGCCGGAGCCGGATGCGCCGATGATGGAAATAACATCTCCCCTGCTCACAGCAAAATCGATGTCCCGGAGCACCTCATGGTTTCCAAAGGACTTGGACAAGTGCTTAATATCTAAAATCTTATCGCCCATATCAACGTCCTCCTCTGTTTCTGCCGTACTTCAGCATCTGCTGGACGCGACCGCGGTATTCCTTGCTATGCTCGTCGAAATTGCTGCCGCGCTTGGGGTGACTGTAGGTACCAGCAGTCATGGTCAAAGAGTCTACCTGCACCAGCTCATAGCTGTCAGCGCCATCCATCCGCTTTTCAACCCACCGCAGAAGCGCGGAGGCAATGAGTGTCATTGTTAAATAGCCAATCATCTCTATGGTGGCCGAGGGGAAGTACATATTATTGACACCCACAATGTACCTGTGCGCTGCAAAGAACTCTGTAAAGCTGATGATGAACATTACGGAGGTATCCTTCACGTTGATAATGAAGTTGTTGCCGATCTGGGGCATGATGTTCCGCAACGCCTGAGGCAGAATCACGTTCAGCATGGTCTGGACGTGAGTCATGCCGATGGCCTTGGCGCCTTCTGTCTGACCTACATCTATGGAAATGATACCACCACGGACGGATTCTGCCATATAAGCGCCGGTATTGATGGATACAATAATAATAGCCGCCAGCCAGACGCTCTCAAAATGCACCGCATTGTTGGTAAAGTACGGCAGACCGTAGTAAATAAATACCGCCTGTAGCACCATGGGGGTTCCGCGGAACACCTCTACATAAATGCGCACCAATATACGAACCAGTTTCAAGAAGAACCGCTTAAATACATTGTCACCTTTGGTATAAGGAATCGTGTTGAGCACGCCGCAAGCAAGGCCGATAACGCAGCCGATGGCCGTTGCCACCAGTGCCAGAAGCAATGTGCTGCCAACACCTCTTAAGTACATGGGATAGTATTTTCCCCAAAGCCTTGCCACATCCTGCATCAGCTCTATGAATATATTCATAGCTATCTCCTTTCACGGGTACTTCCCCCGACGTAATCCGCCGGAGGAAGTTTGTTATTGATTAAATTTCAGGCTGAATGGCGATGGCATAGTCCATCAGAATGTTGAAATGCTCTTCAGTAAGAATGGACAATGCCTTATCCATAGCAGCGACCAGTTCCTGGTTGCCCTTCAGTACAGAAATACCGATGTTTACGTTCTCTGCCCGCTCGGTCTCGTTTGCGAACTGGAAGTCACCGTCGGTGCCGGAGAAGTTCAGAATAACCAAATTGTCGTCCTTAGCGGCAGCGCCCATAGCGGTGGGCATGTCGGTGCAGATAAAGTCTACGGTCTTGGTCTGCAGCTGCATCAGCATAGCAGAGGGGGTTTCAGCAGGAGGCAGCAGGTTAGCACCCTGAATCTGAGGCAGGCAGGAGTCATACCAAATAGTACCGGACTGAGCAGTGCACTTACCGCCGGCCAGCTCCGCAATGGACTTTGCCTTTGCAAACTGGCTGTCCTTGGTGGTCAGGCACACGATTGTTGCATAGTAGTAAGGACCTGCCATGTCAACCTCTGCCATACGGTCGGCAGTCATGGACTGGCCGGCAATGTTTGCATCCATTGTCTTGGACTGCACCGCGGGGGTCAGGGAGTCCCATGCGGAGGAGACGACTTCCAATTCCCATCCGTAGGTATCACAAATACGCTGGGCGATCATCACGTCATAGCCATTTGCATAAGCACCTTCCACATTGGCAATGGGAACGGCACCGTTGGAATCGTCCATCTGGGTCCAGTTGTAAGGCGCGTAGGCACATTCCATGCCAACGGTAAGAACGCCATCCTCCAGACCGATAATCTTAGAGGTATCGGTAGCAGTCAAATCTTCCACCTTGGGAACCTTTGCCAGCATGTCTGCTGCAGAATTACCCGCATTCGCTCCGCTTTCGCCGCAGGCTGCCAGGGACATCACCATAACCATTGCCATAATCAGTGCTAAAAGCTTCTTCATTTTTGTTTCCACCTTTCGTTTGTTCCTGTTTTTGGTATAAAAATTGGACCGCTCTGTCAAGCGATCCGTCAGCGTATACCATTTCACTAAAGTGAAAACCGATAGCAACTGCAGGCGATAGCGCTTCACAAAGTTTTGTGACAGTCCGGCAGATATTCTCTGACGGCCCAGCAGGAAACTCTCAGGCAAGCTTCCAGCTTCGGCGGTGTCCCCTTTCCCCTTTCACGGCTGCCTGGCCTTGTGGAGGGTACTGATGAATCCCGCGCCTCTATCTCAAGCGATTCAATTTTCCCGTATACTAACACATGCAGCTGGCTATGTCAACCCCTTTTTCTTTTTTTGTCGTATTCTCACAATATGTTATCTGGCGGACATTTGTTTTTGTAGAGATTCCAGTTCCGCGAGCACTCTCTGAACGAAAAAGGCACGACTTTTAAAACGAGATTTTATATCCATTGCACAGGTAAGTGCTGCTTTTAATGAAATATTCTTTCGAAAATATCACGCCTTTGCCTTCGGATACTCATTGCACAGCAAACGGTAGGGCGGCTCATCCTCTTCAATGGCAGGGAAACGGCCTGCAGGCGGGTTGAAGCGGTTATCAGTATTATCGTCATTGCACTGACTGACTTCGCCCAGCAATACCGGGCCGCTACCCTCTTCTACCGAAAAATCATGGTACATACGCTGCTGAATATGGATACTCTCGCCGGGGGTCAACCGGATCTGTGTACCGGCAGGGACCATATAGGTGCGGCCGTCGGTGTGTACAGTCACATCGGATTCGTAGTCGATTTCCTCATTGGGCAGGCTGTTGTACACCCGGATCAGAACATTTCCGCCGCCCCGGTTGATAATATCCTCAGTCTTAAACCAATGGAAATGATTGAGCGCATACTGGCCTTCTTTTAAATACAACAACTTTTCTGCATAAACCTTTGGATATTTTTCTGCCATTGCACGATTGCCGTTGCGAATGGTAATCAGAGAAAAGCCAAATTTATCAAAATCCCCCATGCCATAATCCGTGATGTCCCAACCCAACATGCACTCTCTTACTTCGTCATACTCATGACCGATTGTTTGCCACTCAGCGGGGGTAAAGTGACAAAATGGCGGCAGGGAAAATCGGTACTCCTTGCACATGGCTTCAAGCTCTTTCAGTGCTTTGTTGATTTCAGAACGTTTCATTGTCTTACCTCCTCAAGCATACTCTTTATAAACTGTTTGTTCTCTTCTGTTTTCATTGGTGCCTTTTTGCTGATCGGCCAGACTGCTGTATCAAAAATGCTCGAAAAACCCGGTGTGCCGCTTGGGAAACGCTGCCAGAAAATCTGCGCAGTCACCCCGGACCTTCACACCCTTTATAAACGGAAGCTGATGCAGGGAGTAAGCTTCATAGCCATAAATAAGCTTGGTGAGCGCATCTATGGGGGCATAGATATCGTAGGATTCCGGCTGGTCCGACAGTTTTTCTACCGAGCCTGTGCCGTTTGCATACTGCACTTCCCATAATCCGCGGGTCTTTGGCAGAGTGTCCTCCACAAAAATTCGGAACGAACCGGAATGCATGGGGTATTCATTAGCCGCCAGAATACTGCGCATATCCAAAATACGCGCCTGAACATCGGCAACCAGTTGGTACGAAGTGTCGGTATAGTAGCGGAGTATGGCATCAATTTCCGGTGCCATGCCGCAGTGATGAATTTTTACGGTCTCGCAAGTACCTTCATACATCCGCAAAAAACCCAGGATTGCATGGAGGGACGCGGGAGTGGTAAACGCAAATTCTTTTACGTGGAGCGCAACGGAAACCATGCGGTTCACTTCAAAATACTCTTCTACCGACAGGGTAATGTAGGACGCGGCTTCTCCTGTTTCATCATACCAAATATAGGTAGCCTGCTCATCAGAGGGGGATACTGTATAGAATTTGCTGTCATAACGGTGGAATAGCCCATTGCGTTTAGCTGCAAACTTCTCATAGACAGTAAGAACGTCCGTAAGCCGCTTTTCACTATCTAGCGGCACCAGATTGGAGCATCGGGGCAGAAAACCCAGTTTAGTAATGGGAAAGGTGAGGATTTTATGGTCTGAAATTTTCTCAAAGCCGAATTTATTGTAATAGGCTGCATCAAAGGGATGGAGCATGGCCACGGCCCAGTCCCGCTCTGCGGACATAGAAAGCACATGGTCAAAGATCATCCGCACATAGCCATGCCGCCTATATTGCGGAGGCGTGGCGACACCGCCAATGGCAAGCGTCGATATGGATTTTCCGCAGAACCGGCTTTGGAGCGTGCGAATTCCTGTAGTAGACAGAACAGTTCCACCGTCATCCACAAGGTCAATTCTCTCCCGCAGTTCGGATGGGTTGCACGCTGTCTGTGTGAGTTCAATTTTCATTTGCAGCACGTCCTTCCTGTGGTTGTTACTTTACCAAAAGCGTTTTAATATTGTTACCGGCCTTTGCATCACAGATGGCATCATTGATGCGGACAACAGGATAGCGGCTGCTCAAAGCCTCAATGCTGGAATGCAGATCGGGGTTCGCACTGAGAAACGCCAGGTATTTCCGCACATCACACATGGAGTATTGGGAAGAACCGATGATATGCAGAGCTTTAAATGTAATCATCTGGGGCTGAATCTCGATACCGCCGGAGTTACTGTACTGACCGGGGATGAGATACACGCCCCGGTTGCGCAGGATATCCATGCCTTGGGCCACAGCCTGAGGTGCACCGGATGCCTCAAAGCAAAGGTCAACGCCCAGGCCGCCGTTTTCTGCCTGCAATGCCTCTGTGACCGCTGCAGCTCCGTTTTCGCAGAGACGGAACACCTTGTCGGCTCCCAGTGAGCGTGCCAATTCATCCCGCTTGGGATTCTTGCCGGAGGAGATAGCGTACACAGTTTTTACACCCATCCGTTTGAGATACATAACCGCAAATACGCCCACAGGTCCAAGTCCCTGAACAACAGCTGCGTTGATATCCTTTAGGACAACGCCCGCCTGCTCCGCCAGACTACAGGCATGGACTGCGGTAGGCCCGGGGCAGGCAAAGGTCGCAGCTACCACAGGGTCGATATCCTCGGGAATCTTGATTAGATTTGTAAGGGGAGTGTAGTTCACTTCGCTGTAGCCGCCATATAAGTAAGGAGGCGTGTCAATGCTGCCGCCATTGGTTACCTGCATATTCACGCAGTTGGCATCATCACCGCTTTTGCAGAGAATACATTCCCCGCAGGGTACGGCAATATCGGCAATAACCGCATCTCCGATTTGCAGACCATACTGCGCAGCCTCTGCGGCGTTGGCATCGGTTATCCTGCCTACAAATTCATGTCCGATAATGGAAGGAGCTGCCACTGCCAGGGTGCCGTTGTGCATGTGAATATCCGTTCCACAGATACCGCTGGCAAGCAATTCCATCTGTCCATACCCCTTTGGAGGCGTAGTGATTTCGAATTCACGCACCTGGAAATCCGCGTGTGCGCCCATGAATACTGCTGCTTTTGCTTTCATTGTTCCATCTCCTAACGTTCTATTGTTACATTAAAATGTTGTGCATAATACTTCCGTATACTTTCCAGTTCCTCTTTGGAGAGGGGCTGGATATCTTTATAGGCATAAGCAAGACCCAGTGCGGCATATTTTGCCGAGCCAAGCCGGTGAAAGGGAAGTAAATCTACTGCCGTTACGTTTAGATTCACAAGGCGTGTGCAAATCTGCTCCACAGACAGGACATCGGTATTGAATCCGGGAATTAGCGGGATGCGGATACGAAGGGGGATTCTGTCTGCAAGAAGGTGCGCTATATTTTCAGTAACCTGTTGCAGGCTTCCGCCCAGTCCTTTGTACTTTTCCGCACTTGCAGTTTTAAAATCAAACAGATATCCATCTACAAAGGGGTTGAGTACTTCAAAGGCAGAATAGGACACGCAGCCTGCCGTGTCAATCCACACAGAGACACCCTCCTGTTGCAGCTTCTCGGCAAGTGCTGCGGCGGCACAGGCTTGGAGCATCACTTCGCCTCCGGAGAAGGTAACGCCGCCACCGCTGGCCGAGAAGAAATTCCGGTCTTCCAACAGTTCCGGTAGA
Source organism: Faecousia sp. (assembly GCA_045637585.1). GTDB lineage: Bacteria > Bacillota > Clostridia > Oscillospirales > Oscillospiraceae > Faecousia. The sequence continues at coordinate 61,248 of JAZTZS010000010.1, read as the reverse complement.
ATGTCCTCTGGGGATACTTGCCTTCCGCAAACTTCTGACTGTCGGTTTTCATAGTGCAGCACGCAGGGTTCACCGGAGAGATTCTCTGGATTATGGCACCAGGGGCAGCGGAGGTTACAGCCTTTGAAGAAAACTGTGGTACGGATTCCATCCCCATCACCCACGGAGAAGTGCTGAATATTGGAAATGTTCATTGGCATTACTCCTGCTGGGTTCGGTTTAGAATATCCAGCTGAACGTCCCGGTCAAGCGTCACATAAAAGGCGGAAAATCCGGATACCCGCACAACGAGATTTTGGTAATTCTCCGGGTGCTCCATGGCATCCAGCAAAACCTCTCTGGAGGTGGCATTGATTTGTATCTCCTGCCCACCGGCCTTGAAATAGGCTCGGATCAGCGCCATAAGTTTTTTTCGCTTTTCGTCGCTGAACATGGCGGGAGAGAACTTCTGATTTACCACACTGCCGCAGGCAACTTTTGTGTAATCTGGCTTGGAAACGCTGTTTAAGGTGGAGGTAGCGCCTTTCTTGTCGCGGCCATAGGTGGGAGAGGCGGCATCCGACAGGGGTTCTCCCCGTTTCCTGCCGTCCGGCGTTGCGTTGACGGTACGGCCTGCGAGGATATTGCTGATATTGGCTGCTGCAATGATGTATATGCCACCGCCGTCACGGGTTTTGTAGTTGCTGAAAAGTTCGCTAAAATAGTCAATAAACCAAACGGCATATTTGTCCACGAAAGCATCGTTATTGCCGTACTTTGGCGCTGCAAGCAGCTTTTCCCGCAGTTCTGCAAAGCCCTCAAAATTCCGGTTCATGGCTTCCTTTAATTGCGCAAGGGTTGCTTCACGGTCTATAAACACCACTTTTTCTATTGCGGCCAGCGAATCCGCCACTGTGCCAATGCCCATAATAGCAGCACCGTGGACGGAGGGGTATTTACTTCCGCCATTATGGATGTCTAACCCCCTGCCGATGCAGTCATAACAGAAGCAGGACAAAAACGGATCCGGGAAATGGGCTTGATTTATACGGTCATTGCGGTTTTGAAACTTTGCAATATATTCCTGTGCACCGTAGGCAAGCTGCTGCTGGAACTTATCCATAAATTCCTGCATGGAGGCAATCGCCTCTACATTTCCCGTGTCAGGACCTGCCGACTGATTGGTTTCGCTGATGCCGTTATTAAACACGAAATCAAAGAACCGGGGGGTATCGAACCTGCCATCGGACCAGGGTGGCTGCATACCGGTGATGAAGTTCTCAATACAGCCCACCATGCTGTAGTTATACACGTCCTCTTCTTCGTAGCCATAGGCCTTTAGCGCCTGAATGTTTATATCGTCATTCATCAGCGCCGGATAGCCAAGACCGGTGCCAATGGATTTTAAACACTCGTCCAGAAAATCGTCGGGGGTGTTTTCCGTCAGCCGCAGGGAGAGGTTGGGGCCGGGCACGTTACAGTTTTTAACCGCTTGCAGAATACATCGGCTCAGACCGTTGACCACACATTCTCCCCGGATGTTTTGTCCGCCGATACAGATATTGACAACATCATCATCGTCATTATGCAGCCGGATAAACACATTTTCCAGCAGGGCAATCACATCCCTGTCGGTGATTGTGCCGGCATCCACATCCTGCCGGTACAGAGGATACAGGTACTGGTCCAACCGGCCTAACGCCATAGCAGTGCGGCCCTCCATCAAAAAGGCCAGATGGCAAAACCATATCAGCTGCAGCCCCTGGGCAAAGGTCTGGGGCTTACCGGTGACAATAGCCTTACAGTTTTCTGCAATAAAATCCAGATAGGATGGGTTGTAGCCTTCCATCCCCTTGCAAAGCACTGCCTGTCGGGCATATTTTTCAATCATTGCGGAAAAGCCGGACAGGGTGTGCGCCATGGCGGTGAGGGTCTGGCATTTGCCGGGGTCTTCCCGGTGAACAACCAAAGAACGGTTAATTTCCTCCAGCAATCCTCCGATGCCGGTTTCCAGAATGTGCTCGTAATTGGGAGCATAGTGGTCGTTGTTGGTAATAAAATCGCGGCTGCCGAAGCTGTTGCAAATGGTATCGGCGTAGTTCAGTACCACCTGGGGCGCATCAGTAAACAGTGACTTCCGATTCCCTGTAATAATCTCATTTTTCAAAATAACCGGTGTGGGCACCGCAAAAAGTGTGTGAATGCCATTGGCCCGCAATATGACAGCCGGGGCCGCCAATTCCTGCCGGTATCCCAGGGAGCGGAAATAATTGGGGGAATAAACACCGACCGGCTGGTTTTTCATTTCTTCGCTCAGGCACTGCGCTAATTTCATACAACGACAACTCCTTTGAAAAGAACTCTGTATAAGGTAATAGTATGCAAAAATGAAGGAAAAGTAAATAGAGATTATTCATATAATCTTGACAAAATTCATATAAAGAACTATAATCGCATAAAGGAGGAGATTGCGTGAATGTGCTGGATGTCCTCTCCCTGCCGCAAATCAATTTTGCGCATATATATTCCGCAGACCGATACCAGGCTGCTTTTTCCCAACAGGAAAGGTTTATTGAAATTCTCTATTTAGAGGAAGGCTCACTCACCATAGAGCTTCAGGGCAATACATATACCGCTTGTAAAGACGATGTGGTCTGCCTGCTGCACGAAGGAGCCACCACGGTTTCTGCGGAAAAGCCCCACTGTCACCATACCGTTGGCGTAAATGTGCTGTGGCAATTCTTTCGGGAAACCACGGCAGGTTTACGCTTGCCGACAGTGATTCCGGCAAAGTACGGAACGGAAACCATTCGCCGAATGATCGATGATTTTATCTACCGACAGGATTTTTTCAGAGCGTCCTATGCACGGTTTGCGGCAAAGTATTTGGACATGCTTGGAGAAATAGACAAGTGCGTCCGGGAAGCATCTCCGACAAAGCGGCCAAACGAAACACTATATACAGAGCAAGCCAAAGAATATATCCGTCAGAATATTTTTCAGCCAATTACCCAAACGGCGATTGCGAATCATCTGGGAATTTCTCCCGGATATTTGTGCAGTGTGTTCAAAAGCACAGAAGGAATCACCGTTATGAAATACATCAATAAAATGAAGCTGGAAAGCATGAAAGCACTCATGGAAAAAGAGCATATCTATCTGTATGAGGCTGTAACCATGTACGGGTACTCAGACCCCAATTATGTCAGTAAGCTGTATAAGCGGATGTTTGGACATACAATTACCCAGAAACCAGAGTAATTCAAGCAAGTCCAATGCAGTAAAAACATTTCTTCCATCGAATGGTGCCGCTGAAGAACGCAAAAAGAGCAAGAAAACTTCTCTCAATTCTCTTTCCCTTCCCAATACTCACTCTTCCTTAAGGGTACGATGCATTCCCTGCGTTTTTCTACAATAAATGGATTTTCCCAGAATTAGGAGGGTTAAAATGCAATCAAAGCTTGCAGACTGCCTTATGCAAAATCCGGTTATCACCGCCATCGGAGATGACAAATGGGATGAGGCATTGGCCTCTCCTGCACAGGCGCTGTTTTATTTATCCGCAAACCTGCTCACCATTAAGGATCGGATCTCCCAAGCACACAGCACCGGCCGCTATGTATTGGTGCATTTGGATTTGGCCGAGGGCATTGGCCGCGACCGTTCGGGAATCCGTTACCTTGTCCAGTGTGGCGTGGACGGAATTATTTCCACCCGCGCGCAGCTGATTCATTTGGCTAAGGAGCAGAATTTATTGACTGTTCAGCGGTTTTTTTTGCTGGACTCCAAGGGATTGGAGAGCATCGATGAAATGCTCCGCCATACAAATCCCGATTTTATTGAGCTGATGCCCGGAGTGATCGGCAAGAGCATCCGGCGGTTCGCAACAGGCAGCATTCCGGTGATTGCAGGCGGGCTCATTGAGACTAAGGCCGAGGTTATGGATGCACTGAGTTGTGGAGCGATAGCCGTATCCACCGGTCGAAAAGACCTTTGGTATTTATAAAATTCTATATTCCGTAGAGATTAAGAGAAACGGACTATCAGGGACGATGAAATATGCGTCCTTGGTATTCTGTTTCTCTTTTTGTATTTTAGAAAGGAGTTTTTTATGGTATTTGATGTAGTAATTGTGGGCGCAGGGGTCATTGGTGGCATGCTGGCCCGGCATTTAAGCCGGTATCAGCTGTCTGTCTGCCTTTTGGAAAAGGAAAACGATGTAGCCTGCGGTGCCAGCCGTGCCAACAGCGGTATTATTCACGGCGGTTATGATCCCGTTCCCGGTACGCTGAAAGCAAAGCTGAATACGCAGGGCGTAGAACTTCTGTTTCAGGCAGCCCAGGAGCTGCACGTACCTCACAGGCGCAACGGTTCCATGGTCTGCGCTTTCTCTGCAGAAGAGGAAGCCTCTCTCGCAGCGCTTTATCAGCAAGGTCTAGCAAACAATACCCCCGGCATGAAGCTGCTCACGGGAGATGAAGCCCGGGTGCTGGAGCCTGCCCTGTCCAAGAAAATCACAGGTGTTTTGCAGGTGACCAATGCAGGCATTATTTGCCCCTATCAGCTGACCATTGCGGCTGTGGGCAATGCTATGGACAATGGTGTGGAACTCTTGCGAAACTTTACCGTAGAGCATTTCCAAAAGGAAAACGGTATGTTTACCATTTTCTCCCGAGAAGGTGCCTCGGTGCAGGGTAAATTCCTTGTAAACTGCGCCGGCGGCTTTTCCGATAAAATTGCCGCTATGGCTGGAGATACCCACTTCCATATCATCCCCAGAGCCGGTGAATATATGCTGCTGGATAAATCCGTTGGCGGCATTGTAACGCATACCATGTTTCAGGTACCCACCAAGGAGGGTAAGGGTGTTCTTGTCTCCCCCACCGCAGACGGAAACCTCCTGATTGGGCCCAATGCCACCAAGGTCGCTACCCCGGAAAGCCGGGATACTACACGGGAGGGGCTGGACTTTATTAAGCATTTGGCTGTTAAGACAGTCCCCACTGTTGACTTCCGTCAAGTCATCACCTCATTTACCGGTGTCCGGGCCACCGGCTCTCCCGATGCATTCATTCTGGAAGAATCCCAGAATCTTTCGGGCCTTATACATGCCGTTGCCATTGATTCCCCGGGACTAACTTGCTGTGTCTCCATTGCCCACTATCTGACTAAACTGCTGGCAAAAGCCGGTCTTGTTCTGGTAGAAAAAGCGAACTGGAATGGTATCCGGGAGAATCCCCATGCGTTCCGGGATATGACTGATGAGGAAAAGGATGCCTATATTCAGGAAAACCCTGCCTACGGCAGAATTGTTTGCCGGTGCGAGGGCATCAGCGAGGGTGAAATCCGTGCTGCCATTACCCAGAACCCGGCTGCAATGGATATAGACGGTGTAAAACGCCGTACCCGCAGCGGTATGGGGCGCTGCCAGGGCGGCTTCTGCGGACCCTATGTAATGGAACTTCTGGCAGAGGAAATGGGTGTGCCTATGGAAACGGTTACCAAATCCGGTGGTAATTCCTACATGGTCACAGGAAGGATTGGTGAATGAGATGGTTTTTCACGATATCGTAATTATCGGCGGCGGTCCTGCAGGCATGGCAGCTGCCATCGCCGCTTATGATGCCGGTGTGCAGGATGTCGTCATTCTGGACCGGGAACCAAATCTAGGCGGAATTCTGATGCAGTGTGTACACAATGGCTTCGGTCTGCATAAGCTTGGCAGAGAGCTGACCGGCCCCGAGTACGCCGCGGTGTATGCCCAGCAGGTGGCTGACAGAAATATTAAGGTTTACCCGGAAACCACAGTAACCGGCTTGACACCGGAGCGGATTGTCACCGCCCAAAGCCGGGATGGCATCCTTAAAATCCAGGCCAAGGCCATAATTCTGGCCATGGGCTGCCGGGAACGGAGCCGCGGTGCACTGAACATCCCCGGCAGCCGTCCTGCGGGCATTTATAGTGCAGGTACCGCCCAGAAGCTGGTCAACTGCATGGGCTATCAGGTGGGCAAACAGGTAGTTATTCTGGGTTCCGGGGATATCGGACTGATTATGGCCCGACGTATGACCTTTGAAGGTGCCAAGGTGGAAGCTGTGTGCGAGGTAATGCCCTACTCCGGCGGACTAACCCGTAACATTGTTCAGTGTCTGGAGGATTTTAGCATTCCTCTCTATTTAAGTACCACTGTGGTGCGGATTCACGGCACAAAGCGTCTGGAAGGTGTGACCATCGCCCAAGTGGATGCAAACCGCCAGGCTATTGTGTCCACCGAACGCTACATCCCCTGCGACACACTGCTGCTGTCCGTTGGTCTGATTCCCGAAAATGAGCTGACCCGTAACGCCGGCATTCCTATCGATCCCGTAACAAGCGGGGCGCTGGTAGATGAAAACTGTCAGACCGCTGTTCCCGGTATTTTTGCCTGCGGCAATGTTCTCCAGGTGCATGATTTGGTGGACTATGTGTCCGATGAGGCCGAACGGGCAGGCAAAGGTGCTGCAGCCCTGATCCATGGGTGGGCGACATCCGTCAATTCCATCCCCACAGAGGCAGGTAACGGCGTGCGTTATGTGATTCCCCAAACAATCCATGCCCGGACAGAGGCCGTCTCCCTGTTTTTACGGGTTACCCAACCCTTTGGCCGTGTTCGGTTTACGGTTACCGACGGAGAGCATGTGCTTACTTCCGCCAAGCGGCTGAAAGCTGTACCGGGTGAAATGGAAAAACTGACCATCCCCGCCGAAAAGCTTCAAAATGTTGTTGGCCCTATCCGGGTCAGTCTGGAGGTGCTGTGATGAAACGAAATATGACCTGTATTATTTGCCCCCGGGGCTGCACTCTGGTGGCAGATATCACCGATTCCTGTGTGGTCATCACCGGAAACGCCTGCCCCAAGGGTGAGGAATATGCCATTCACGAGTGCACCAATCCTGTGCGTACCGTCACCGCTACTGTGAGAGTTACCAACCGGTACAACACCATGGCCAGCGTCAAAACCGCTGCCCCCGTTCCCAAAGCGCGGATGCTGGAGGTGATGGCATTGTTACGCAAAACCAAACTGGAGGCGCCAGTTACCATCGGCGATGTGGTTTTGTCCGACATATTCGGTACCCAAGTAGTAGCAACCAAAGCAATAGACTAATCGAGGGCGCGTTACAATAACGCGCCCTTTTGTCTTAAATATTGACAGTTTTTATATTCGGTGTATAATAGAAATAGTTTTATTCGCCCCGGCAATCAATAAGGAGGAACCCCTATGTCCCGTATATTCAACCTGAACAGTCCCCTCATGCTTTTTTTGGCAAGAATCACAGACCTTATGATTCTCAGCGCGCTCTGGCTTCTGTGCTGTCTGCCCATAATTACCATTGGACCTGCCACCAGTGCCATGTGCTATGTTGCTCTGAAAATGGCACGTGATGAGGAATCCGGTATTGCCCGCAGCTTCTTTCACGCTTTTAAAACAAACTTCAAGCAAGGCCTTGTCCTCACGCTAGTTTTCCTGGTTCTAGGCTTCATCCTTTATGTGGATTTCGCTTATACCGCCAACCTGTCCGGTGTAGCACAGATGCTGATGCGTATCGTTTTCTTCTTTTTTGGCATTTGCTACTTAATGATATTCAGCTATATCTTCCCTTTGCAGGCTCAGTTTGAGAATACCCTCAAGAATATGTTTATCAATAGCTTTTTGCTGTCCATCCGTAATCTTCCCCGCACGGTTCTGGTTATGATTTTCAACGCTGCGCCCATTTTGATTTTCTTTTTCCTCCCCGAGTTTATTCTTCAGTTCCTCCCTCTATGGTTGTTCCTCGCCCCAGCCACCATCTCATGGATGTGTGCCAAACAGTTTAAGCAGATTTTTGATCCTCTGATTTCCCCGCCGGAGGAAAACGAAGAAGAGGATGCCGCTGACGACGATGAATAATCGCAGCTCTCCCATGAATTTAACCGGTATTCCGTTTGGAATACCGGTTTTATACTATCCTGTTTTCTTGCTATTTACAGTCTCTTTCACTTGCATGCAAATTCTGTAGAGCACAGGGTTGCTAATGGCAATGGGATAATCGGGATCTTCTTCAACAATTGGAATCCATGATGAGATAAACGCATGGTATACAGGTGGGATTTCTATCCCTTGCTCTTGAAGAAACTGCATTTGCTCATTTGTTGATAGTTTAGATAAAACAGGCGTTTCCTGATTCCGATTATCTTTAACTCTTGCTGCAAGCACCACGGCAGAAAACGTCATAACCACTGCGATAGAAAGCAACAGTGCCATTAAACGTTTATTAAACTTCATGCGTAGCTCCTTTTTCCACAAAAAACATCGCCAAACAGTATTTACAATATGATGTTATCATAAACTGAAAACAAAATCAATGCTTTCCTATGCGCTAAAAATCGGTATTCCGTTTGGAATACCGATTTTCTTATTTATCTTTCCTCACGGAAATATGACAGGCCCAAGCTCTGGGGCGGCTGATGCTCCCGCTTTTTCCGCATACTGGTGATGATCAGCACCAGCAGGGTTACCACGTAGGGCAGCAGCTTGAACAGCTCCTGGGTAGCGTCGCCCAGGCCGCGGATATAGTTGTTGGCGTTACACAGGGCACCAAACAGGAACGAACCGAAAATCGCCATTGTCGGCTTCCACAGGGCAAAGATAACCAAGGCAATAGCCATCCAGCCCCGGTCCCCAAAGGCGTTATTAGACCACACACCGTTGGCGTAGGCCATCACGTACTGCAAACCGCCCAGACCGGCAATCGCGCTGCCGATACAGGTAGCCAGATACTTGTACTTTGTCACATTGATGCCAGCTGCATCGGCGGTAGCGGGGTTCTCACCCACAGCCCGCAGGTTCAAACCCACACGGGTGCGGTTTAAAACAAAGGACGTAAGCAGTGCAATGATGATGGATGCATAGGTCAGAAAATCATGGGACAGGAAAATCTCGCCAAACCAACCCAGCTTTTCTGCAAAAGGCAGCTCCGTACAGTAATAAGAGCTTGTATTCGTGAGGATGATGGAGGGCATATCGCTGTCCACCAGCTTAATGAGGGATCCGCCGAAGAAGTTACCGATACCAATGCCGAAGGTGGTCAGTGCCAGACCGGTTACGTTCTGATTGGCGCGGAGCGTAACTGTCAGGAAACTGTAAATCAGTCCCATCAGCATTGAGCCGGCAATTGCGCAAAGCAAGGGAATCAGAACCGCCAGAGCAGGAATCATATTCTCCTTTGCGTTGCCGCAGGAGAGTTCGTACAAGAATGCGCCGATAACACCGCTGATGGCACCCACGTACATGATACCGGGAATACCCAGATTCAGGTGACCGGATTTCTCCGTAACAATCTCACCGGTAGAACCGTATAGCAGAGGCACACCCAGAGGAATCGCGCTGCTGATAAATGCAACTAACATATTCATAGGGTCTTGCCTCCTTTCTTGCTGTGGCGGAATCTGACAGTATACTGAATGAAGAACTCACAGCCCACCAGGAATAAGATTACGATACCGGACATGATATCGGCATAGGAGCTGTTGAGGAAGAAGGTGTCTGCAACCTTGGCAGCACCGGTTTCCAGAAAGGTAACAAGCCCCGACATTGCAGCCATAATAAAGGGATTGAACTGGCCCAGCCAGGAAATCATAATAGCGGTGAAGCCCTGGCCCCCCACAGTATTGGTATTGATGGAGTGGTCGGTACCGGAAACCAGAAGCATACCGGCAATACCGCAGACGGCACCGGAAATCAGCATGGTACGGATGATTACCTTTTTCACGTTGATGCCGATATAGCGGGCAGTGTTCCGGCTTTCACCCACAACGATGATTTCGTAGCCGTGCTTGCTATACTTCAGGTAGATGTACATTGCTGTCATCAGTATTGCTACCACCAGAATATTGAGCAGATACTTCTGCCCCAGTATGGACGGCAGGTTACCGGCGCTTACCGGCTGAATGATGCCGGAGCCGGAGCCGGTGACGTACACATAGTAGGCTACAATCTGAGTCGCTACATAGTTCATCATCAGCGTAAAAAGGGTCTCGTTGGTCTTATACTTTGCGTGGAACAAGGCGGGAATCATGCCCCAAATAGCGCCAGCCAGCACACTGCTCACCAAGATCAGCAGCAGAAGTACGCCGTTGGGAACTGCATTGCCAATTTCGATCATGCACACCATGGCTGCCAAGCCACCGATCAGAGCCTGTCCCTCTGCGCCGCAGTTCCAGAAACGCATCCGGAACGCAGGGGTCACTGCCAGCGCAAGGCAAAGTAAAATGGCTGTTTGCTGCAGAAATCTCCATAAAAGGGTGGTTTTACCCTCAAGCAGACGGCCAAACACGCCGGTGAACATGATTTTATACACTTCAAAAAAGTTCACGCCAATCAACACAGCAGACACCAAGCCGACCACCAGCAGTCCGATGGCGATAGCCGCCAACCGAATCAGCCAGGCGCGTGCCGGGGACATGTCATCCCGTTTAGCCATATGCATAAGGGGCTCTCTGTTCTTTTTTGCGGTATTAGCCATTTTCGCTGCCTCCCTCCGTGGTAGTATCGGCGGAAACGGTGCCGGTTTTGGTCATCAATAGGCCAATTTCCTCCTTGGTGGTGCTGCGGGCATCCACAATGCCGGTAATCCGGCCGGAGCCAATTACCATGATCCGGTCACACAGCTCCAGCAGCACGTCCAAGTCCTCGCCCACAAAGATAACCGCGACACCTTTTTCTTTCTGCTGATTCAGCAGATTATAAATCAAATAAGAGGAGTTGATATCCAGGCCGCGGACCGGATACGCCACCATCAGCACTGTGGGTGAGGCCGCAATTTCACGACCGACCAGAACCTTCTGCACGTTACCGCCGGACAGGCGGCGCACAGGGGTGTCAGCGCCGGGAGTAACCACTTCCAAATCCTCAATGATCTGTTCCGCCAGATTCTTAGGGGCCTTCCGCTCCAGAAACACACTCTTACCCCGGCGATAGCTGCGGAGCATCATATTGTCCACAATGTCCATATTGCCAACCAGGCCCATACCCAGCCGGTCCTCCGGCACAAAGGACAGCCGCACGCCCAGCTCCCGAATCTGCACCGGGGTCTTGTTGCGCAAGTCATCTGTCTGCCCGGTCTTGGGATTGTGGTAATAGATATCGCCCTGGGTCAGGCGCTGCAGACCGGCAATGGACTCCAGCAGCTCCCGCTGACCGGAACCGGCAATGCCGGCAATGCCCAAAATTTCACCGCCCCGGGCCGTAAAGGATATGTCATCCAGTACAGTCGCACCCTGCCGGTCCACGCAGCTTACATGCTGCACTTCCAGCCGGTCTGTCACATTCTTGGGCTCCAGCCGTTCAATGTTCAGCTCCATTTTTTTGCCCACCATCATTTCGGTAAGCTGGCTCTCATTGGTCTCGGCAGTATTCACCGTTCCCACATACTCGCCCTTACGAAGAACGGATACCCGGTCGGACAGGGAGAGCACCTCGTGGAGCTTGTGGGTGATAATGATAATGCACTTACCATCGTCACGCATACGCCGCAAAATAGCAAACAGTTTCTGGGTCTCCTGGGGGGTAAGCACTGCCGTGGGCTCATCCAGAATCAGGATATCTGCACCCCGGTAGAGCACCTTGATAATCTCAACCGTCTGCTTTTCCGACACGGACATGGCGTATATCTTCTTCTTTGGGTCCACCTCAAAGCCGTACTTCCGGCAAATTTCGCTCACCTTTTGCTCGGCAACCTTCAGGTTGTATTTTCCCTTTTCCTCCAGGCCCAGCACGATATTTTCCGTGGCACTGAATACGTCTACCAGCTTGAAATGCTGGTGTATCATGCCGATTTTATACTGAAAGGCATCCTTGGGGGAAGCAATCGTAACTTCCTGACCGCCGATAAATATTTGACCCTCATCCGGAAAATAAATACCGGAAATCATATTCATCAGTGTCGTTTTTCCGCTGCCGTTTTCTCCTAAAATAGAGAGGATTTCGCCATGGTTGGCGGTGAGGCAAACGTTCTTGTTGGCGATTACCTTAGGCCCGAAGGTTTTGGTAATGTTTTTCAGTTCGATGGCTGCTTTCCTGTCCAAAACAGATTCCTCCTTGTTCTAGTCCTCAAAAACAGGCTGACCGCAGGCAGCCCACTGTTCAAAATTAGAACGTATAAACCGGGTAAGGCGGGGCAGGGTTAGCCCTGCCTCGCCTTGTGAGGTTTTATTGTAAATATTAACCGTAGTTACGGTCCAGCAGAGTGATGCCGTCGATTTCCACATCCCAGTAGGGACCGGAGCGGAACTTGGATTCCATGAAGATACCGTTCTCGATAACTTCTGTATCGGGGGTGAAAGCATCATCGGTGTCAACGTCTGCCTTATAGGAGGTCAGAGTCTCGCCGCCACGGGTAAAGGTAGCAGTATCAAATACATTGATGGAGCCGTCCTTCAGACCGGCAACTACCTGGTCCAGCTTCTCCTTGGTGCCTGCAGCAACGTTCTTGCCCAGCTCGGTGAGCATAACGGAACCGGTCTCCAGAGTTCCGGTCCAGTCAGCAGCGATAGCCTGGCCATTCTTAACCTGGGTAATCATATACTCAAAGTAAGGCACCCAGTTGATACGGGAAGAAATCAAGAAGGTCTCAGGGCAGGCAGCGGCAGTGGAGCCGTTGTAGGAAACGTTGGGAACACCGGCGTTCTCACAAGCGGTGGGAGCACCCATAGAGTCAGCGTGCTGGCTGATCAGTACACAGCCGCCGTCGATCAGAGCCTGTGCGGCCTGCTTTTCCTTCTGCTCGTCGTACCAGGATCCGGTGAACTTAACGTCCATGGTCACAGAGGGGCATACGGACTTAGCGCCCAGATAGAAAGAGGTGTAACCGGACATAACTTCTGCAAAGGTAAATGCGCCGACGTAACCCATCTTAGCCTGCTCAGCGGTGATCTTGCCGGCATCGATCATTTCGTTCAGCTTAAGACCTGCAACAACACCGGCTGCGTAACGGCCCTGATAAATGGAAGCAAAAGCATTGTGGAAGTTGTCAACCCCGGCAGTGTGCGCCTGGGTACCGGTAGCGTGGCAGAACTGCACCTTGGGGTACTCTTTTGCAGCCTGAATCAGGAAGGACTCATGGCCAAAGGAGTCGGCGAAAATAATATCACATTCTTCCACTTCGATCAGCTCAACAGCTGCGTCGTAGCAAGCATTGGACTCGGGAATCTGGGTCTTCTGAACCATCTGGACACCCATGTTCTTGCAGGCCTCAACTGCTGCATCGATGAAGTTCTTGTCGTAGGTAGAGTTCTCGTCATGCAGGAAGATGAAGCCAACCTTCAGCCCGTCCTTATCTGCATTGGCGCCGTTGCCGCAAGCAGCCATACCGAATACCATCATGGCAACCAGCAGCAGTGCAATCAGCTTTTTCATTGTGTGTTTCCTCCAATTTTTGTTTTTACTTTATTTTTACCGGGTTCCGTCGCCTCTAAGAAGGCAATATTCACGGAAAGCGATATAGTAAACAATAGAAATGACCCGATAATGAACCCTGGGAAATATCCCATTTACCTTATCCGGTCAAAGAAAAAAGCCGCTTGCAAAAATGCAAAGCAGCCAGCGGCCCCATAGCGGGGCAAGAACCAATAGTCGTGCCTTAAGGCGTCACGGTAGAAACATTTGGGCCCAACGATTCCTCGTTACTCCAAAACTATACTGGCCAAAAAATATGAAGTTAACACAGTTATATTAGCACAATATGCCGGTTTTTGTCAATAAATTTCCGCCCTTTTTAACGATTCCACAGCTTAAACGAAAACCATTTTTTAGGGCACGCCTACCTTGTGCAAAATACCCAAGCCTTATTGTCCTTTCGTGATATTTCTTTTTCTTAGGTGTTGCAAAGAAACAGGCCAACTGCTATAATACTCCCAACAGGTTGGATTTTCCCCAACAAAATGCGAAATTAAAGAGAGAGGCGCACTGCTATGAATTGTTTGGAAGCCAGAATTGCCAAAGACGGTGTGGTAAAAGAAGGAAATGTGCTGAAGGTAGACAGCTTTCTGAATCACCAAATGGATATTGATCTGCTCAATGAGGTCGGTAAGGAGTTTTATCAGCGGTTTAAGGACAAGCCGATCAATAAGGTTTTGACCATTGAAGCCTCCGGAATTGCCATCGCCTATGCGGTTGCCCAGCAGTTCCACGTGCCTGTGCTGTTTGCCAAAAAATCCAAGTCCATCAATATTGCCGGAGACACCTATGTCGCCGAGGTAGAATCCTTCACCCACAAAAACAAAAACACCGTGTTGGTATCTAAGCAGTTCCTGTCAGAGGATGACCATGTGCTGATTGTTGACGATTTTCTGGCCAACGGCTGTGCCTTGCAGGGCCTCATCTCCATTGTAGACCAAGCCGGTGGTACCGTCGAAGGCATTGCCATTGCTGTAGAGAAGGGCTTCCAGGTTGGCGGGCAGATTATTCGGAATTTAGGATACCAGCTGGAATCGTTGGCCATTGTGGACTCCATGAACCACGAGACCGGAGAAATTGTGTTCCGGAAAAATAACTGATATTCAATCAAAACCACCGGCACAGACTGTGTCGGTGGCTTTATATATGTATCACACGGCCCGCCCCCTGCTATATCTTGAAATTAAGGTTTTTTCTTTTTCTATCTGCTTTTCCAAACTTAACTGATTATATATCCGGTGTATGCTATAATGAAAATATCAAGTTGGCAGGGGGCATACCCTATCCGGCATGAGCCTGATAAATCCCGGTTTGGAGGAAAAAGAAACTCCAGAACTCCGTGAAAAGAAGGTATGGAAGCCCTTTGAAAACTGCTACGTAAGCGAAAAAGATAATTTTTACGGATAACATTTAAAAAAATGCTGAATTTTTAGTTTTGTTGTGATATACTATAGTACAAAGCATTGAAGGGAGGCTGCTTATGAAGGGTTGGGTACGCAAGTCGTTTATTTGGGTTCTGGCGGTTATATGCCTGCTGGGTATCGGACTGACTGTTCGCCAGATGATACATAATCGCAACGCCGCACAGGCAAACTCCCAAGCCCAGAGCATCGTCGGGGCAATACAGCCTACTGTGACCACCGCAGCCCCGGCTACTGATACCGAATCTGCTCCGCCCTCTACAGAAGAACTTCCTGTTGAAACTACACCACCCACTCTGCCTCCTGACGAAAACATTGCCTTTTTAAAGCAGTTGGATATTCCTGCCCTGCAAAAAATCAATCCGGAGGTTATCGGATGGTTCTACCTTCCCGACACCGTCATCTCCTACCCGCTGTTGCACGCCCAGAGCAATGACACCTATTTACATACCGCTTGGGATGGCACGCCCAATGTTGCCGGTAGTATTTTTCTCGAAACGCAATGCGCCGCAGATTTGACTGGCTTCAATACGATTATTTACGGTCACAATATGCGAAACGGGTCTATGTTCGCAGCTCTCAAAAATTACCAAAAACACGATTTCCTGCAGGCACATCCTTATGTTTATATCGTTACCAATGACACAGTCTACCGATATGCGGTTTTTTCTGCCTATGAGGCGGGTATAAAAAGCGCAACCTATTGGTTAGACGTTAAAACAGATGCACAGAAGCAGACTGCTATAGAACACTATTTGGACAGTTCTGTGTGGAATACAGACTTAATCCCCTCGCCGGAGGATTCCGTGCTAACGCTCTCCACCTGCACCGGAACCGGAACTTACGAAACCCGCTGGGTAGTACAGGCCGTACTTCTCGGGCAGTGGGACAAATAAAAGGCCGGTTTTCCTGCGAAAACCAGCCCTTTGCGTTATGTATTCGTCGGTTGCTTGCCCGGAATCTTTGGCTCAAGCGGTTGTACGCTGAAGCGAATTTCCGCCGGAGAATGGAGATACTGCCGCTGAAACGCTTTTATAATTCGCTGACACACCATACAACTGTTTTCGTAATTGGCCTGTGACAGCATAATAATCAGCTGCGAAAGGCTGCAGCGGGAAACCACATCTCCATGCCGCAAATTTCCAATTGTGATGGCTTGGAGATTCTCCATTGCACAGTCCAAGCTACGGCGGGATAACTGCTTTTGCCCCTGCCCATGCAGCGATAACAGCGCAATGTGTATCACTTCACCGCTGCGCATGATTGATCTGGCCTGTACCTGATACAGCAGCTTAAAGAAATCATACTCACAGTACACCGCCCCATGTGTGTCCTCTGTCTCCCGCAACTGCTCCCGCACAGTCCCAATATGCACTGCGCTGTTGTTTGTCTCCCGAGAGGTCTCCCGATACAGGGTGCGGCTTTCCTCAGATGGCATAACGCCAAAATTCTCAAACAGGAGTTCGCTCATCTCCTCATAGGCAGCCCTGGCTCCCATTTGGTCCGATACAGCAAGCCGGCAGCGCATCACGTGCTGATACAGCGATTCACTGTACGGCTCCACGCCCAGCGCGCGCCTGCATAGCGTTTCTGCATCTGCCCACCTGCTGCGCGCTTCCAGCAGTTCCAATGTCTGCTCTGCCTTTTCTAAGAAAATTCGGTGGTAATAGGCAGTAATCGGCATCACCCACGGCTCCATGGACAGCTTTGCCAAGAAATCCCCCTGATACAGTTCCAGCGCCTGTAAATACAGTTGCAACCGGGCATCCTCATCTGTTTCCCTGTCCGCCGCGCTGCACAGCTTGTCAAATTCCTCCACGTCCAGCTCCACGGGATAATCGCAATTCCAAGCATAGCTGCCATTTTTATAAACAATCAGTTCGTGCCCCACATTCTCGCCCAGTTGGTTCAGCAGAGCACGGACTCTGTAAAACAGTGCTTTCAGGCGGCCGGTGCCATCTTCTATATCCTCGTTTCTGCTGCAAACCGCTTCCAGAAACTGACTTTGGGAAGAACGGCGGTTGCGGTTATAAATCAGATATGCCAGCAGCAACCAGACCTTACGCATACGGTTACTATCGCTGTCAATGCTACTCGCACCGCACTGCAGTGAGAAATTACCCAACATTGTTACACGCAAGCCATCAAACACACCGCACCCCCCTTTCGAATGGTATGCTTTCGTCTATTATAAAATAACTACATACAGATTTCAATAGCAAATTTTGTAACTTTATCGCCAATATTTTACCATCACCTTCAGGAGGTATCCCCTATGCAACGAAAATTCGTCCGTATACTTTGTCTATTCCTGGCCGTTTTGCTTTTGCTTGGAGCAGTTGGGTGCAGCCGCGCACCGCTACCCGTAGCGGAAAGCACCGACCCATCTACCGAACCTACATCCACATCCGGGCCGGACATACTTACTAACACAGAACCCTCCACGGGAGCGACTGTAGATACTACCCCCGAAACTACTCCTGAGACCACGCCGGAAACCGCCCCGGAGACTACTCCGGAAACTACTCCGGAAACTACCCCCGAAACCACTCCGGAAACCACATCGGAAGTTGTCGACACACAGCCCCCGGAACCCCCCGCTGTAACCACAGAACCGCCCGTGGTGACAACCACGCCGCCGATAGAAACCACAGTTCCGGTGGATACCACTGTTTCCAACAGCGAGGCAATGGAGAACGAAGCGGAAGTTCTACCCAACGCAGGTGCGGCCATGCCCAATATTACGACAGCCGTTGCCTCCGGAACTCTGGTTAAAAGCAACGCCGAGGCCAGCATTGACTATTCCAACACCAAAGACGGTTACGTAATGGTACGCTACACCGCCGATACCGACAAACGTTTAAAAGCGCAGGTGAAAGGGCCTGTAACCACCTATACCTACAATCTCGCCCCAAAGCAGTGGGCTGCCTTCCCCCTCTCAGATGAAAACGGCAAGTACCAGATAACAGTTTATAAAAATGTCACCGGCAATAGCTATGCTGCCGTTTTGTCCCTTACCGTGAGCGTCTCTATGGAGGACGAATTTGCCCCATTTATCCGTTCAAACCAGTACGTAAATTTTGACATTGCCCCTAACACAGTGGCAAAGGCCGCTGCTCTGGCCGGCGGTCTTTCGGACCCCCTGCAAAAAGTGGGCGCCATCTACAACTACGTTGTCACAGGCATGACTTATGACACCCAGCTGGCCGCCACCGTCACCAGCGGTTATCTGCCGGATTTAGATACTGTTCTTAGCAAAATGTCCGGTATTTGCTTCGACTATGCCGCCTTGATGACCGGCATGCTTCGCAGCCAGGGTGTGCCCACCAAGCTGGTTGTGGGCTACGCCGGGGATGTATATCACGCTTGGATCAATGTCTGGTCCAAAAACACCGGTTGGGTTGAGGGTGTTATTTACTTTGACGGCGCCAATTGGAAGCGAATGGATCCCACCTTTGCCGCTTCCGGCGGTGCAGGTATTATGGATTATATTGGAAATGGTGCCAACTACACCGCAAAATACTTTTATTAACCGCAGTTGACAGGAGTACTCTATGAAACAAGTGAATCTGACAAACGAAGAGATTGGTTCTTTGTGCATGAGTCTTTCCCACCTGCTGCATGCAGGCATACCCGTTGGCGATGCGCTTTTGCTCATGTCCGAGGACGAACAGAATACAGCCTGCAAACAGGTGCTTTTGCATATGGCCCATCTGGCAGACGAGGGCGCATCCCTGGCAGCCGTATTCGAACAGGCCGGTTGTTTTCCCGCCTATGTCTGCACACTGCTGCATGTAGGTGAGCAGGTAGGCAAAACAGAGGAAACTCTGCTCTCTCTTTCCCATTACTATCAGGAGCAGAGCCATATGAACCGCCAGCTGCGGGCAGTGCTTCTATACCCCGCCTTACTGCTTGGCGTACTTCTGGCAGTCATGGTCATCCTGTTGGTGTGGGTTTTGCCGGTATTTAATGAAGTTTACACCCAGCTTGGCAGCCGATTAACCGGCATTGCCGGCGGACTGCTGGCAGCGGGATCTGCGCTGCGGAAAATACTGCCCTATCTGTGCGGCCTGTTGACACTGGCTTTGATACACGCTATGATCCCGCCCCTGCGCAAAGGTGTCCTCACATTCTGGCGCAAACACCGCGGTGACCGGGGTGTATTGGGTGCTATCAATACCGCCCATTTTCTACAGGCACTGTCCATGGCCGCAGGCAGCGGTATGACTCCCCAGGAGGCTGCAGCGCTGGCCACCAGCCTGTCCGAAGGTGAGTCCCCCGCTTTTCACAACCGCTGCAATACCTTTCTGCAGCAGTTAACCGGCGGTGCCTCACTGGCCCGGGCACTGCAGCAGAACGGGTTTATCACCCCCGCCGATTGCCGCCTGTTGGAAGCCGGCACCCGCAGCGGCAGCAGTGATGCCGTAATGGAAACCATAGCGCAGGATTCCGCCCTGCGCTGCCAGGAACGGTTGTACAGTCTGATGGGAAAGGTAGAACCTGCCATGGTGGCAGTTGCCTGCGTGCTGATCGGCACAGTCCTTCTATCGGTAATGCTCCCCCTGATGCACATCATGAGCTCTATCGGGTAATGCCATGAGACAGAAAACGAACAAACGGCGGGCATATCTTCCCGTCCTGCTGGCAGCCATTGTCATATTGGCCCTGCTTCTGTGGTTTTTCTCGGCACTGCGGCATTTGGGCACAGGCCACCGTCAAGAGGGCCGCTCCCAGTTGGAGACCGCCCTGCGCCGGGCTGCGGTGGCCTGCTATGCCGCAGAAGGGATTTATCCCCCCACATTGGATTATTTAAAACAGCACTATGGCGTGCAAATCGATGAAAACCGATACGCCGTATTCTATGAAGTATTCGCCGACAATTTGATGCCCGATATCACAGTTTTGGTAAAAGAAACATGAGAAAGAATCTTAAAACCCATTCCCTGTCCAGTCTGGCAGCCCTGCTGACCTTTGCCTTGTTTGCCATCGGTATCCTAACGGTACTGCTTAGCGGCGCAAAAGCGTATCACCGGCTTACCCAGCGAAACCGGCTTGACTATGACCGCCGTACCTGCGTTCAATATATTGCGACAAAACTGCGTCAGGCACCCAGTCCGGACACTGTGTCGCTGACATCCTTCGGGGATGGAGACGCACTGGCCATATCTCAAAAAATCGAGGGAGCGGAGTTTTCAACCCGTATCTACTGCCATAACGGATGGCTGATGGAACTGTTCGCCCTTACAGATGGGGGCTTTGCGCCAGAGGACGGTGAGAAGATTTTACCTTTGGAAGGTCTCTCCCTTTCCCGCAGCGGGTCATTGCTTTCCGTCACCCTGACCGGCACGACCGGCGAAGCCCAGCATTTAACGCTGTCTTTGCGGGGAGGAGATATCTTATCATGAAAAAAAACGCTTCTCTGGCCCTCATTGAGCAGGCCGTTATGCTTCTGGTTTTGGCAATTGCCGCTGCACTTTGCCTAAAAGCCTTTGTATGGGCAGATACCCAGTCCCTGCATTATAGTAACCGGGACCGGGCAATTACCCAGCTGCAAAGCGCCGCTGAAGTGCTCAAATTCCACAAGGGCGATCTTACCGCCGCTGCCCAGACCCACGGGGGTTCGCTGGGTGGCGGTCAGTGGGTCGTCGCGCTGGACAAAGACTGGAATCAGACAGCCGCCCCGGGCGATTACCGGATTTGCGCCACCTTGCTGGACTGCGATACGGATTATCTGGGCGGTGCTACGCTGACTGTACTTCCCGCCAGAGGTGAACCGCTGGCCCAATTGACGGTCTATTGGCAGGAGGCGACACCATGAAACAAAAAACCATGATTACCCCTCCGGTGGTGGGTGCCAGCTCCCTGCTTGTAATTTTCGCCGTGCTTTGCCTGACTGTTTTTGCTATGCTGTCTGTTTCCACTGTGCAGGCAGACGGGCGGCTCAGTGACAATGCTGCCGCCGCCGTAACCGGCTATTATCAAGCAGACTGCCAGGCAGAA
Source organism: Faecousia sp. (assembly GCA_045637585.1). GTDB lineage: Bacteria > Bacillota > Clostridia > Oscillospirales > Oscillospiraceae > Faecousia. The sequence goes on along the minus strand of JAZTZS010000010.1, from coordinate 40,377 downwards.
AAAATTCTGTCTTTATTGCGGGCCGGCGAATGTCCTGACGGCGTTACCCGGGACGGCAATGTATATACCTATGCCTGTCCAATTTCCGACACACAGGTATTGGCGGTACAGGTAATCGCAGAACAGGACACCTACAAAATTTTACGCTGGCAGGCAGTTTCCGCTGTCCACTGGCAGGCAGATGACAAGCTCCCCATCTGGGATGGGCAGAGCTGATGAAAGGAGACCCTATGACAGTATTGCAAACTTATCTATCCCGAGCAGCCAAGGACGGGGCATCGGATTTGTTTCTTGTTCCCGGGGCACCGGTCAGTTACAAACTGGAGGGCCAGCTGATTCCCATGGATACACAGCGTCTAACCCCTGCACAAAGCGAGCAATTTATTACAGAAATCTATGCGCTTGCGGAGCGGGATTTGCAGCCATTCTGTAAATCCGGCGATGACGACTTCTCTTTCTCTCTCTCGGGACTGGCCCGTTTTCGCGTAAATACCTACCGGCAGCGGGGCTCCTGGGCAGCTGTGATCCGGGTGGTGGCCTTTTCCATCCCCAGCTGGCAGGACTTGTGCATCCCCGCGCAGGTTATGGATTTAGCCGCGCTGACCAGCGGCATGGTTCTGGTCACCGGCACCGCAGGCTGCGGAAAGTCCACAACTCTGGCCTGTCTGATCGACCGCATCAATCAAAGCCGGGCCTGCCATGTTATCACGCTGGAAGACCCTATAGAATATCTGCACCGGAACCAAAAAAGCATTGTCAGCCAGCGGGAGATTGCCGTGGACACCGGAGACTATCTGTCTGCCCTACGCGCCTGTCTGCGGCAGGCCCCGGATGTCATTCAGTTGGGAGAAATGCGGGATTTAGAGGCCATCCGCACCGCTGTCACCGCCGCGGAAACCGGACATCTTCTCTTTGCAACCCTGCACACCAGAGGCGCTGTGAATACCATAGACCGTATTATCGATACCTTCCCCGCTGACCAGCAGTCGCAAATCCGTATTCAACTCAGTGCTGTCCTGCGCACAGTGGTATCCCAGCAGCTTTTGCCCGATGTGGACGGCAGTCAAGTCCCGGCATTCGAGATTCTGCAAATCACAGGTGCGGTACGCAGTATGATTCGCGACTGCAAAAACCACCAGATCCCCGCCGCCATTGCCGCCGGCAGCCAGGATGGGATGCTGTCTATGGACCAGTCCATTCTGTCACTGTATCAGGCCGGGCGGATTACCAAGCAAACGGCTCTGGAATACGCAGACAATCCGGAGCAGCTATTGCGCCGCATGAACTAATATATAAACGGAAAAAGGTCGTGTTGCAAAATGCAGCACGACCTTTAGGTTATAAAGCGTTTTTAGGCCAGAATCATATCCATCATTTTTTCACGCAGATTCAATAGGAAATCTGCGCCCTTGGGATAGGCATTGAATTCCAGCGACATACCGGCCTCCTGCTCAATGAGAGCAACTACCGCATCATGTCCGATTTTTTCCTCTAGCAATCGGCAAACTTCCATGTCCTGCAAAGCGTCATAAAACACCAATGTACGCAGAGACAGCTGCGGGCCGGTACGTCCCGGATAGACCGAGAAGGGATCGCCCGAGGGGAAGGTCAAGTCAGCAGAGGTAGTGAGGAACGGATTGATCGGATAAATGGAGCAGCGGGAATTGTAGAAATTAAAGCCCCATTGCAGGAAACCGTTAAAGTTGTACTTATACAGCTGCAGACCGATCACGCGATTCCGGTAAGATGGCATTGCCAAAAAGCGGTTGCTCACATCTTCATACTGACTGCAGCAATAGTAGGTCCAGCGGTCCTTTAGGGGACGTTCCAGGAAGGGACCGATTTTTGTGGTGCAGCTCACCGGGATATCCACCAGACCCTGCTCGTAAAACTCATAGTGGGAAAGGGCATCCACCCGCTTCATATCCCCCAGCAGAGGCTTCATCATAGCAGAAATACGCTCATAGGTAGCCAGATGATCTCCCTTAGGCTCATCGGAAAGATGGAAGTAGGCAACCTTGTCAATGCCCTCTTCCTTGTACACCTGGATCAGCTGGGGCAGAAACTGTCGCAGAAATTCCTCATACTCCGGAGAATCCGAGGACACGCCCCACTTGAAGTAGTAATCCTTTTTCCCGTTTTCTGTCACCATGATATTGGGGGTGTACTTCATGCCCCACTGGGAAAACAGGTGCGAGGTTTCATAATACTTGATCCCGTTTTTCTTACACAGGGAAATCCAGCGGCGCACCTTGTCAAAGTTAAATAGATATGTATCCCCCTGCTTTTCGATGTCAACCAGCTGCACACAGGGGCGGTAAACACCGTACATGGTGTCTACCGGCGGTGTGATCACCGGGATCAGCAGCATATTCATACCGGTATCCACGGCGCACTGCATGTACTTGTCGATAAGATCCCAGTGGGCTTCAGAGTATACCTCAACCCCATGGGCATTGGCAATGCAGTCGGCATAGAACCACTGGGAGAAAATCAGCTGCTGTTCCGGCAGCGTGACCGGCACCACTTCAACGGTCATCGTAGTCTCATGGTACTCACCGTCCCGCTGTCCGGGGCCGTTACTGGAGATCTCCTCCTCGGTAATTTTTTCGGCAGATACCGTGATAGGGTACTTACCCGCCGGAAAATCCCTGGGCACATCCAGGCGGATCCAGACCGCGCCGGCAGCGCCGGTCATGATCTCGATGACATTGTTGTGCTCCTCCAGGGGAATCAGCAGATCCGGCATCAAACCAGGTTCTCTGGTGATGTAGTCATCATCCCGGCAGAAGGGGAATGTGGGAAGATCCATGGGTACATTGGCTACCGCATAGGCCTTTATGTACGCTTTTAACGGAGAGTCTATGCAGATGCGAAGCTCTGTCATGTTCTTGCCTGACAACTCCCACGCGCCTATCTGATAGGAAAAGCGCTCACCGCGGAACACCCGCTTGGTAAATATCTCCTGCTGAATCTCCGGGTCTGCCAGCCTTACCTTTTCCAGAGAAGAGATTTGACGAAGACGAAAGCTATCCATAATTTGTACTCCTTTTCAACTGTATTGCGTGAACGAACGCTTCGGTCTTACAGGGCAACTTGCTTACCCGTCCGAATGGACTCAATTTCCGCCAGCGCAATCTTGGTGGAAACGCAGACCGATTTATAGCTTATTATATCATCGCAAGGTTTGTTGTCAAGGCTAACCTCCAGGAAGGTCTTCATTGCCCGATAGTGGTTGTCTTCCTTCTCCAGCTCCGGCTCATAGGTTTCCTCATCGGTATAAACCACCAATTTGCCATTGGCGATCTCCACGGTGGCCTTTTCAAAGCTCACCATAAACCGCTTGGTAAAGGGGAACTGCTGGGGCATTGACCAGTCAGCACTTCCCAAGCCCAGAAAATCATCATACACATACTGTGTAAAAACGCTCTCCAGGCCCACCTTATTTTCCGTGCCTACAGAACGGACAGCTTGGGGCTTGCCAAATATCCAGTTTACAAAATCCACATCATGGATATGCATATCCAGCACACAGCCGCCGCTCTGCTTGGGGTCGAGGATCCAGTTCTGCCATGTCCACATAGGCGTTGCGGAGTATCTGCAGAACTCAAAACGGCATACTTTGCCGAAGGTTTTCTGCTGCACATACTCCCGCAGTTTGATAAACGCCGGTGTAAAACGGGTACTTTGTCCGATTACCAGAAGCTTGCCTGTCTTCTCCGCTTCGGCAACCATCTTGTCACAGCCCTCGGCTGTCAGAGCCATGGGCTTTTCCGAATAAATGTGGATGCCCTTGGATAGCGCGTAAACTGCGATTTCCTCATGCAAGAAGGTAGGCGTTGCAGATACCACAAAATCCGGACGCTCCGTATCGATCATTTCCTTGTAATCCTGGTAAAAATTACAGTCCGTCAAATCTATGACAGAAATATCCACTGTACCAAAGTTCAGACGCACACTCTTTTGAAAGGCTTCTCTGGTCGTTCCGCAAATGGCGCAGAGCTTGATATCGCCGCCCCGCTCCTGTCCCAGCCGTACCAGGTTTGTCAAATGCAGTTTCCCTAAGCCACCCGGGCCAACAATCGCATACCGATACATAAATTCCCCTCCCTAAAACGTTAACCCAACCAGTTCTTCAAATAGCTGACAGAACGTGCCACCTTTTCCGCCAACTGCACAGGCGTTGTAATCTCAAGGGAAAGTGTGCCCTCATAACCATTCTGCTTCAACTTCTCCAAAATTGTGGGAATGGGCATAACACCGTCACCGGTTGCCACCACATCCAGACCCTTGCCTAAAAACACTCTGGGAGGATTTTCTTTATAGGGCAGAATGTCCTTCAGATGCACATGCACAATTCTGGATATATACTTGTCACAGGCCTCCAAAACATCCGAATCATTAAACCAGAAATTTCCTGTATCCAGCGCAAAGCCCAATTCCGGAACCTGGTCTAAGTAAAACCCCATATCCGACACCGTGGCAAATGTGTACTCTACCATGGAAATGTTCTCCATGATTACTTTCATACCATAGGGAACCACCGCTTCTGTGGCTGTGTTGATATAATCCAGTACGATTTTCTGCCGTTCCGAGCGCTCCATATCTTTTCTGCACTCCGGAATGGGCATAAACATTTTGGTTTCCATAAAGGCGCAGCGATCCAGCTGGTACTTCAAATCGTCCAGCACTTTCTGCCGTCCCCGTCCGGCAAATTCATCGCACTCTGCCACATGATATACACTGGAGGTCTCAATCCCGTGGTCATCCAGTACCCGCTTCATTTCACGGATGTCATACTGATCGTATACCTCCGTATCGCCATCCACGCAGGCAATTCCCTGCAGCGCAGGATGGTTTACCGCCTCTTCAAAGGTTTTCAGCTGGTGGATTTTCTGTATGTTGGTAAAGTTCAGCAAAAAGCTACCGATTTTCATATGCTATCCTCCTATACTTTGCGGGAAACCTGCCGTTTCCCCTCTTTTCGTTTCCAGCTCAGCATAACATCAATATCCATGATATTGGTTACATAGTTGTGAAACGCGCCCACCGTGCTGTCCTCACCATGGCTTTTGGAGAGAGTCAGCACCATTTTGTCCCGGTATTTGCGCGATGCACGCAATTGTATTTTCCGATCCAGACAGTCCAAGAACTTCGTACCCAACTCTGTGATACGGCCACCAATAATGACGTAGGGAATGGGGTGCAAGGTGAGCATATTGTTGATTCCCGCGCACATAATCTCCGCTTTTTCCTCGATCAGCGCCTCGATCTCGGGAACGCCGTCCTTATAGGCCCGGCAAATTGCAGAAAAATCCCCACGGCCCTCCGGCAAAAGGGCTTGTCCGTCTCTGGTTATGGCTGCTGCGCCCAGATACTGTTCCAGGCATCCCTTACTTCCGCAGGGGCAGCTGCGGCCTCTATAATCGATGCTCATGTGTCCGATTTCGCCTGCCCGCCAGGTACCGTGCTTTACAATTTTTCCGCTACGGATAATACCGGCGCCCAAGCCGTCAGAAACATAGATGAAAATGTAGTTCTCGGGGATTTGAGCGCTCATTCTCTCCCCATAGGCAAAGCAGTCTGCACGGTTTGTGACGACCATGCGGCAGCCGGTTTCCGCTTCCAGATAGTCAAGAAATCCCGGGGGCGATACAATCCCCGCCGATGAAGAGGAGAATTTCCCCTCTGCGTTAATATTACCGGGAAGCGAGAGAACCACATCAGACAGATTGTATTTATCACACAAACCGTTGACCGTATCCACAATCGGCCCGCCCAACTGCTCCAATGTGGGGTTCCAGGTTCCTGCGCCCTTCCCTGCAAAGCAGAAAAAGCTTTCCTCTATCCGCTTACCGTATATGTCATACAGCACAAAACGATAGCCCTCACTTTTCAGTTCAAAAACAGGCACGGTGACAATATCCGGTTTGACCCGCAGCAGCGTTCTGGGTCTGCCCCGGTCATTTCCGCCGCAAGCGCCGGTCTCCACCAAAACTCCGGCATCCAGCAGTTCCTCCACCAGTACGGATATGGATGGGAAGCTCAGCTTCAACTTGGTGGTCAGCTCCGCTCTGGATACACCGGAATACTCCTCTGCGCCACCCCGGGCGCAGAGGAATATCTGTTTTTGATGCATTTTTTTCAGCTTTTCCCGGGTCATTGGCCCGGACTCTTTTTTCGCTTTCATCATTTAAAAAGGAATGAGGTCGTCTGTCATGGGGCCGCCATACTCGCAGCTGCCGAAGACCTCTGCAAACAGTACCTTCTTTCCCTGCTCACCGTAGCGCTTGATCAGCGTATCCCGGTGCACGACCGCGGGCTTTGCCTCCCGGTATTCCGACTGGGCGCCAATCAGGTTTTTGGCCAGCATTTCTTCGTTAATGGGTGTGCCATCCCGGGGAATGCGGGGCTCATGGAGCCATTCCAGACGTTCTGCCGGATCCGTGGGAACGGAATCCAGCGTGCCCTTGGTGTAGGGCAGCCACTCAAACACCTGAGATTCATGGAGTGCCAGCATTTTGAACTTATCGTCTATCACATCGTCAATGTCCACAGCAATATCTGCCTGGAAGGGCGGATTCTGGAAATGGTCATAGAAATACAGGATAGCCGGTGTTTTTTTCATTGCCGGAACCTCCGGACAGTAATGGGGCACGATCAGCAAATAAGATGCGTCCTGTACCAAAATGGAGGCATTTCTGTGGTCAGCGTGGTAATCGTTGGGACGGCTGCAGAAGATAATATCCGGATTGAACTTTCTGATCTCACGCACAAGTCTTCTCCGGGTTTCTAGGTCCGCATACAGCTCACAGTCCGGTCCATCCTCCCACACGTCGTACTCAATACCGGCAAATTTTGCTACCGCCAAAGATTCTCCTCTGCGCCGCTTTGCAATTTCATCCGCAGACAAAATATGGTGTCCGCCACTACCGTTGCACATAGCCAAAAACTTGACCTTGTGACCGGCTCTTGCATATTTCAAGGCCAAACCGCCGCAGCGAAAGTCGCAGTCATCGGGGTGGGCGCCAATCATCATGGCTCTAATCTGTCTCATATATGCCCTCTCCTTTTCACAGTTTAGCATTACAGGGCAACCCGTGCGCCGTCATTGTCTGCAGATTCCATCTCTGCCATGACGATCTTCACAGAGTCGATGGACTCCTCGGGGAAGTTGTAATCCAGCTCTCTGCCCTCACGAATCAGGGAGGCAAAATACTTGATTTCCTCATAATAGGAATCAAATGCAATCTTGTCGGACAGGTCTGTTTCTACGCCGTCACGGGAAACAGCCATGAATACATTGCGATCCGGAGAACGGTCCAGATGTACATAGCCATCGTCAAAGTTTACACGGATGACACGGGTATCATGGCGGTTTGCGCTTGTAAACCAGTCGCAGGTAGCATTTACAAACAGGCCGTCTTCAAACATAAAGTTGGTACTGAGAAGATCGTAGCCGCCCTTTGTCAGATAGGAAGCTGCGGTTGTGGACACAGCCTTGGGCATGCCGAACATCATCCGAATCATGTCCACATCGTGGATGTGCAGGTCCAGCAGCGCGCCGCCGGACAGTTCTGCATCATAGAACCAGTTGTTCCAGCCAAAGGGGAAGATCTTACCATCGCCACCCTCCCGGCGGAAGTAAGCGCTCACTGCTCTGCCGTAGGGCTTTTCCTCGATCATTCTCTTAATTTCCTTTGCGCCGCTGTAAAAACGGTTGCAATAGGCGATCATCAGTCGCTTTCCAGTACGCTTGGAGGCTGCAATCATCTCTTCTGCCTGCGCCACGGTTCTTGCCATGGGCTTTTCGGACATGACATCGAAGCCGGCCTCCATTGCCTTAATGGCAACTTCGCTATGCAGGAAAGTGGGAACACAGATGTCCACAAAGTCCAGCTGTCCCTGCTCTGCCTGCAGCATTTCATTTACGTCGGTATAAGTCCGCGCATCAGCGAAGCAGGAAAGATACTCCTTTTCCAGTCTTTCCGGGCAGACATCACAGACTGCCACAACCTCGATCTCTCCAGCCTCATAAAAACGCTTGTAGGCACTCAGGTGTACTGCTGCAATTGCGCCGTTACCAATCAAACCAACTTTTAACATTGTATTTACCTTACCTTTCTTACTCCTGTGTTTTGTACATATCTGCGATTAAAGAATCGACTCCAGATACTGTTTAATTTTCACTACTTCCCGATCCCGGTCCGGACAATCGTAGTTTTCCCGCTCAATTGTCAGACTGCCGTCATAACCCATATCCCGGAGTACTTGAATCAACCGGGGGAAGTCCACATCGCCCTGGCCTGCAGGCACCTCATACTTTGTGCAGTCGGGTGCCACCAGCTGCTTGGCATCCTTGGCATGGAAGCCGCGAATATAGGGCGCCAAAAACTGCAACGCAACTGCAGGGCAGCTGGCCCGTCCGTTCAGTATCATGTTTGCCGGGTCAAAATTAACGCCCATGTTGTCCGCGCCCACTTCGCGCATCAGATACACAAGGGACAGCGGCAGTTCTTCGCCAGTCTCAAACAGGAAGTACTGACCGTGAGCCTTCAGCTCCTTGCAAATATAGCGCAGTGCCTGTACCACAGCCAGTCTGTCTGGGTTGTAGGGATTATCGGGAAGATATCCAATGTGGGTAACGATATCCTTTACCCCCAAGGCCCGGGCAAATGCCGCGCCTTTCAGCAAGTCCTGTACCCGCTGCGCCCGCCAGTCTGTGGGAATCAAGCCCAATGTCACATAGGAATTGGGATAGGACCAATCCACCGGGCCGGACCAGCCGCACCAAACGGCGGTAGGCGTGAAGTTAAAGTCCTTGCAGGCCTGCTTTACCTGGGCAACCGTATCCTCATTGTACAAAGACATATCCCAAACTGCCAGCTGGCCGTTGTCGAAGCCCTGTCCGGCGGCCTTTGCAATGGCATCATAAACATTGCCCTCTAATCTTACCAGAATACCAACTTTCATACCGTCAAGCCTTTCCGTTAATAAAGTCCTTTTTCCCGCAGCTTGGCAGCCAGCCACTGATAAGACTGTTCCGCACGTTCCAAAGGTACATAATCACCCCGTCTGCCAAATTCCACGCTGAGCACTTTTGTATCGCCCACATTGACCAGCGTATCGATCAGCGCATCGGCATCAATTTCCGATTCCCAGATGGGGGTCACATAGGTATTTTCCGCAGAATAACCCTTGAAGTGGGCAATTTCCGAACGATGGGGATAACGCTTCACCAGCTCAATGGGGTCTGCGTTACCGCCCTGTGCGTTACCGGTATCGATGTTCAGCATGAAGTCCTCTGTAATATTTGTAAAGAGGAAATCAAAGAAGCTCGTCTTTCCGTCCACAAGGGTAAGATTGTCCTTGTCGTGGTTATGGAATCCGGTCTTGAAGCCGGCGGCACGAATCTTATCGGCAGTCTTTTTCACAAAGTCCAGCATAAAGCTGCTGTAGTTGGGGTCATCCGCAAAGGGCTTCAGATTCAGTGAGCCGAGAATAACTGTGTCACAGGACAGCTTTTTGCAGTATTCCAGTCTCGAATCCAGAACATCGGGCTGTAACTCGTCCCAGTCCATCATGATGGAGTAACACTCCAACCCGGTGTCTGCCAGCGCCTGGGCATAGAACTCCGGCTCACGAACAGGAATGTATCTGGGTTCATAGAGCAGCTCAACGCCCTGATAACCCATCTTGGCGATCTTCTCCAATGTCTCTACGGGCTTCTCAGCAAAGTCCTCACGCACAGACCAAATTTGTAAACCCAGTTTTAATTTTTCCATAAAAAGGTCTCCTTTTGATTTAATTAGTTTACCTAAATAAATAGTACCATAGAATACGTTTTTGTCAATACCAAAATACGCAAAAACGGAAATGCAGGGGCAGCCGATGGCCGCCCCTGCGCTACTAAATATGTTTTGTTTACTGATTGTCCACAATCTGGCCCCGCAGAATAACCTGCTGCAGCTGCAAATCCTGATCCAGGATAACAAAATTCGCGTGCTTTCCCGGTGCGATCGTTCCGGCAAAATGGTCCACGCCAATGGCCTTGGCCGGTGTCGTAGACGCCATCTGGAATAGATCTGTAATGGGCGCGCCGGTGTGGGCGCCAAAATTACGGAATGCCTGTATCATCGTCAGACGGGAACCAGAGAGCTGGTTTCTCTCGTTAAAGTTCAGGTCTACTGTGCTGCGGAAGTGATCCTTGGGATAGTCTTTGGGATCATAGGTGCAGCTGGAGCAGTCGGTAATAATGGCGATCCGCTGAGGACCGGCAAACTGATAGGTCAGCAGCATATTTGCCGGTTTTACATGGATTCCCAGGCTATCCGGGATGATCTCATAGATCATTTCCGGGCAGATCAAACAGCCCACTGCAACAGATTCCTGAATGGTACCGGTCTCATTTACCGAATCATTGCCCTTCCAGCAGCCCATGGCATCATACAAATGGGTGGTGATGGTAGCGCCCATGTCCACAGCTTTACGGATCTGTGCAGGAGACGCGTTGGTATGGCCAATTGCGGTCTTGACGCGCTTTTCCCGGAGGAACTCGGCAAACTTACCATCCTTATCCATCTCCGGCGCATACATCCACTGGCCGATCCGGCCCTTGACGGCCTCATACAGGGGGATATACTCATCGGGGTCAGGGCCATCCCGGCCGCACATATCAGCCTTGGCGCCTCTGGTTGGGTTGATGTACGGACCCTCAAAGGCCACAGCCCAAACATTGGGAAGTTCCCCTGCCTCGATCATTTCCTGAATACGGACGGCTGCATCCCGCAGCTCCTGCTTCTGCAATTGATAGGCCAGGGTTGCCACGATGGTGGTCGTTCCGTTTTGCAGATGGTGCTTTGCCACCGCAGCGGGGTCTGTATTCCAGCGGCCGGTAAAGCCGTTGCCATGTACGTGAATATCCACAAAGCCGGGACCTACCCACATGCCCTGTGCATCAATGATTTCTGTACCCTCGGGAATTTCCAGCCCCACATCCACAGCCTGAATGTTTCCGTTTTCAATGAGAATCGTTGCGCCGTTCAGAACGCCCCCAGGCAATACTGCCTTAGCATTGATGATCGCTTTCATATGCTGCCTCCTAGTATTTCATTACTTAGCATCGCGAAGCTGATCCAGCAGAGAAATGCCGCCTTCAATGATTCTTTCAGCAACACCGGCTGCATAATCGGAAGAACGGGCTTCGTAGCCGCCTTCGTCATAAGCATCCTGCATGGGGAAATAGCCTGCATCGCCGTTGGTAAGGCAGCAAGGCAGCACCATAGACCAACCCTCGGCCTTTTTAATGCCCACACCGATACCGGTAAAGGGCTCACCGGGGATTCCCAAAAACGCCACATCGCCGATACGCAGACCAGTCAGATCCAAATTGAACTTTTCGGGGCCATTCTCCAGCTTGCACATGCGAAGAGCCTCTGCCACCACCGTGGTCAGCTCCATGGCTGTGTAGGGGATCAGATCGTCCCGGTCGGCATCATGGTACTCCTTATACTTGTGGGCCAGCGGCAGATCCTCGGGAGCAGGAACATTGGCATCTACAGGCACGATCCGGTGCATCACCTCTACCCGGTCTACATCGATGTAAGCCACCTTATCGTAGACCTGCAGAATGGTGCCGGCCAGTGCGCGGCCTACAAAGCGGGCCATGCCGGGGCTCTTCATCTCGTTGTCGAAGCTGATCTCCGTGTCATTCATGTCACCGGGTTCAGGATTTACATGGGTGCTGCCCACGTCTCCCTGCGCGCCTACGATGCACATACATTTTGCGCCCAGCGTTGCTTCCACAGTACGCCGTGTCCAGCCGGGCCAGTCGGAACAGATCAGTTCACCATTGACTGTATCTGCATGTACGCCATAGTTCAAAATGACCACGCTCTCAGCGCCTTCCCGGTCAAAGCGCAGAACATTCACCCGCTGATCCAGTGTGCCGATGGGATGATCGATATTGGGGTCGTTTATGGGAGGACAGGTCATGGTAGAGCCGTCCTTCATCTTATAGCGGCGAATATAGGCAATGCGATCCGGAGCCATTCCCTGAGCGAAGCCCATTTTGGTAGGCTTCATATCTGCCACTGCCATGACAGCCAGATCTACCAGACGCATCTCCAGGAAGTTTACATAATTCTCAATGAGTGTCTCGTCCGCATCAAACATGGTCGTCGGCTCGATCAGCGGGCCGGTGTGGGTATGGGTCACGGTGAGGAAGATATCCTGCTCCGCAACACCGGAAGCAGCCGCCATAGCCTTTACAAAACGGCGGTTTAAGGTCTCTTTTATGCCGCCCAGATCCACGCTTACCAGCAGAACAGGCTTATCGCCGCAGGAAAGCGACAATGCACTAGCCTCCAGATCATCCAAGAAACCCTTTGCGTATCTGGGTTTAAAATAACCGTACACGCCAATACCCAACATAGGATTAATGTTGACCGTGGCATAGCCAGTTTTCAGTAAATTCATATTCTTCTACCCCTCGTTTCACTCTTTTTTAAAGGAATACTTTGCTGCGCCGGTCTGTTCGTCATAGGCTTCCATCTCAAAACGGTAACCCGTCTCTTTTGCTAAAGTACCCATGACTGTCTCCGTGGTAAGCCGATACCAGGGGGAGACTTCCTTGCCTGCAGACTTCAAATATTTTACTGCGGGGCAGTACTTCACTGTGACCTGCAGCACATCCTCTGTACAGTGCGTCTCCACTGCGTCCTCAGACTTTTCTTTCTTATAAGTGTCCAGGATCTCTTCCTCAATGGCGAACAAACCCTGTTCTTTCACTTTCTTGAGAAGGGGCGCATACCGCTTGGGTGTATACTGCTCCAAAAATTCGATAACCGCTTCCGTTCCGAACTTTGTGCCCACATAGCAGATACCTCTGTTTAGACTGTTGTGGAACGCCCGATGAAAATACTCATTCTGGGAAGCTCTGCGGTCCATAATCACGGTATTCTCATCTATAATGATCTGTCCATCAAATATATTGGGGTCATAAATCAGCATGGAGCATGCAGCATGGTCAATGCCATTGAAATTGTAAATGTACTTAAGGCCCGCTTTTTCAACCGCCTTCCGGTAACCGTCGCAGTGGAAACAATAGTCCTCATATGGCTTTATGTCGGTTTCCTTTGCCAATTCCAGCAGACGACCCTTGGAGGGACACTTATGCATAATTTCCATATACCAGCCCTTGGGTTCATTAAGGTACATGGTAAAATCCGCCGCTTCCTCGTTCAAGGTTCCTGCCCAATAGGAATAACACCCGCGAATACCCTCGCTCTGCAAATAGTTAAGCAAGGGAGAGCCCTTTCCAACCGGGGTAAAGATAAAATCCCAATAGCGGCGCACTTCCTCTTTGCCGTGTTTCTCTTCCAAATAGGTAAACAGTTCGCTGTAAGCGGGAATAAAATCTGTACAGGAAATCATTATCTGTCCTCCTCACATTGCAGCCTGCTTAAGTGCGCTTGGGCCAGAGGCGCGGATCAATGACCCGGGGGTCAATGTTATAAAATGCCGCACGCAGCTTCGACAGCTGCTCATCGGTCAGGGTGACCGTCTTATCCATAAGCTGTCCGTTGGCCTGCACCTGCTGGGCAGTATCACAGCCCAGCACCACTGTGGTAACCGGGGGCAGCGACAGAATAAAGGAAAGTGCCAGTACCTCGGGCGCCAACTGAAATTCTTCACACAGACGCAGATACTCTTTCAAATAGGGAAGGCAGAAAGAGATCCGGTCCTCCAGGGTTTCCGGTTTCTGGAACACCAGGCCCTGCAAAAATACGCTGCGCACGAATACCATCATATTCGCCTGCATCAGCTTATCCAGATCGCCGTTTTCAATATGGGTCCAGTCAAAAACGTTGAGGGGAATCTGAACGGAATCAAAGCCGGACTCTGCTATCATGTTATAGTCATTTTCAGAGTACGCAGACAGGCCTGTTGTTCTGCAGAGCTTTTGTGCTTTTAGTTCTGCAAAAGTTTTGGAAAGTACGTCCGGGCTCGTTATAAAGTCAGAAAAATTATGGACCATCAGGCAATCAATGGTATCGACACCCAAAGTTTCCAGGCAACCTTCTGCCTGGCGCAGAATCTGATCCCGCACTGCATCGGCAGAGGTATGCTGGAAGGGTCCGACTTTGGTAGTCACCCAAGGACATTCGAGTCCTTGTTCTTTGCGCTTCCGCAGCCAGCGGCCAATGATCTTATCGGACGCGCGGTAGTTATTGGCGGTATCCAGATTGTTGACACCAATCTCCATCGCCTGATCCAGAATTTCAAATGCTTTTTCCTCAGAGGGCGCAGCGTTGTGGTCTCCCAAGCCATACGCCATTCCCAGCTGTACCGTTCCCAGAGAGAAGCGGGAAAGCGTTATATCTCCCTTGCTAATATACTGCATATATATCTACTCCTTTTACGAATTTTGCAAAGATGCCCACTGCCATTTACGACACGCGGGCATCTGTATTATCCCCTTACTTCCGCGTTGTCCGAGTTGCGCGTAATCACAGCAAGGTTTTTACCATCTGGGCAATTGCTTTGCCCAGACGGATATGATTCTCTGCATCCATATGGCAGCCATCCACCTCAGAAGCATCTGCATATTTCGCCGCATCCAGCCAGGGGACATTTAATTCCTTAGCCAGACGCTCCGTATACATCGCATATTTGCAGGATTCTGCATAGGTTTCACGGCTGGGATGCCGGGTAATGGGTGAGACCAGCAAAAGCGCCGGTTCACCTAGAAACACATCAGAAGTTCCGGGGAAACATTTATTTGCGGCCAGTATCCGTTTGGCAAGCATGGAGATTCCTTCATAGTAGCCTGCTGCATCCGTATGCCAGAAGTCATTGGTTCCCAGCATAACAATGACCAAATCCAACGGCTTTGACCGGTACAGGGCATATCCAAGCCCGGACAGGCCGTTACGGCACTGATTCTCCGGGTCGTCCCACACGGTCCGGCGGCCATTGATGCCATCTTCGAACACGTGGTATCCCTCACCCAGCTCTTTGGCCATAACGCCCGGCCAGCGCGTATCCCAGGGATGCCGCGACAGAATTCCCGGCACCGCGCCCCAGGTATTGGAATCTCCGTAACACAAAATGTTTTTCATCCGATGTTCTCCTCTGCGCTAACAGCAGCTCTTATTCTGCCAACTCTCCAATGCGAACCATTTCTGCGCGGACCAGGGGAATGTACTCCTCCTTGATGGGCAGGATATAGTCCGGTGCAAAATTGCCTTCGCAGCCCAGCATATTCATTGCGGTGCTGAAGCAGGGCCACAGATCGTGTGCCGCAAAGAAGTCACGCAGAGATACGATATTGTCCAGATAAATGGCAGCTGCATCATAATCTCCCTCTGCAAGGGCGGTAAACAGCTTGCAGGTATTGGTGGGTGTGCAGCCCATCATGCCGTCCAGGCACTTGTCAATGCCCCATTTGTAGGCAATATCAAAGGTGTCCAGGCCGGAGTACACCATGATAAAGTCCTTAGGCACTTCCGGATTCAGCTTCAGCTTGCGGAACATCTTCATATCATTGGATTTGATGCCGATCAAATTGGGCACTTCACGAATGAGGGTCATAACCATCTCATAGGTGATCTTGGACTGGGTAACGCTGGGCAGATCGTACAGCATCACAGGATGCTTGGTAGCTGCTGCAACTGATTTGAAATAGTTCAGCATCTGGGGGGCATTGCTGGGGCTGTAATACGGTGCAGTGAATACGAAGGCTGCTACGTCCAGATCTTCCATCGCTGCCAAACGCTCTTTTGCGCGGCTGATGGAGCAATCCATTGCACCTACATAAACGGGAACACGGCCCGCAGCTGCTTCAATGGCTGCCTGTGCAACCTTGCGGCATTCCTCAGTGCGGATAAATGCCTGCTGACCCATGCTGCCCATGGACAAAATGCCAATAACACCTGCTTTGATCTGATCCTCAATCTGCTTCTTGTAGCTGTCTACTACCAGATTTCCATTTGCATCCAACGGGGTGCCTACTGCGCTCACGATTCCTGCTTTCATTTTATTTTCCTCCACATATTTAAAATTTTATATAATTAACCTTTAATTACCAAATGGTCCAGCCGCCATCCATGACCAGCGTGGCGCCTGTGATATAGCCGGCTGCCTGAGATGCCAGGAATGCAACAGGGCCTTTAATATCGTCATCCGTTGCCCAGCGGCGCAGCGGACAGTTCTCAATGTAAGTATCCACAAATTCCTTCTTGTCCGGATTGTTCATCATTCCGGGGCTGTAGCCGCCGGGGGCAATACAGTTAACGCGAATGTTGTCCTTGCCGTATCTGCCTGCCATATACTTTGTCAGACCCACCATTGCCCACTTTTCAGTGGTGTAGTTAACAGCCTGGTCGCCAAAGGAAGCCGGATAGAACGGGAAGTGCGGACAGTCAATGCCGCGCATGGAGCTGATATTGATGATATTGCCGCTCTTTTGGGGAACCATATACTCCAGCACTGCCTGAGACAGCAAAATCTGACCGTTTAAGTTGGTGCTCATGGAATCCTGCAGCTTCTGACGCTCCGCTGCGGACAAGGATACCAAATTCCTGCGGTCAACTGCGTTGTTCACCAGAATGTCAATGTGTCCATACTGATCAAACACCCACTTTGCCAGTTCTTTTATAGAATCGTCATCGTTCAGATCCAACGACTTACCCACTGCAGCATATCCCTGCTCCCGCAGCTGTGCCGCCAGTTCTTCACATTTCTCACCGTTTCTGGACGCGATAACCACAGTCGCACCCATCTCGCACAGGCCGGTAGATATTGACGCGCCATACAGTCCCCGTCCACCGGTGACAATTGCTACCTGTCCATCCAAGCTGAACAGATCTTTTGTATGTGTCATAAATACGCTCCTATCCTTTTTGTAAAATATTGGTCGCTGTTATTATACCATATATGTTTTGTTTTGCAAGAGGTCCGTTGCCTTGTGTAGCTCCTGCGGTTTTCCCTAATTACACGCAAATTAAGCCGCAGATAATCCAAAAACAGGAAATCTCCCGAAAAAACACAACTTTCCCAGACTTATTCCGCCACAAGAAAAAAAGATTGGTTTCCCTTTTCAATATGGTCATTATAGTATTTATCTGGTCCAAACTTTTCGTTTGGGCCAGATAAATACTTTCCACTTTTACTTTTTGTCTGCAGTCTTTAGTTGTATATAGCATACCGGTGCAGTGAGATGGGGGTATGTACCCGGTTTGCGGCGTTCCTCCATAACAAGCCGGTTCTGCCTCTGCAGATCGTAGAGTACCATGTATACCACCGTATTGATCTGCAGACACTGGGCCTGTTCAAACAGCGGTTCTACTATTGCCTCCAGTTCCGGAACATTCTTGGGTCCTTCCGAAAGCGCCCTGCAAATAACGTCATACGCCTCTGCCCACAAACTCGGCAATACCGGAGCCATGGTGGCCAGTGGCTCCGGGAAGTGCCGGCATGTAAAACCATCCCCACGTACAGTGCCCACGGCCATAGGCGGAAGTAAATAAGGTATCTGGGCATCCTCAGGGAAGCACTGAGGTGCTGTTGCCAGATAACTTCCGTGGATTGTCTGCCCCAAATGCATGGGGAAATTCGACCTTGCCCACACTATGGCATCAGGCTGTGCAGTTGAAAGCATAAGCGTCGCAATTTCTATGCGGTACTCCTGGCAGGCTTCCATCATAGCGGATACCGCATCCGTTCCCTGTAATACCTTTTTAGAGATCAGCTGGCAGAACCCGTCTGTGATATGTACCCGGCTGCCATCCGGTAATGTGAGCTGTTTCCCGTCTGATGGCATTCTAGATTGCATGGTAAAGCCTTCATCCAGCAAGCTCTGGCAAATATCCGCATAGTGAGAAATCGGAATCGTTTCCAAATAACAGTCTGCCCCGCCGTTGGCAACCAGCGCTGTTTTCACTTCCCCTTCCCTGTCGCAAACAAACGGATGCGCCCACGTGTCACCGGTATCCCCCGGGGTACGGCTGTGAATGATGCCGATAGTTCCCGGCAGGCTAGCCGCATCTGTGCGCTGCAGCAGCTGTTCCAAATCTCCTACCACCTTGACATAATAGATTTTCCCATTGTCAATGGTGGCCATTCCGGTATAACAGCCTGCATCCAGCCCCTCCTGGCTGCGCATCATCTCAATCAAAATAGGCGCTGCCTGTTTGTTTCCCACATACCCTGCTATGTTACACACGCCCATTCCTCCTTGCGGGTTTTGTTGAACACATAATCAGCAAATTGTAATCACGCTGCCCTGCCGCGCTTCAATTTTGTAAATTTTGAAATCTCTGTGTACTTCATATTCAGAGATTATCCCCCCAATGCACTTGGGCTGGTTCTGCTGATTTTTCACTGCAATATACAGCGGGTGATTCTTCGCCTCGGGCAACTGAGCATCTGCTTTGGAGAGGTCAATGCGTACATTGCCGTTTTCTTCTGTAATTACACTGTTGCGCTTGAACAGCATCTGATAACAGGCAAATTCCAAGTCCCGTGACAGCATCATGCCGAATATTTCTGCCTGACGCGCAAAGAACTGCTTCCAGGCATCCACCCGCTCCAGATTATCCTCCGGATGGAAACGCAGCAGATTAGGCCAATGGCCACCCACAATACCAGCCGTGTCCGGATTGAAATCCTGAAAATGGGCCGGATTCAGATCATAGGCCTCCCAGGGTGCCAACAGGATGTCTTTTTTGGCAACGATCACACCGTCGTGGACATCGCTTCCCATAATCTGAAAATTACACCAAATCCGGATGCCGTAGTCTTTCAGAATATGGGTCAGGTCACTGTTTGTCCAGCTGATTTTATCACAGCCGCCGGGAGAGGCAAAGCTTGTAATCTTCTGGGTAAAACCCAACCTGTTATAAATCTCATAAAACGCATCAAAATGGCTGCGTAGGTAGTCTTCCGGGAACAGCCGTCTTTTTTTGCCTTCCTCCGTTACGATCTGCTCATAATACTCCTGATTGCCGTCAATCAACGCACCATCCTGCCAAAATTCATGGAGCAAGCCGTGTAAGCCAATTTCCACATATTCGCAGGCATTCAGATAATCCCGGATCTTCTCTGCCTCCCGGGCATCAAAATAAGGAGATCCATTCCAGGCTTTGCCCATCCACGAGGAATTAGGAACATTGCGCAGTACCCCTGCGGTGTCCCACTCACCAATTACCATCGCCGTGGCAATCTTCATGTTCAAGGCACGCCCTATTTCGTTCAGCGCTTCATAATCTGCAACCACATGCTTCCGAGGCATACCGGTACGGGAGGGTTTCCCCTCTGTACGCTGGTCCTCACCGTACATCCAGCCAATATCGTCCAAATGAATTTGCAGGGCTGCCGGGATAACCAGAGCTTCCTTATTCATGTGCGCTATTCTCCTTTTTTAACTGTTTTAGGTAGTTTTTTCATTATACCAGTTCCATTTTCCCTTTTCAATCCGCGACTGCGCATTTTTCATTCTTTTACTTCCTAAAACCATACCCCTTCTGCTTTTGGTATCCGAACCCTCTGTTGCCTTTGACAAATACTACTGTCTTTTTCGTTTCAGCAAAACTACGGACAAAACCTCTGATAAGAACTGCGGTAAAGCGTCTTTCATTCCGGGGTTCCGCCCCCCGCTTTGTTGCATGCAGTTATCAAACCGATTAGGAAACAAATTACAAGTCTCGGTAGTTACAAATAATTTTGAAGTTTTAAAAAAAATTTATTTTTTGAATGTAAGTTTTCAAAATTTAACCGTATTTATAACCGGACCATGGTATAACTATGGCACACAAGGACCACAGCATACTCAGACTTGTGGAAGGAGGTTGTAAATGATAGTCAAGAATTGGGCTGAAGAATACCGGACGATCTTCCTTTGCGTGGACTCCTATCAGAATAAGGTCCCACAGGGGAGACTCTACAATCCGGGACTAGGGGAAGGCCGACAATTCCAAAGTCTGACCAACTTCATTTTAGAAATGGAACAGATATTTGAAAAAATGGAATTTCCAAAGGCTTACACTACAACGCGAACTTTCGCAAAACCGCCTCTTAAAGCCGCAGGACCACCGGACAGCACCTACCGGGAAGGAGAAATGGCAACCTTCTCACTAAACATCCTTTTCCGGCAAAACGCAAGTTGGCAAGGCTCTATCGTCTGGTTGGAGGAAAAACAGGAGCAACGCTTCCGAAGTGTACTGGAGCTGATCCTCCTAATCGATAATGCATTAACCCAAACATCATAAAAAAGAAATCAAGAAAGGCAGCAAGGAAAGAATATTCGATAATGGCAAACTGTTCGAAAGGGCAGGACGCAAAGCAAGCGGGCTAAGGCTTCACAGGAGCTATGCTGGCGCGGCCGCCGATATTTTGTTCCCCCCTACCATGAAAGGAGAACAAAATGAAAACTTTAGGTAAGAGAATTTTAGCAATCGCATTGGCTGCTGTCATGTGCTTCAGCACACTGCATCTGACACCCTTGGCAGCTGACATGAAAGACCAGGTCATGAATGGATACTACATTCTGAATGAGGACCATTCCGTGGACTCCACCACCCAGATTGCAGAAAAAGAGCAGTATGGATTTACGGTCAGCAAGACCATTGAACAGACAGGTCTGAATCAGTTTGATATCACTTTGAAAGTCATCACCCAGCAGACCGTTACCCAGAACGCTTCTGCAATCCAGCTGGTAATCGACCGCTCCAACTCCATGAATTATTGCGCAGCCTGCGGTGAAAAAGACACCGATGACTGCGATTGCAATGTTGGCGACCGTATGACTGCGGTTAAGAACGCCATTACCGGCGAGAACGGCTTCCTGGATCAGCTGTTGGCTGGCAACGAAGGTAAGCTTTACATCTCTGTGGTGGCTTTCAGCGGAAGCAATAACAACAGCAGTGTTAAAGATGCCTACACCGTTTTGGATTGGACCGAACTGACCGCACAGAGCAAATCCGCCGTCGCCTCTGCGGTAGATGGCATTAGCGCCAACGGCGGTACCAACCTGCAGGCAGGCCTGTCTCTGGCAGCAAACCGCTTGAGCATGGCTGATATCGCTTCCTGCAGCACCAAGTACACCGTTCTGCTCACCGACGGTGCTCCCACTTACTATACCAGCACCTCCAGCAGCAGCACCTCCGAAATCACCAGCACTGCAGGCAGCGGCAGCTCCGCTAGCTCCGAAACTGTCAATGGCGGTATTACCGCAGCGAATGCTGTTAAGAGTCTCAGCACCCTGTACACCATCTGCTATGGCGTATCTGATGAAGTTGTACTCGAAGGCGAAACTACCAAGACTTGCGCACACTGCAATGAGAACAGAAATGACCACTACGTGTTGTGCACCAACTGTAAGCAGGCACGCTCTGCACATACTTCTTTCAATAGATGCCCCAACAGCAACTACAGAAGCTACAACGCAGGTTACTTCTGTGATGCAAATGGCAATACTCAGTTTGAAGCTGCTGTGACTGCCGCACTGACTGTTGGTCAGTACCTGAGCGGCTCTATCGCTTCCGCCGCTACTAACGCATACAACGCAAACGATATCGCCGGCGTTTATGAAGCATTCTCTAACATTGCGGATTCCGCGATCGAAGGCATGAACGGTGCCGGTACCAGCGTTACCGACCCCATGGGTGAGTTCATCGTTCTGGGCGACGTTTCCGGCAACAGCGTGAGCGCCAGCAACAATGCTCTGACCTGGACGCTGGATCCTGCCAACGCAGAAAAGACTGTCTCCGGCAATGTTACCACCTATACCTACACCTACACCTACCCCATCACTCTGGACACCTCCGCACAGGGCTTCAAGGAACTCAATGATGACGGCTCCGTTAAGTACTACCCCGCCAACGGCTATACCTACCTGAGTGCTGTTGTCGACGGTCAGGACGTAAAGATCCCCTTTAATGTCCCCGGTGTCTGCGGTGAGATTCCCGAGTACAACTGGAGAGTTGAGTACTACCTGGAAAATGAGCAGGGCGGCTACACTCTGGATGATACCGATGATATGGGTTCTGCAGACCTTTGGAGCAGCGTAAACGCTCCTGAAGGCTACAAGGGAAAGTACAATGATCGTCACTACGAGTTTGCTTCCGGCAACACTGTTATGCAGATTACTGCCGGTGAAAACGTGATGAAGCTGTATTACAACTATGATATGGCGGGCGTCACTGTAAACCACTTCTACAAGACCACCGTCATCGAAGCTGACGGTTCTGTTAGCACGGGTGAGTACCCCCAGATTCCCCAGATCACCGACTCCGCTTCCAAGTGGATCGGCACCAACTTCAGCGCAGCTCAGCAGAACAACTTCGGCGGCGCTGTCTATGAACTGGATAAGGTTGACCCCAAGGACGCTGAAATCACCGTCTCCGCAGACGAAGATAAGAACGTGATCAACTTCTACTACAGCCGTGAGGAAGATCGCAGAGCAGATACCTCCGCTGAAGTGAAGCACATCTACAAGACCTACGGTTACGAGCTGCAGAACGGCAAGTACGTTTTGGTTGAGAAGTCCTCTGTGACCGAAAGCGCTCAGAGCGCAGCCAATCTCAAGGCAACCACCACCTACGCTGTCACCGCAACTGCTCCCTTAAGCGGCTATGCTGACTTCACGCTGAACACCGCAGCCGGCGACTACATCGATCTGCTGCAGGCTGACAGCACCCTGTCCTTCGTACTGGCAGACAATGCCCAGGACAATGTCCGTACCCTGGTCTTCGAACAGACCGTGGATGAGCGCATACCCGTACAGGTCACTGTAAATCACTACTACACCAAGTCCACCACCTCTGTGCAGGACGGCAACGTGGTTACCGTCATCGACCCCAACAAGGAACTGGGCAAGTCCAAGAGCTTCACCGGTTACTACAAGAACGAAACCTTTACAGCAAGCCAGTACAATGCATACGAGGGCGACACCTATATTTCCGATGCCCAGAACGCTGTAAAGTGCGAGCAGATCACTCTGTCCGGTGACACCACCATCGATCTGTACTACAATCTGGCAGTTGCTCCCGATCCCATTTCCATCACCGTAAATCACTACTGGCGTACCTTCACCGACGTGACCATTGAAGATACCGATTCCGAGACCGATAGGGTAATTGGCACCGAAGTGATTACCGAGACCACTGTTGACCACAAGATTGAGAACATCACCGTTTCCGATCTGTTCGCAGGTCAAAACTACACCGCAGCTCTGGAAGCTCGGGAAGGCGGCTACACCTTCAATGAGCAGGAGAGCAACCGCACCATCATCGCCCAGGACGGCGCTGTAATCAATCTGTACTACGACCGCGACGCAACCGCTGATGCACGTACCGATGCTGACATCGATGTGCTGCATACGTACACCACTTACCTGACCACCATCGTGGGCGGTGAAGTTAAGACCGTTACCCTAAACGACGGCACTGTTTCCGAAAGCTTCCCCGCAGGCGCAGAAACCTTGAAGGCCGGCGATGTGTTCACCGCTGTGGCAAAGCCCGTCTACAAGGAGAATTCTTACAGCCAGATCACCGGTGAAAGCGCACTGACCGTAATCCTGCAGCCTGGCACCAACGGCAGCATCGAAATCGAATATATCCGCAGAGTAAGCGATCTGGTGCCCGTGACCTATAACGTAAACTATGTTTACAACACCTACACCATGACCGTCAACGCTGAAGGCGTAGCCGGTTACTGGAATGCCCCCGCAGTGGAGACCATCGGTTCTGTAGCAGATGTTCCCGGCTATGTAAATCAGCAGGTGATCCTGTCCGCTGGTGAGCGGGAAGGCTTTGTACCTGTTGCCGGCAACCCCGCAACTGTACAGATCCTGAAATCTGAGGGCAACACCTGGACCTTCGTATACGAAAAATACATCCCCCTGGGTATGGGAAGCATCGTTGTGAACCATCACTACAAGACCACCACCATCGCAGAAAACGGCACCGCATCTGTTTCCAACGAGGATGTATACGGCACAGCCGCACAGATGTACCTGGGTGAGATCTTCCAGGCTGAGAGCCTGCTCGGCACCTTCCAGCTGGTTTCCGCCACTGTGGACGGCGCTGCAGCAGATCTGGATGTCCGCGTTGTAATCAGCGGCGACAATGTGGTAGATTTCTACTACGAAAAGACCGTGGACAATAGCCGCCTGGTAGACTACACTGTCTCCCACATCTACAATCTTTACACCTATGACGGCGAGCTGATCTCCTCTCAGAAGGCTGAGGATATTACCGGTTCCGGCTTCGTAACAACGCCCTTTACCGCAGTTCCCAGCCCTGCCGGATACGAACTGGTAAGCTCCACCTACAACGGCGCAGCATTGGAGGCCCCCTACACCATCGCTCTTGCAGACGGCAGAAATGAGATCGTATTCGTGTACGAACAGCATCAGCCCAGAGAAAAAGTGGATGTCACTGTAATTCATAACTACTACGCAAGCGAAGAAGATATGGGCAGTGATCCTGCCGAAGTATACGAGCAGATCATTTCCGACATCGATGAGGATACCGAGTACGCTGCACAGCTCCGTGAGGAGGAAGGTTACGAGTTCCACTCTGCTACCCCCAGCAGCATGGTGATCACCGCAACCAAGGACGGCGAGAATGTGATCATTGTGAACTACACCAAGATCGTGGAAGAGCCTCCTGTGGAAGAGCCTCCCGTGGAAGAGCCTCCTGTGGAAGAGCCTCCCGTAATCGAAATTCCCGATGAGGACATTCCCATGGCCGATGTTCCCAAGACCGGCGACGCAACTGTTCTCTACGCTGTACTGACCGCCCTGTCCGGTACCGGTCTGGCAGCTCTGGGTCTGAAGAAGAAGGAAGACGACGAGGAATAATCCGCCAATGCACAAACTGCAGGCTGGTCAAAAGACCAATGTCACTAAGTTTGTGACCTGACCCAAAAACAAAGAATGAGTGCATCCCGCAAGGGATGCACTTTTTCTGCCATTTACGTATATCAAATTCAAGGGTTCGCTTAGAAATCATTTACTAAACACGTCTAAAACCGGGGTCTCATTTCTGAGAACCCCGGTCTTTTGGACACAAGTACATCTTTTACTTCTGCGCATCGAGCTCTTTCAGCAGCTCCACGCCAGCATCCTGCAAAATTTCACCGATGCCCTTCGGGAAACGGGTATTGCACGGCTCATAGCCGCCCTGATCATAGGCCACAGCATTGGGGTAATAACCCTCGCAGCCATTGGTCTGGCAGCAGACCATCGTCATAGGGTAAGGAGAATTGCTTCGAATGTGCATGCCAATCTCGCAGAAGGGCTCTCCGGGCAGACCCAACAATACCAAACCGCCCACGGAGACCGCGCTAACCGTCATAGGGATGTAGTCGGTATTTTCTTTTTCCAGACGGCGGAGAATATAGGACTCTGCCACCAAGGGCGTTGCCACCCAGTCCGGGCCGATGTCGTCATCCCGACCTGCCTCGTGGATGGCGATGAGCCGCTCCGCCTCGGATACCCGGGAGCTATCCCGTTTTGTACGGCAGGGAATCACATTCTGTGCAAACTGTACGCCTTCCCCTGCCATATCAGAAGCCTTTTCGTAGTTGTCCAGCACCCAGTCGGCAAGGATCTTACCCACATGCTTGTAGACTCGGCTCTTGTCCCTAAGCAGAGAATCGTGCCACCAGTCACAGTAGGCCAGCTGGCCCTCACAGCCGTTGAGGAAAATACACTTGGTGCCGGGCTTTCCCGCTTCCACCAAGTTTCTCAGTACACCGGGGAAGTCTGCCGAGACCAGGCTGCCGGAGATACTGTCGGGATGCAGCTGGAAGTTGACCAGCACGATCTCGTCACCGCCTTCACGGCCAATACGTGCCATACGAATGCTCTCATCCACAGGACCGGCGTAGGCAACAATGTCGGGATCCTTTCTGTTGGCCCAGGTCTGATAACGGCCATCCTTCATCTTGAAACGGCGGGTAAATGCCAGACCTTTGCACTCGCCCTCGATGCCCTTGACATAAGTGACAGGCTTGCAGTCCCGCAGCGCCATCACAGCCGCATCGCCCAACCGGCGTATAATCCACGCATCATACATTGGATCGCTGCTGTCCCGGTAGTGCTTGGTCACAGGGCCGGTGTGAGTATGGGTATGGCACAGGAACACAGCTTCCGCAGGAAGCCCTGCAGCCACGGCGATTTCCTTTGCCCATTCCCGGGCTGCATCGCTGTAAATGCCGCACAGGTCACACACCAACACCACGGCGGATTTTTCACCCTCACTCACAGCAAAGGCATTGACATACACCGGATCCAACACGCCCTCTGCAGGGCGGTCATAGTAATAGCCCGCCAGATGTACGCCCAAAGGCGGGGTGATATCCGAACGGCAGAATCCCATTTTAACATTGTTCATGGCAATTTCTCCTTTATGCAGTTTTATCGCAGCCAATAGAAACGTTCGCTTGCAAAGTTACGCAGGTCAAAGAAATCCAGTTTCACCTCATCGGCAGGTGTCTTGTCCAGGTAGTCATATAAATCCTGGAAGAACTGCATGAAGATGCTGTGGTTACGTAGCTGGAAGCTCTGTAGATACGGCTCCTTGGTATCCTGCAGCCGGAGCATCAGCGCCACTCTGGTATCCCTGCGGGCAAGGGCCATTTTCTTGATGAGAGCGTAATCTTGTTCCTCGTTCAGTTCCATCATGCGCAGCATTGCAAGGTAGTCATCTACCAGCACTTTATAGTTGTCAGCTTCGTAGGCATAGCGCTTGGCCTGATCCTGATTGCAGGCTGGATCGGCCGCGATGGCTTCCCAAATTGCCTTGGCCTCCTGTGCCATAGCGGAGATGCCCAGCATGGCACGGATGTGGTCAGTGCGGCGGGCGCAGATCTTTTGCATGGCTTCGCCGGGGAAGTTGCGGGGATACGGCTTATTGTCCTCCACATAGCTGTAGAAGTAGTAGGAAAGCCGGTCACGGAGCATAAAGTAGTTAGCAAGGCAGGAGGAATCTCCCTCAGGCTGATCAATACGCTCCTCGGTGATGAAGTCAAAAAGCTGGAAGGCCCGGCGCGCCTCCTCCATATGGGTCGGGAAGTTGCGGCACAGATAGCGGTCAGTCACATCCTGGATCTCACCTGCACCGGAAAAGCCCCAGCCGTACTCAGCAAACAGGTGGTTGTTGCGGTCCTGACACTGATCCCAGGAGGAGTAGGCGTGGAAGCCTTCCGCCTTTTCCTCATAGCCCATCTTGGCCAGCATGTAGATGTCCCGGGTAGAGTTACACTGGCAGCACCAGGCGTAGTAGCCGTTCCACGGGGAGGGCGCACGGCGCAGGCCCGTCTCGGGTTGGGTGGTGTGGAACATCAGCTTTTCCCACAAGTCGGCATAGGTCCACCACACCACCATCACATCATTCATCAGGTCCTCACGCTTCAAGGCTTCCAGCAGGGGCTTGGTCAGCACACCCACGCCGTTTGGACCGTGGTCGATAAGCATGTCACAGCAGAACAGGATCCGTTTCATGCCCTTTTCTTTCAGATGCTTGATCAGCCTGATAGCATGGTTGATAAACATCTGTCCCGGATCCAGCTTGCTGCACTCCGGGCACTTGCACCAGGGAGAGCGGCGGCGGTAAATATCCTTGGCATTCTGGGCAATTTCGGCCCAGACTTCGTCCATGATGATATCGAAGGTGTCCACCCCATTGGGAGTGAGGTAACGGTCGATAATCTGGTCGTAGATGTCAAAAAGCATTTCATAGCTTTTGGGATTGGAGGTGCAGTAGCCGGTGAGGGTGGGCTCCCCCTGTTCATCCAGAGGGGAAACCTCCGGGTATTTGTCTGGGATTAGGGTGCTGTGGCCGTAAGAGTTGAAGCCGGGGAACACCATTATGCCTCGGGCGCGGCCATAAGCTACCACCTCGCCGAAGAAGTCATGCTCGAACATGGGAGGCAGTTTATCAAAGCAGACCCATTCCTTTTTGGCGGGATCGTAATACTTCTGCATTCTGGGGGTTTTCAGCTTGTCATAGCCCTGGAGAGGGACATAGAGATACTCACTGACCCGTCCGTCATACTGCACCACCCAGCAGCCGTACACGGCAATGTTCAGATGGGATATCTTCTGATTGGCCAGAATGTCAACAGCATCGAACCAGTCCTGTTTTTCCATCACATCAGAGCCGAAGCGGCACTCGATTTTCTGGGCACGGTAGTCAAGGTCGGGCCAATCCTCCACCACTGCGCAGGGCAGGGTTGCGGAGGTCAGCAGCTGAGTCAGGCTGACGGCGGCGTAGTACAGGCCCTGCTCTCCGCCAGCGACCATGGAAATGCCACCGGCGCTAATGTTTATCGTGTAGCTGTGGGCAGGAATCTTGGCACCGGCGGGGGCAGCACCCAGCCGCAGGGTGATGACAAAAGCGGCATCTTCACAGACACAGACCCCTACGGCGCTCAGCTTCTTTTCCAGCAGCTGCTGCGCCGCAGCAGAGGTGGCCTCACCCGCCTGCACGTCAAGACGGCAGTGCGTCAAAGCCACATCACCGCCGGTCACTTCCGCCCGCTTGGGCTTGGGGAAAATCAAGCTGTTAAGTTCCTTGTTTGTCATGTTACATCTCCTCCTAATCGACACATTCACTCCGGAATGGGTTATCATAATACTGCTTTGTGCTACTGGTTACTCCGTCTGCCTATGAATCTGGATGCGCTAAAGTCCAGCTAAAATTTCTAAATGATCGTATCCTGCTCCTGTATTTTATTTATTGTACCAATATCCGTTTCACATTTCCATAGTATATTGGTACATTTTTTACATAAAAGTTTACAAAAAACATACCCCCTGCTAAAAATCACAGACGGTTATGAACGATAATGCAAAACAAAAATCACCAAAACGAAACCGTTTTGGTGATTTTGTACGATATACAAACAATTGGCATCTGTGCAGATATGAACTTTCGCTCGTTTCTGCCATATGGCCGGGTTTTCTTTTATTAATCTACCTCTTCGTCGCCGTGCTCTTCCATCCAAGCGATTGCCGCATCATATGCCGGATAGTCCAGGTCGGCCATGGTATTGGTATGCAGCACAACGCCCTCAGCCTCTCCTGCCAGGATGCGCTCCCGATACCAGTCCAGCTGCCACTTAACAGCCTCTGCCGTTGCCTGCTTCTGTTCTCCGAAGTTCCAGAGATAACAGCCAAACATACGGCGGTTGTTGGGTGTCATTTTCTTGAAAATTTCAAACTTTTCGGGAATCAGCGGCACTTCCGACTCGCACCAGGTCCACATGATGATGCCGTCAAAGGTGTCGATATAGGGCTGAAAATCTGCATCCGCCTGAGGGTCCTGGCCAAATTGCATAGTATACAGCACCATCCATGTATCCAGGTGTCTTACGTCATTGTTGTGGAATTTCTCATGGATTTTTTTGAGATTTTCAATGGGTACTGCCTTATACCTGTCTTGGGACTTAAAATCATCAAACACGGCACAGCCGATATTGGGAAAATCCTTTGCATCGGCCAGAAAATCGTCGATTACCTTTGTGTCACCGCCGGAAGCAATGCTTGCACCGCCAAACTCCCAGCCAACCTGCTTGAGCGTCTTAAAGCTTTTGTTGTACTGTCTGCGGTTTACCGTTACGTTCGTATGCTCGCCGTCCGGAACCATAAATGTATTTCTGACCCCCAGATACAGGCATGCTTCCATGGGAGTCATGCGGGAAATACCCGGATTTCCGTATGCGTTATTATAGCAGCCCTCGGGATGGCCCCAAAGCCAGAATTTGTCACGCAGCTTCATAGTTTCTCTCCTTATTGTTCTTAGTCCAGAATTTCAAAAATTTCCCGGGGGAAGTGGGTCAGATTCTCGCAGCCGTCCTTGGTGATTCTCACAACGTCTTCGATCCGGATGCCCCGTTTTGTCTCGTGGGAGCCAAGGAAGATATCCGAGCAGAAGGTCATATTCTCCTCCAAAACATAATCCGAATCCACCTCTACCCAGGGTGCCTCACCTTCCATAAGGCCATTGCCGTGGAAGGGGCCGTAAAGATAATGATCCTCAAAGCCGAGCTTTTTCACGGTCTCAAGGTGCAGCTTTGCAACATCTCTGGCAGGAACGCCTGCCTTGGTAAATTCCAGCACTGTTTTCTGCACTTCATAGCCGGCCTCGATCAAAGCACGCTGCTCGTCGGTTGCCTTACCGAAAACAACAGCCCGGCCAATGGAAGAAGCATATCCCTCATATCTGGCGCCGATCTGCAGGAAGGTCATATCCCCTTTTTGAATCGCCTTTTGTCTGGGTCTGCTGATTGCCTGATCGGAGCCTTCCCCTGTAAGTACCCACAGCGGATAGCTCTCCCGCTCAGCGCCCAGCTCATGCATCTTGCCCAGCGCCAGACCCACAACCTGCGTCTCAGTCATGCCCACATGGATGTTTTCCAGCACATACTGCATGGTTTTGTAGGTGATTTCTGCCGCCTTGCGCATGCAGGCCAGCTCATTTTCGCTCTTGATCATCCGGATGGCCGAGACAATATGATCTGCCTTTTCCACCTTGACATCGCCAAAGGGCTTCAATGCCTCTTGCAGCGCGCTGTATACGCCCACTGTCATCAGCGGAAGTCCCGCAACGCCAAATCTCTTGATGGAATCGCCGCCTTCACACTCGGCGAACACGCTG
This sequence comes from Faecousia sp., assembly GCA_045637585.1. Classification (GTDB taxonomy): domain Bacteria; phylum Bacillota; class Clostridia; order Oscillospirales; family Oscillospiraceae; genus Faecousia. Next base: position 9,709 of record JAZTZS010000010.1, on the reverse strand, counting down.
GTAAAGGTATCCAGAGGCTTACCGGGATATTCAGGCTCGGAGGATTCTCTGAACGCCTTCAGCAGCTTGATATCCGCAATTCTGGAGCGGTCAGTGGCGTAGGTCTTGCTTTCAGGTCCGATGAGCAGCTTTGCCTCTCCGGATTTGGGGATCAATACGCCTGCAGTCTCAAAGGAAGGCCAATAGTCACTGAAGTACCGTACAAATTGGGGCTCTGCTTCATTGCCATAGCACAGAAGCATATCAAAGCCTTCTCTGGCCATTGCAGCCTGCACCTTTTTTACTCTCTCCTGAAACTCGCTGTCGGGTATACGGATCATAATCTTTCCTCCTGTCATCAATTATCCAAAAATCTTGCGGGATTCTCTGAAAGCATAAGTATGATATCCTCTCTGGATACACCCTCATCCTCCAGCATCGGCACAATGTTGGTAAGTACATGGTCATAGCCCCATCCGCCATAGGTGCGCAGGCAGGTCTTTAAGCAGACATCACAGCTTAACAGCAGCTGCTTTTTATATCCTGCATCGATTAGGGCCTTCACACAGGCAACGCGGTCTGTATCGTGTACAAACAGGCCGTAACCCGCATTTCGCACCTCACGGTTTACATAATATTCCTTGCCAAAATTATCGAATTCCACATACACGCCCATATCCAGCAGCTTTTTGATATAGGTCATATCGTCCTGAACATCTATATGGGAAATTGCAATCTTCTCCGGCTTCACGCCGCTGTCAAGCAGAATCTGTGCTGCCTCGATGCCGTTTGTTGTCCAGGGATTGATATGCACAAGCACCGCCACACCTGTTTCCTTGTGGGCAATTGCCGATGCCCGCAGAACCCGGCGTTCGTCATCGTTGAAAACCTCGCTTATGCCAATTTCCCCAATAATGCCCGCTTTGATTCCGGTATCATCAACACCCTGTGTGATTTCTTTTACCATCATCTGGGCGATTTCTTCCTCGGTCATAGCCTTCAGCTGCTCCGGATGGCTGGAATAGACATAAAAGCCCGTACCCATCACCACATGGATGCCGGTTTCCTCGGAAATTCTTTTCAGCCACTGGGGATTTCTGCCAATGCCGGGCATGGTAGCATCCACAATTGTGGTGCCGCCCGCATTTTTAAACCGCAGGACCTCCTTCTTCTGGGTTTCAAAGTCCATCATAATGAGGTTTTCCCGCAGCGCGTACGGATGTCTGTTCAAAATTCCCAGCTTATCCATGGTAACCTCGGCGGTTTTCGGGTCAATGCCGTCCGGCAGCACCTGATTTTCGTCAAAGAACGGCGTCAGCTCAATGAAAATATGCTCGTGCGGGGTAATGATTCCCAAGTCCTCCCGGGAAATTGTTTTTGTTACTGTTTGAATTGCCATAAAAACCCTCCCTTTTCCATATTATATTATAAATTATAACGGAAAAGGAGGGCTCTGTCATTAAGGAAAGCGGTTATAATATTAAGCTTTTCGGTACTCGTTGGACACTGCAGCGCTTGCAGCTATTAAAAACAGGGCTGACCTGTAAGCAGGCCAGCCCTGTATATCTTAGAAGGAATAACTCTCCACGCTGTAGTATGCCATATTGGACTGTCTGACATCCAGTCTGCCGAAACAGGCGCAGATTGGCACATCGCTCTTTACCCACAGGGTATACTGCACAGCTTCTCCCAGCAGCAATCCCCTTTCGCCCAAGGGCTGATCCAAACGGATGCTGGTCATTCTCATGCCATCCAAATCAACAAAGATGCCACCTTCCGGTTCCTTGTCCTCAAATACAAAAACCAGTTCAATTCTTGCTTTGCGGTCATTCAGATTGGTCAGCATCAATGCCTCGTGCCCCTCAAACTCGGGGTTATCTCCCCGGGGAGGCAGATAGCCGTCACAAAACACCCAGTTATTCTTACCGATATCCATGCGTACCCTCCTCATATATGGTGCAGCCGTTTTTGATGTTCCTCTCCAGGGAGCTGCACTGTAATTGCTATACAGTACCCAAACACCTACCCGACATAATTAAGAGTATACAGGAAACCGCGCTTTTTGTCATTCAGCAAAGTGGCTTTTATATTAAGCTTTTCGGTACTCGTTGGGGGTCTTTCCTGTCACTTTTTTGAAGGTCTGATAAAAAGTGGTCACATCATTGTAACCCACCGCAAAGCAGATATCCTTTATGGGCGTATCCGTGGTTGACAACAGACGGCACGCCTCATCAATCCGCAGATTCTGCATATAGGCCGTCACAGAATGACCCGTGACCTTTTTAAATATTTTTCTGAAATAGTCCGGTGCCAAAAACGCTTTGGACGCAATATCATCCACCGACAGTCTGGTATTATAGTTCTTTTCCATATACGCAAGCGCACTGTAAACCGCCTGCAGTTTGTCCTGAGAAAGCTGTACGCTGTCCGACCGTTCAATATCCCGGAAGAATTTAATGATCAGGCTGATGATATAGGCACGTATCAGCTGAATGTACCCCTTTTCCTTGCACCGGTACTCCTGATAAATACGGGAAAAGATTTCACCGTAATCGGAAAATCTTCCGCCGGAAATATGCATTTCCGGTTGGGAGGACGCATCCGAGGGGAATAACGAATAAAAAAGGAAGCTGTTTTTCAGTGACTGGAAATCTCCCATCTCAATGGCGGAAGCCTCAAAGAAATTGGGTGAAAACATAAGGTCATAGGTAACAAAGCTCTCATCCGCATCCGATACTGAGGCGAATTTATGGGGAATTCCCGAATTGATAAGCGTCACATCCCCGCTCTTAACCTCATACTGCCGCTCTCCCACCGTATGGATTGCCTTTCCCGACAGGATGTAAACGATCTCAATAAATTCGTGCTTATGGGCAACCCCCACAAAGTCCGGAAATTCGGTAGAAAGGTGTATATAAACCTGCTGCCCATCCTCAAAGAAGCTCTGGTTGTCAAAAAAGGCAATCTCACCCTCTGTGATGCTGCCCGCATCCGTCCCGTCCGGCGCTAATATCTCATCCCTAGCCATCGTCCCACCTGCCTGTTCACACGTCTATAAATGCAGTATAACACAGAAAATCCCGAAAAACAACCTCTTCGGCCCCAACTTTATTTACCAGATGTTTTAAAAGCTATAACCGTCAGATGATTGGCATACCCTAAGCAGGCGCAAAATACCGGCCATATTCCCTCTTGACTTTTGGGAAGAATCATGTTTAATTTAAGGTAAGAAAATAATTCTAAGGAGGACATTATGGCCCAATTGGATTTTAACAAAGTGAAGGGTTTTATCTGCGATATGGACGGCGTGATCTACCACGGGCGGAACGTCCTGCCCGGCGTGGTGGACTTTATCAACTGGCTGAACGCAGAGAAGAAAGAATATCTGTTTCTTACCAACAACAGCGGCTACACCCCCTGTGAACTGAAGCTGAAGCTTGCCCGTCTGGGTCTGGACGTGCCGGAGCATCATTTCTATACCAGCGCGTTGGCAACCGCCGCTTTTTTGAAGGAACAATGCCCGGGCTGCTCCGTATATGCCATCGGCGAGGCGGGTCTGTTAAATGCCTTGTACGAAGCGGGATGCACCATGAACGATGTGAACCCGGACTATGTGGTGGTAGGTGAAGGCAGAACATACAGCCTGGACACACTAACCAAAGCCACCAATCTGGTGCTGGGCGGCGCAAAGCTCATCGGCGCCAACTCTGATGTGACCGGTCCTATCGAAAATGGCATCGCACCTGCCTGTCGGGCGCTGATCGCCCCCATTGAAATGGCAACCGGCACAAAAGCGTACTTCTGCGGCAAGCCCAATCCCCTAATGATGCGCACAGGTCTAAAGCTGCTGGGCTGCCACTCGGCAGAGGCAGTGATGATCGGTGACCGGATGGATACGGATGTTATTTCGGGCTTGGAAACCGGTATGTCCACGGTGCTGGTGCTCTCCGGCATCTCCACCCGGGAGACCCTGAACACCTATGCCTACCGTCCTACTATGGTGCTCGATGGCGTGGGCGATATCGTAAGATTGGCAAACGGCAAGTAACCAGTATCCCTCGGATGTTTCCGAGGGATTTTTTTGCTGTACCAAAAGAAAACCGTCAGTCATCGTAAGATTTACTGACGGCTTCTTGGCAGGGGCACAAGGACTTGCATTGCCATGGTTTTTTAATTCTTTAACTTTTGTTAACCATTCAGCATCAAACAGAGGCCACCAATCCTTGGCGCATCATACGAACAGTATTTTATAGCAGTGCTATTAGGCTGTTCATAAAATCCTCACAGGTCGCACCTGCTGTATCACCAGTGATGCTAACCTTACAGCTATCCAGCGCCTTTTCCAGGCGCAGGGCAGCATCCTGGCGGCAAATGTGCCGCAAGAGCATCACCGTAGCCCGCAAAATGCTGGTCGGGTTTACATAATCTTGCAGTCCCTCCCCCAACATCCGGGGAGCAGAGCCGTGAACGGCCTCAAACATAGCATAGCGGTCACCAATGTTGGCACTGCCTGCACTGCCCACACCGCCCTGTAGCTGTGCCGCTTCATCTGTAATGATATCTCCATACAGGTTCGGTAGAACCACCACTTGGAAACTATTACGGATCGCAGGATTTACAAGGTTTGCTGTCATGATATCGATGTACCAATCGTCCACATCGATTCCCGGATAGTCCTGCGCCACCTGGTGACAAACTTCCGTAAATTTGCCGTCAGTTTTCTTCATAATATTCGCCTTAGTGACGATGCTCACCCGGGTCTTACCATTCTGCTTGGCATAGTCAAATGCGGCCTTGGCAATGCGCCGTGTTCCAAAATCGGTTGTCACCTTGAAATCCACCGCCATACCCGGTAAACTCACGCCGCGACTGCCCAAAACATACTCACCCTCGGTATTTTCCCGATAGAAGATCCAATCGATCCCTTCCTCCGGGATTGACACCGGGCGCACATTGGCATACAGGTCCAGTTCCCGTCGCAGCGTCACATTGGCGCTTTCCATGGTACCGCCCATAGGGGTAGTAGTGGGGCCTTTTAACAGCACATCACAGGACTTGATCTCACCTAAAACATCTTCCGGAACGGATTTGCCCAACGCCTGACGGTTTTCGATGGTCAGACCTTGAATTTTTTTCAAAATAATCCTGCCATCGGTAATTTCATCGGCCAGGAGCAGATTCAATACCTTGACCGCCTGCGCCATGATAAGCGGACCAATGCCGTCGCCGTCAATGATGCCAATGGTAATGGTTTCCATATTGCAGAAATTCTTTTTTTCTTCGTTGGCGTTTGCAATCCGCGCCTGCTGTTCCTCCAACAGGATACGAAACGCCTCACAAGCCTTTTCAATCTCCATCATAGTCCGCCCTCCCCAATATAACGCAGCAAACCGCCGGCCAGAAGAATACTTCTCTGCCGTGGTGTCAGATCACAATGCAGGGTGATTTCCTGATCCCCTGCTATTGCGGTCAAAGTGCCCTTTTCCATGTTCTTGTGTACATTATTCAAGATCAAGTCACAGCCTTGCTCTAATACATTATAATCCTCGGCATTTGCCAGCGTCAGCGGTAGGATGCCGGCATTGATGAGATTTGCCACATGGATCCGGGCAAAACTCTTTGCAATCACGCACCGCACACCCAGATACATAGGTACAAGCGCCGCATGTTCCCGGGAAGAGCCTTGTCCGTAATTCTCACCACCTAAAATAATTCCGTTTTCTGTTGCTTTTGCCCGTTCCGGGAATGCTGGGTCGCAGACCTCAAAACAGAATTTGGACAAAAACGGAATGTTGGAGCGATACGGGAGAATCTTTGCCCCAGCGGGCATAATGTGGTCAGTGGTAATATTGTCGCCGACTTTCAGTACCACAGATCCGGAAATTCTGTCTTCCAGCGCTTTACCCGCAGGAAATTCCTTAATGTTTGGACCACGGAGCACCTGGGCATTCTTTGCCGTTTCTTCATCCAGAGGCATCAACACACCGGATTCGTCGATGCTGAAATGTTCGGGCATAGAGATTACGGGCTGAACATCCAATGTGGTTGGATCTGTGATATAGCCGGTGAGCGCAGCTGCCGCAGCTGTTTCCGGAGATACCAAGTAGATCTGACCATCCCGGGTACCGGATCGCCCCAAGAAATTACGATTAAAGGTACGCAAGCTGATGCCGCCGGAATTGGGTGAGAAGCCCATACCGATACAAGGTCCGCAGGCGCACTCCAACAGCCGGGCACCGCTTGCCAGAATATCCTCCAATGCACCGCACTTTGCCAGCATGGACAATACCTGCCGGGAACCAGGAGAAATGGACAAACTCACATGAGGGGCAATTTGCTTGCCTTTCAAAATGGCCGCTACCTTCAAAAGGTCAGCCAAGGAAGAATTGGTGCACGAGCCGATACAGACTTGGTTGACCTTAATTTCTTGCAATTCTGCTACTGTTTTTACATTATCTGGACTGTGGGGGCAGGCAATCCGCGGAGTCAGCGTACACAGATCAATATCAATTACCCGGTCGTAAACCGCATCTTCATCTGCAAAAATAGGTGTAAAATCAGCTTCTCTGCCCTGTGCCGCCAAGAATGCCTTAGTCACATCGTCAGCAGGAAAAATAGAGGTGGTCGCACCCAGTTCCGCACCCATATTGGTAATGGTTGCACGCTCAGGAACGCTCAATTTTTCCACACCCGGGCCACCCCATTCGATAATGGTGCCCACGCCACCCTTAACGCTCAGAATTCGCAAAATCTCCAGACTAATGTCCTTGGCTGTTACACCGGGACGCAGTGCGCCCGTCAGATTCACCCGGAACATTTTGGGCATAGTGATGTAATAGGCGCCGCCGCCCATAGCCGCCGCCACATCCAAACCGCCGGCACCAAATGCAAGCATACCCAAACCACCAGCTGTAGGCGTATGGCTGTCAGAGCCAATAAGGGTTTTTCCAGGTTTGCCGAACCGCTCCAAATGTACTTGGTGGCAAATGCCGTTGCCGGGCAGGGAAAACCGCACACCGTACTTAGCGGCCACGGTCCGTAAGTACTGATGATCGTCCGCATTTTCAAAGCCGCACTGCAGGGTATTGTGATCCACATAGGCAATACTCAGTTCCGTCTTTACCCGAGGGATCCCCATAGCTTCCAGAGCCAAATAGGCCATTGTGCCGGTAGCATCCTGGGTCAAGGTCTGATCGATCCGGAGCGCAACCTCACTTCCGGTCCGAAGGTCGCCGGACAGCAGGTGTTTTGCAATAATCTTTTGTGCAATGGTCTTACCCATGCTGATAACACCTCTCGATCATGTTCTTCTTCGCATACTGGATGTGGGTAGTGATTAATTCTGCCGCCAAGTCCGCATCCCCGGAGAGAATAGCTTTGCAAATTGCCTTATGCTCCCGGATGGACTTGCCCAGCCGCTCCTTATCCTCGATGGAGATTTTCCGATAGCGTTGGGATTTCCGATGCAGTGGGATCAGCGTATCCCGCAGGACCGGGCGGTCTGTGAGTTTATAGATTGTATTATGGAATTTGTCATCCATCTTCCGCAGGTTGTCGATGTCCTGCTTGGAAAAATAGAAGTCCTGCAGTTCGCTGATATGCTGCAGTTCTTTTCCCCCCGCATCTGTCAGATTCTTGGTGGCATAGTAGGCCGCCAGACCTTCAATGCGCTCGCGGATGTCCATAAGGTCTACTAGGTCTTCCAATGTGATACCTATCACCACAGAGCCCTTGCCGCTTTCCGTAATGAGCCGTTCCTGCTCCAATCGGCGCAGAGCCTCCCGAATGGGGGTGCGGCTAACGCCCAACTGTTCCACCAGCTTCAGCTCCGTAAGAATCTCACCCCGTGGATACACGCCGGTGATGATATCCTCTTCCAGTTTTTCAAACACCTGAGTAGCAAGAGAAATGGATTTTAATTCTGTCATAACTTCCTCCTATTAGGCAAAGAACCGGCCCGGGGCCAACTCTTCGATTTTTTCTTCCAGTTCTTTTGATGACATCACAGTCTGCCGCTCCTGCTCATACTGCTCATCCACCCACGCCTTCAGTGTCACCACCAAAGGATCCGTCTTCATCAGTTCCTTGTCACCGCTCAAGTGATAGCGGCAATTAATCCAGTACGCGATGCCGGCCAGACCGGTGGTCTTGCTGATTTCCACAGTTGCCTTGCGGTTTAAGAGTTTTTCAGTGTCAAAAATGGTGTAAATTTCTGCATCTTTCAGCAAGCCATCCGCGTGGATGCCTGCTCGGGTAGAGTTGAAATTTTGACCGACAAAGGGTGTCATTACCGGAATGTTGTAGCCAACATCCTTTTTGAAATACTCCCCGATTTCCGTAATAACCGTCGGATCCATACCATCCATAGAGCCCCGTAGGGATGCATACTCAAAGACCATGGCTTCTAACGGAATATTACCGGTGCGCTCACCGATTCCCAGCAAGGAGCAGTTAACGGCACAGGCTCCATAGAGCCATGCGGTGGATGCGTTGGCGACAGCTTTGTAGAAATCGTTATGGCCGTGCCATTCCAGGCACTCACTGGGCACATCGGAGTAGTGCTGCAGACCGTAAATAATACCGGCAACACTTCGGGGCATAGCCGCTTCGGTGTAGGGTACACCGTAGCCCATCGTATCACAGGCCCGGATCTTCACAGGAATACCCGCTTCTTTGGAAAGATTCTGGAGCTCGTTGACAAAAGGCACCACAAAACCGTAGAAATCCGCCCGGGTAATGTCTTCCAGGTGGCACCGGGGCACTACACCGGCCTCAAAGGCATCCTTGATGGTGCCAAGATAGTAATCCAGCACCTGCTGACGCGTCATCTTCATCTTCTTGAAAATATGATAGTCGCTGCAACTGACCAGAACACCGGTTTCTTTGATGCCTATGTCACGGACAAGCCGAAAATCTTCCTTGCTGGCTCGAATCCAACTAGTGATCTCCGGAAACTTCAAGTCCAATTCCATACACTTTTCCACTGCCAAGCGGTCTTTTTTGCTGTAAATAAAGAACTCTGTCTGGCGTATAATACCGTAGGGTCCGCCTAGCTTGGAAAGCAATTTATAGATGTTGACAATTTGCTCCACACTGTAGGGCTCCACAGATTGTTGTCCGTCCCGCAGGGATGTGTCTGTAATCCATATTTCCTCCGGCATATTCATAGGAACCCGACGATGGTTGAATGCCACCTTTGGAGCGGTACCGTAGGTGTAAATATCCCGGTGCAGATTAGGTTCAGCCACATCCTGCAGGGAATACTTATAGGATTTTTGCTCCAATAGGTTGGTTTTTCCGGAAATTTCAAGCATAGATAGGTCCTCCTTGTTTTAGCGTTGTATAATTGTATACAATAATACAATATTTATTCTGTTTGTCAATCCCCTTTTAAAGAATTATTTCATTCCGTTGTGGATAAGCCGTTTTCGTTAAATATTGCATTCGTCCATTTGCACCGGAAAGAGCTAATATACATAAAAGACGTATGCGATCCAGGCAAAAAGTATGGACGCCCTCCGCAATCAGATGGAGCGGCAGCAGAAAGAACGGGAGCAGGCAGGCAAGATGTGGGATAACCAATTCAATCTGGTGTTCACCGATGCTTTGGGAAAATATCTTGTCCGCCGCACGGTGGTCAAGCACTTCAAAAAGATTTCTGGGTGTGCCGGTATTTCTGACGATGCCCGTTTCCACGATCTGCGCCATAGCTTCGCTGTTTCCTCTCTGT
>JAZTZS010000009.1:0-5815 GCA_045637585.1 Faecousia sp. | reverse complement strand
AGGGAAAAAGAAAAACCACCTCAAGGTATTCCTAACTTTTAACCCACAAAAGTGCTGAAAATAAAGAAGAAATCCGGTCAGGATGAATTTCCTAACCGGATTTCAATGGCGGAGTGAGAGGGATTTGAACCCTCGCGCGCTTTTTAGACGCCTACTCCCTTAGCAGGGGAGCCCCTTCGGCCTCTTGGGTATCACTCCGAATGTGTAAATATTTTTGTTTGCCAAAGTATTCTAGCACAGGCTATCCGATTTGTCAAGTCCGAAAGGGGGTTCTTCATGAATTAGATCACAGCGTATTTCGTAGAAACAATATTTATACTTTTTCGGTTTTATGGTTGATTTTTCCGGTAAATGCGATATAATAGACAATAAGATGCGGTGGGTATGTGCCCATCACAGCTGCAATTTTTTTGTCTACCCGTTGCAAAGGCGGAAGGAGAAGTTGTAAATGATTATTACACAAAAGAAACCCATTGAAGAAATTATGGCAATGGTCGGCAATGCCAAGACCGTAGCTATCATCGGCTGCGGAAGCTGCGCTACCGCTTGCCAGACCGGCGGTGAGCCTCAGATTGCGGAATTGACCGCTGTTCTGGAGCAGGCCGGTAAGAAAGTTGTTGCAACGACGGTTGCTGACTACTGCTGCATGAATCTGGGTGTCAAGGCTAAGATGAAGCCCCTGAATGCTGCTGCACCCGACTGCGTCATCTGTATGTCCTGCGGTGACGGTGTACAGTGCGTAGCTAAGAATGCGCCCAACATACCTGTTTACCCCTCCAATAACACCATGTACTTAGGCGAAGCAGTTAAGTTTGGCGTTTGGGAAGAGGCTTGCCGCTTCTGCGGTGAGTGCGTGCTGGGTCAGACCGGCGCTATCTGCCCTGTTACCCAGTGTGCAAAGAGCTTGCTGAACGGTCCCTGCGGCGGCCAGAAGAACGGCAAGTGCGAGGTCAATCCTGAAAATGACTGCGCATGGATTAAAATTTACGAGCGCCTGCAGGCCACCAATCAGCTGGAGAAGCTGGCGCAGACCCGCGAGGATAAGGATTACGGCAAGGTTGCCTATCCCAGAACCATTAGCTTGAGGGGGAAGAAATAATGAGCATTCTGAAAGAAGCACTGGAATCCGGTAAGTTTGGTATTACCGCAGAAATGGCCCCCCCTAAGGGCTACGATTTCACAGAACAGATGGAAGCTGCAGAGCTTCTCAAAGGTAAGGTCCACGGCGTAAACGTTACAGATATGCAGTCTGCCAGCCTGAAGGCTACCGGACTGGGACTGTGTATTAAGCTGAAGCAGGCTGGGGTAGAGCCTATTCTGCAGATGACCGGCCGTGACCGCAACCGTATGGCTTTGATGGGAGATGCGCTGGCAGCAGCCAGCTTCGGCATCGACACCATGCTGGCCCTTACCGGTGACCACCCGGTTGTTGGTGACTGCAAGGAGTCTAAGCCTGTTTATGATCTGGACTCTGTGGGCATCCTGAAGATGCTGTCCAAGATGGAACAGACTGGCTGCGACTGTGGCGGCAATGAGCTTGCTGGCGGCGCTCCCAGCTTCTACAAGGGCGCTTCTGTTACCCCTGTTTATGAGCCTCTGTTCCTGCAGATCAACAAGCTGCGCCAGAAGGTAGAAGCAGGCGCTATGTATATTCAGACCCAGGGTATTTTTGACCTGGACACCTATAAGCGCTTCCTGGAGGCTGTTGACAAGGCTGGTATCAAGACCCATATTATGGCCGGTATCATCCCGCTGAAGGCCGCTGGTATGGCAAAGTACATGAACGAGAATGTGCCCGGCATTGACGTGCCCCAGCACATGATCGACCGTCTGGCTGCCGCTGCTGCCGAGGGTAAGGAAAAGGGCGTTAAGGGTCTGCCTATGAAGCTGGGTATCGAGATGGCTGCTGAGATGATTGCAAAAATCAAGGCAGAGGGTCTAGGTGACGGTGTTCACATTATGGCCATCGGTGCTGAGAAGAATGTTCCCACCATTCTGGAAAAGGCTGGCCTCAGCATCTAATCCTATATCAATTTTCCCCGGGGATTTTCCCCGGGGTTCTTATTTTGCTGCTACCTCATAGGATAGGATATACATTGGAATTTGAGGTGGTACTATGGAACATACAGTCAACACAATAACCGTCCGGGGGAGTCTGCAGAATTTGCCGCAATTTTCCCACGAAAACCACGGCAGGCGGTTTTTGCGATTTTTACTTGAAGTGCCCAGATTATCGGGAGCGGTAGACATACTGCCCGTGATTGCCGAGGAACAGCTGCTGGGACAGATTGATCCCACCGCCGGTTCTATGCTTACGGTTACCGGACAGATTCGCTCCTATAATCACCGCAGTGAGGGCGTGCGTCATTTGATGATTTTTATTTTTGCCAATATGATTATTGCTGAAGATGGAGATCCAATCAATGACGTTGTGCTGGAGGGAATGTTGTGCCGCGAACCAACATTCCGCAGAACGCCTTTGGGCCGGGAAATTTGTGATGTGATGCTGGTGGTGCCAAGAGCGTTTCGTAGGGCAGATTATCTTCCCTGTATTTTGTGGGGGCGCACTGCACAGGAGACCGCTGCTCGCCATACAAAAGACAGGCTTCATATTTGCGGCCGGCTGCAAAGCCGAACCTACACCAAACTGACTGAGGAAGGGCCGGTCCAGCGTACAGCCTATGAAATTTCAGCCCTTACTGCCCAGTTTTTGGAATCTGAGGAATCATAGAAAGGGACTTTTCAATTCGTAAATTCCGTGCTAGAATAGAGAAAAATACAGAAGGAGTTTCCGTATGCAGGGAAAAGTACAGTCCATTATTCAGGTGCTCAAAGAGCGGTATCCGGATGCGTTGTGCGCACTACAATATAAAAAAGATTATGAGCTGATGATAGCAGTGCGCCTTTCCGCACAGTGTACGGATGCCAGGGTGAATCAGATTACACCGGCGTTGTTTGCTGCATACCCAACACTGGATGCTATGGCGGGTGCAGAGGTTGCACAGGTGGAGCATTACATCCATTCCTGCGGCTTTTTCAGGCAGAAGGCAAAGGATATTGTACAGGCATGCCAAATGCTCATAGAAAAGTATGACCGGAAAGTTCCGGACACCATGGAGGAGCTTCTCAAATTGCCTGGGGTGGGGCGCAAAACTGCCAATTTGCTGCTGGGCGATATCTACGGGATTCCGGGCAGTGTTGTGTGTGATACCCATTGTATCCGCATTTGCGGCCGATTGGGATTATCGGTCGGTAAGGAGCCGGAAAAGGTGGAAACACAGCTGCGCGCCATTCTTCCGCCGGAGGAGAGCAGCGATTTTTGCCACCGGATTGTTTTATTTGGCCGGGATATTTGTACGGCCCGTTCCCCGAAATGTGCACAGTGTCCTCTGGCAGTATACTGCCGGGAGATTAACGCCGGTTAATGTCTATATCCCCCCTTGTCCGCATAGACTTTGGACAAGGGGGGATTTGTTTGCACAGGAAAACGCCTATATTCTACAGTGCGTTAATGCTGACGGGGGTAAACCTGCTGCTTCGGTTGGTTTCCACCTCTTTTCAGGTTTATATCTCAAGCAGAATCGGTGCAGCGGGTGTAGGGCTGCTGCAGCTGGTGATGTCTGTAGGGATGCTGGCAATGACAGCCGGCATTGCCGGCATCCGAACGGCGACTATGTATCTGACGGCAGGGGAGCTGGGACGGGGGAAATCTGGGAATGTACGATGGATTCTTTCCGGTTGCTTTGTCTACAGCATAATATGCAGCGGTGTTGTCAGCATGGGGCTATACTGGTTTGCGCCAACAATTGCGGAAAACTGGATTGGAGATATCAGAACCGTTGGTGCTATCCGGTTGTATGCGGGGTTTCTGCCTGTGAGCTGTCTGTGCGGGGTGATGACCGGTTATTTTACGGCTGCCAATCGGATTGGGACACTGGCGGCAGTAGAGGTAGCGGAACAGCTGATCTCCATGGCGGTTACCATGGTTGTACTGGGCTTGTGGGCAGGAAATGATCCAGCCAGAGCGTGTCAGTCAATTGTTTTTGGCAGCGGCATTAGCAGCTGTTTAGCATTATGCTGTCTGGCTTTTTTGCGTTTGCGGGAAGACCACGGGCATGCTCCGCGCATTACCGTGTCCGGACGATTGCTCCGTGCTGCGGTACCCTTGGCACTGGCCGATGATTTAAAATCCGGGATTTCCACAACAGAAAATTTAATGGTGCCAAAGCGGCTGGCACTCTATTCCGGAACGGATAACCCATTGGCAATGTTTGGTGCAGTCTGCGGTATGGTATTTCCTGTGCTGATGTTCCCTGCGGCAATTCTGTTCGGACTAGCGGAGCTGCTGATTCCGGAACTTGCCCGGTGTGCCGCCGCAGGAAGTCAGAAACGCATCCGCTATTTGGTGAAACGCAGCCTGCGTGTCGCCATGCTTTATGGCTGCCTGTTTTGCGGGCTCATGCACCTGCTGGCAAAGGAATTGTGCATGCGGCTATACCAAAGTGTGGAGGCAGGGGCATACCTAAGCTGGTTTTCTCTGCTGTGTCCCATGTTATACTGCGACGCGATTACAGATGCCATGATTAAAGGGTTGGGACAGCAAACAGCCAGTGTTCGGTATAATATTTTCACATCCGCGATGGATGTGGTGCTGCTGTATTTACTGCTGCCTAAATACGGCATGGATGGGTACTTTTTTAGCTTTCTGTTGACCCATGCAATCAATTTTGCTTTGAGTTTGGGTAGGCTGCGAAAAATTTCCGGCTGCCGTTTTGCGTTGAGGGTTCCGCTTTTGACATGTGCGGCCACAGCAGTGTCAATTTTAGGCGCTTCACAATTGGCAGCACCTGTTTCAAGAGCCACGGCATACATTCTTTTAAGCGGAAGCTTGCTGTTTCTCTTCCACGTGCTGACAAAGGAAGATGTTCTGTGGGTAAAGGGTCTTGTTAAAAAGTGAGATAGGAACAGTAAAAGGGTGCGCCAAGAAGCGCACCCTTAATAAAAATCTAAATTTCTAACTTATAGATAATTGAGCAGATTAAGCAGACACTGGGCTACCAGCTGGTGACCGGTATCATTGGGGTGCAGACCGTCTGTGGTATAGCGGGCTTTGTGCACTGGGTTTCTGGGCTGTATGGGGCAATCGCGGAACAGGTCTGCTACTACAACCCCATAGGATTCTGCAACCTCTCGAATGGCGCGAACATAGGCAGATAACGGGCCAGCATTGCGGATGCCGTAGGCATTATAAAGCTCGTTTTCGCGCTCACAGTGCAGCGGTGTCATGACTACCAGCTGTGCAGCCGGATAACGTTCAATCAATTTAGCCAGTAGTGTATGATAAGCACCGTAGAATGTGTCTTCTGTAGTATCTCCAAATTGACCCAGCGCAGCATCTCCATGGCCGAAGTCATTGACACCGCCAAAGATAACCACCATATCGGCATCTGGAATCATACTGTCTATGCGGGTTGCAAAATACTGTGTCTCATAGGGTTCGGAACTGGCGATAATGTGCTGTGGGGCAATTCGAGTAGAGCTAATGCCATAATTGAAGCACTGTGCGCCGGTGCGCTGAGCAACAACATTGCAATAGATATGTTCCGGCGCGCTGGTACCGTAGCCTTCAGTGATACTGTCACCGATAAACGCAATTTTCTTTCCTTGTAAATCCATAAGGATACCACCTTTCTGCATTCTTGCAGTGATTATATATCCGCTGTAGCAGGTTGTCAATCATTAAATCCCTGGCTTGAAAACCGAAAAACGGGGAATTCTTGTCAAATGGATTGGCAAAAAAGCGGACGAAAATATC
>JAZTZS010000008.1:0-65925 GCA_045637585.1 Faecousia sp. | reverse complement strand
CCCCATATCGCTGATGCCGCACCACGCAGCGAGAACACACAATCAGAGGCCGTTCAGGATAATGTCAGTTTTAAGATCGACAGCTTTCTCGGCAGAAACTTTATGCATAACGATGCGAAATCCCGTATGGCAGAGGATCTTTATATTAGCCCAAGGCAGTTACAACGGATCATTAAAAAGAATTACGGCATGAATTATCGGCAAAAATTAGCCGAGACGCGGGTACAGATCGCAATAGACCTGCTTTGCAATTCCGATATGCCGATCCATAAGATTGCAGAGATCCTGGGCTACAGTTGCAGTGCCAATTTCAGCGCATTTATAAAGCGCACGACAGGCAAAACACCATCTCAAATTCGACAAGAACGATAAAAAACAGCTGCAAGCGATGCTTGCAGCTGTTTTTTGTTTAAAAGATTACTTGAAGTACTCAACAGCAGAGCGGAACATGCCGATATCATAATTACCGGGCACATTCTTATACAGACCATTGCCGATACGCTCGCTATGACCCATCTTACCAAATACTCTGCCATCGGGTGAGGTAATGCCTTCGATAGCAAACATGGAGTCGTTGGGATTAAAGTGGACATCAGATGTTGCATTGCCCTCAAAATCTACATACTGGGTAGCGATCTGGCCATTGGCGGCAAGCTGCGCAATCAGCTCAGGGCTGGCAAGGAAACGGCCCTCACCGTGGGAGATGGGAACATTCACAATATCGCCTACATTCATAAGGCTCAGCCAGGGAGACTTATTGGATGCAATCCGTGTGCGTACAATTCGGCTCTGGTGCCGTGCGATTGTGTTGAAGGTCAATGTGGGACAGTTTTCGTCTGTGTCAATAATTTTGCCATACGGAACCAGACCTAGCTTAATTAGTGCCTGGAAGCCATTACAGATACCGCACATCAGACCATCCCGATTTTCCAGCAGGTCTCCAACACCCTCCTTCACCGCCAAATTGCGGAAAAAGGCAGTGATGAACTTACCGGAGCCATCAGGCTCGTCGCCGCCGGAGAAGCCGCCCGGAACGAATACCATCTGCGCTGTCTTCAATGCCTTGGCAAAATGCTCTACGCTTCTGGAAATGCCATCGGCAGACAGGTTGTTAATGACAATGATTTCGGGCTCAGCACCAGCATCCCGTACAGCCTTTGCAGAATCGTACTCGCAGTTGGTACCGGGGAATGCAGGAATCAGCACCTTGGGCTTTGCACACTTAACAATAGGTGCAGGCCAGGAAGTTGCCTTATAGTTAAAGTTCTCCATTGGTGTCTTGCTGTCCGGGATATTGCAGGAATAGACGCTTTCCAGCTTGTCCTCATAGGCGGTCAACAGGTCAGCCAGTGCAACACTCTCAGCGCCCAGAGAAATCTTAGCGTCGTCGGTTACAACACCCACAGCAACACCCTCAGCAACAGGCTCAGTGACCTCCAGAAGAATGCTGCCGTAACGGTAGGCGTAAATATCCTGTACGGACAGTTTCTCGTTGTAAGCAAAGCCAAGGCCGTTACCGAATGCCATTTTCATGACCGCCTCACCAATACCACCCATACCGGGAGTATAAGCGGAAACAGCCTTGCCGCTGCGCATCAGCTGGGTTGCCTTGTTCCAGACTGCAATTAAGGATTGGGTCTTGGGCAGGCAGTTTTCATCGTACTCCGGTGTCAGAAGAATCAACTGATTACCGGTAGACTTAAATTCCTGAGAGATAACATCGGCAACCTTACCGGTAGTGACTGCAAAGGAAACCAGCGTAGGCGGCACATCCAGATTTTCAAAACTACCGGACATGGAGTCCTTACCGCCGATAGCACCGATACCCAGCTCCAGCTGTGCCTCGAACGCACCCAACAATGCCGCCAGCGGCTTACCCCAACGCTTGCCGTCACGTCCCAAACGCTCAAAGTACTCCTGGAAGGTCAGATACACATCCTCAAAGGATGCACCCGTGGCAATCAGCTTGGACACAGATTCCACAACAGCAAGGTATGCACCGTGATAGGGACTCTGTTCAGTAATAAAGGGGTTGTAGCCCCAAGCCATAAAGGAACAATCATCTGTATGCTTCTTTTCAACAGAGATTTTCTGAACCATCGCCTGAATTGGTGTCAGCTGGTTCTTGCCGCCAAAGGGCATCAGCACAGTACCGGCACCGATGGTGGAGTCAAAGCGCTCGGAAAGGCCGCGCTTAGAACAGGTGTTCAGGTCAGCAGCAACACGTTTTGCATTGTCTGCAAAGCTGCCCTCAATGACTTGTGCGGACAGAGCAGGCTTCACAGGGGTAACATCCACATGCTTTTCAGCACCATTGGAATTTAGGAAATCACGGCTAATGTCGCAGATGGTCTTGCCATTCCAGTGCATTACCAGTCTGGCTTCCTCGGTAACCTTTGCCACAGGGCAGGCTTGAAGGTTTTCTTCACTTGCTAAGCTTAAGAACTTATCCACATCCTTAGCTTCAACCACAACAGCCATACGCTCCTGAGACTCGGAAATGGCCAGCTCTGTACCGTCCAGACCCTCGTATTTCTTGGGAACCGCATTTAGGTCAATTACAAGCCCATCTGCCAGCTCACCAATCGCAACTGACACACCGCCTGCACCGAAGTCGTTGCAGCGTTTAATCAGTCTGGAGGCCACAGGATTTCGGAATAACCGCTGCAGCTTGCGTTCTTCGGGAGCGTTACCCTTCTGTACCTCCGCACCGCAGCTTTCCAAGGACTCCACGGTATGAGATTTAGAAGAACCGGTAGCACCACCGCAGCCATCACGGCCGGTTGAGCCACCCAGTAGAATGACCACGTCACCGGGTGCAGGAACTTCTCGACGGACATTTTCTGCGGGGGCAGCGGCTATTACCGCGCCGATTTCCATACGCTTGGCGGCATAGCCCGGGTGATAAATTTCATCTACAATACCAGTAGCAAGACCGATCTGGTTTCCGTAAGAGGAATACCCGGCAGCGGCGGTAGTAACAATCTTTCTTTGAGGCAGCTTGCCTTTAATGGTTTCAGCGACCGGCTTTAAGGGGTCAGCGGCACCGGTAACACGCATGGCACCATATACATAAGACCGTCCGGACAGGGGGTCACGGATAGCGCCGCCGATACAGGTAGCCGCACCGCCAAAAGGCTCAATTTCTGTGGGGTGGTTATGCGTTTCGTTCTTGAACAGCAGTAGCCAAGGCTCGCTGACACCATCTACATCCACATTGATTTTCACCGTACAGGCATTGATTTCTTCGCTCTCGTCAAGCTTGGGCAGCTTTCCGTTCACCTTTAAGTACTTTACAGCTACAGTTGCCAAATCCATTAGACAGATAGGCTTTGTGCGGCCCAATTCCTTGCGGACTGCCAGGTAGCGGTCAAATGCCTTTTGGAGCAGTTCATCCTCAAAAGAGACCTTGTCAATAATCGTACCAAACGTAGTATGACGGCAGTGGTCAGACCAGTAGGTATCGATCATGCGGATTTCTGTTATAGTAGGATTTCTATTTTCCTTACGGAAATATGCTTGGCAGAAGGCAATGTCAGCCTCATCCATAGCAAGTCCGTATTCCTTAATGAAGCCGGCAAGGCCATCCTTATCCAGATCGATAAAGCCATTTAATGTTTTTACCTCTGTGGGGATGGCGTAGTTTACCTTGAGAGTTTCCGGTTTTTCCAGAGATGCCTCTCTTGCCTCAACAGGGTTAATTACGTACTTCTTTATAGCGGCAATTTCCTCAGCGGTGAGTTTGCCGTACAGGCCATAGACCTTAGCAGAATGTACCAGAGGCCGCTCGCCCTGGGAGATAATCTGGATGCACTGGGCCGCAGAATCTGCCCGCTGGTCAAACTGACCGGGCAAAAATTCCACTGCAAATACTGTTGCCCCCTTCAGATTGCAGTCTTCCGTTGCAATATCCAACTGAGGCTCAGAAAAGACAGTACCGATGGCATAATCAAACAGTTCTTTGGTAATATTTTCTGCGTCGTAACAGTTCAGCAAACGCACTTTCTCCAATGTGGAAATTCCCAGTAAATTCCGGGCATCGTTCAGAAGTGCTCTCGCCTCATTGTCAAGACCCGCTTTTTTCTCTACATATACTCTATAAACCAATTCAATTCCTCCCGGCTTTCAGGGCCTTCGCGCCAATATCATGGCGATAATACGCATTATCAAATTTTATCTCGTCAACCATTCTGTAGGCATTCTCAATTGCCAATTCCAAGGTATCCTCAACAGCTGTCGCACCCAAAACGCGTCCGCCATTAGTAACAAGAGCGCCCTCTTTAATTGCAGCACCAGCCACATAAACACAGGGTCTAAACTCTCTGGGAATCCACACCGGGTAGCCCTTTTCATAGGATGCCGGATAACCCTGAGATGCCATTATCACACAGCAGGCATGCTTGCTGGCAAATTTCACTTCCGTATCCGCTAGCGTGCCATTTGTGGTTGCTTGCATGATTGTCAGTAAATCACTTTCAAGCAACGGCAAAACCACCTGGGTCTCCGGATCGCCAAAGCGGCAGTTATACTCAATGACCTTCGGGCCGCTAGGAGTAAGCATCAAGCCAAAGTACAGGCATCCTTTAAATGTACGGCCCTCGGCATTCATGGCATGGATTGTGGGCAAGAAGATTTTCTCCATGCACTCGGCTGCGATTTCGTCCGTATAATAGGGATTAGGCGCTACGGTACCCATTCCACCGGTATTCAGTCCGGTATCATTGTCCCCTGCCCGCTTGTGGTCCATAGAAGAAACCATTGGAACAATGGTCTTGCCATCGGTGAAGGAAAGGACAGAAACCTCCGGTCCTGTGAGGAATTCTTCGATTACAATTTGATCGCCACTGCTACCGAAAACCTTATCGGACATCATGGAACGCACAGCGTTTTTCGCTTCCTCTCTGGTTTGGGCAATGATGACGCCCTTGCCCAAAGCCAGTCCGTCAGCCTTGATAACGGTTGGGATTGGTGCTGTTTCCAGATATTCAATGGCTGCATCCATATCCGTAAAGACCTCATAACCTGCTGTAGGGATGCCATATTTCTTCATCAGATTCTTTGAGAAAACCTTACTTCCCTCGATAATAGCAGCATTAGCGCGGGGACCGAAACAGGGTATCCCCTTTTCTTCAAGCGCATCCACACAGCCCAGCACCAGGGGGTCATCCGGCGCCACAACAGCATAGTCAATACCCGCATTACAGGCAAACTCGACAATTTTATCAATTTCCTTTGCACCGATTGCCACACAGGTGGCATCTTTGGCAATACCACCATTGCCGGGAGTCACAAAAATTTCAGTTACTGTGCTATTCTCTTTCAGCTTCTTAATGATGGCGTGTTCTCTGCCGCCACCGCCAACAACCAATATTTTCATAAGCGTGACCTCCTGTATATATTTTAAAGGTAAAATTAATGGTGGAACAGGCGCATACCGGTAAAGGCCATTACCATACCGTTCTTATCGCATTCTTCAATGACCAGATCATCACGGATAGAACCGCCGGGTTCAGCAATGTAAGACACGCCGGATGCTTTAGCGCGCTTTATGCTGTCTGCAAAGGGGAAGAATGCGTCGGAACCCAGCGCGACACCGGTACGGGAATCCAAAAAGGCTCTCTTTTCTGCCTCTGTTAAAGGCTCGGGACGGACAGTAAAGTAGTTCTGCCAAATACCATCAGCGCAAACATCTTCTTCATTGCCGTTGATGTAACCGTCAATTACATTGTCACGACCGGGGCGGCCCAAATCATCGCGGAAAGGCAGCGCCAGTGTCTTGGGATGCTGACGCAGGAACCATGTATCTGCCTTACCGCCAGCAAGACGTGTGCAGTGGACTCTGGACTGCTGTCCGGCACCTACACCGATGGCCTGTCCGTCGTAGGCGAAGCACACAGAGTTGGATTGAGTGTACTTGAGGGTTATAAGGGAAATAATCAAATCAATTTTGGCATCCTCAGTAAAGGTCTTATTTGCCGTAACCACATTTTCCAGCAAATGCTCACCGATCTTAAAGTTATTGCGTCCCTGCTGGAAAGTGATGCCGTAGACCTGCTTGGTTTCCTGTTCTGCAGGGACGAAATTGGGGTCGATTTTTACCACATTGTAGCTTCCCTTACGCTTGGTCTTGAGAATTTCCAAAGCCTCATCGGTATAGCCGGGAGCAATCACACCATCGGAAACCTCGCGAGCAATCAGCTTTGCGGTCAGTGCATCACAGACGTCGGACAGAGCAACCCAGTCACCGAAAGAGCACAGGCGGTCTGCACCACGAGCACGGGCATAGGCACAGGCTAGAGGATTCTCATCCAATCCCTCAATATCCTCAACAAAACAGGCCTTTTTAAGCTCTATGGGGAGAACCTTACCCACTGCAGCAGAGGTGGGAGACACATGCTTAAAGGAGGTAACAGCGCACATGCCGGTTGCTTCCTTCAATTCTTTCACAAGCTGCCAGGAGTTGAATGCATCCAGGAAATTAATGAAACCGGGTCTGCCGGAGAGGATTTCGATAGGTAATTCTGTGCCGTCATGCATATAGATTTTTGCGGGCTTCTGGTTGGGATTACAGCCGTATTTCAGTTCAAATTCTTTCATAACGCAAACTCCTCATTCGTGTTTATTGATAATCTTCTGCTCATAGGCACCGGTTTTCAGGTCTGTGTACCGTACAAACAGGGAGATTTTATTGTTTTCGTTCAAATTGTTCCACAACATAGCGGTAAAGGCGTCCATATCATTATCCATAGCTACCCGCTCCGGTTCCCCCTGGAAGGTGGGGATCACAGGATTGCCATCGCACACATAAGTGTGGATAAAATGGCCCAGTCCGGAAATTGCCGGGTACTCATAGAAGAAACGGGCACATGCTGAACCTTCAGCATCGGCAGATTTCAGAATGGACATTTTATAACTGCCGTCACCGGAGAGCAAACCGGAAATACGGGGTGTCCAGTTAGGGGCGTCATCTTCAAAGCATCTTGTACGCAGCGCAGCCTCCCAACTCTCCCCTCTTGCTAGGTACTCCCAAATGGTATCCGTCTGGTCGCCATTGGTAACAATGAGGCCGCAGCCCGCCTGACGGACAGGGTGATAGATAATCAGGTGGGGGTCTTTCATTAGGCTGGGGTCGTGAGCCTCTGTGCGGATACCATCCGGCTCCACGCAGAACACCCTGTTGCGGCTGTTAACGCTGCGGCCCATAATAAAGTAGGCAGTAACGGACCGGGTACCATCGGGTGTCACGCCCAGAATAATGCCACGTCCAGGATATGTATTCGCAGAAAGCTTCTCTTTCAGAGAACCGACTTCATAAACATTCATAATTGAACTCCTCTCTTACAGCAGGCTGCAAACCTGTTCTACAGCAGCAGGAAGTATTTTCCATTCTGCCTGTTCCATTACACGCTTTTGTAAACTTTCCGGTGTATCATCGGGTAAAATATCCACAGCTTTCTGAAGGATAATCTCACCGCCATCGGGAATCTCATTTACAAAATGAACGGTCGCACCGGTAACCTTGACCCCATAGGAAAGCGCTGCTTCATGGACACGCAATCCATAGAAGCCCTCCCCACAGAACGAGGGAATTAAGGACGGGTGGACATTGAGAATCCGCTTGGGATAACTGGCCGTAAATCTCTCGGACAGTATAGACATAAAACCCGCCAAAACGATAAGGTCAATCCGATACTGGACTAACAGCCCTTTTATGCGTTCCTCGAAAACCGCCTGACTGCCCAATTCTCTTTTTAGAACCACTTCACTTGCAATTCCTGCCTTTGCAGCACGCTCTAAGGCAAAGGCATCCCGGTTATTAGAAATAACCAGTTGAATTTCGCCGCTTTTAATAATGCCGCTATTTTGGGCATCAATTAGTGCCTGCAGATTGGTACCACCGCCGGAAACCAGCACGGCAATTCTCGCTTTCTCCATCCCAATTCCTCACTAAATCAGCAAATTGTAATCTTCTCACTGGATTCTACAATCTTACCGATGACATAGGCATCTTCGCCACCGGCTCTCAAAATTTCAAGAGCCTTTTCTGTGTCCTCTGCCTTTACCACGATGCTCATGCCCACACCCATATTGTAGGTGTTGAACATATCCCGTTCGGGAATATTTCCGGCTGCAGCAATTAGATCAAAAATAGGCAGCACTTTAATAGCACTTCTTTCAATCACAGCGCCCAAGCCATCAGGAATGCTGCGGGGAATATTCTCATAGAAACCGCCGCCGGTGATGTGGGAAATTCCCTTTACATCCACCTGCTCCAGCAATGCCAGAACAGATTTTACATAAATCCGTGTAGGCACCAGCAGAGCCTCGGCAACAGTCTTGCCGCCAAGCTCTTCACGGGCAACATACAGGTCGGGGTTATTGTTATCAATGTCAAACACTTTGCGGCACAGGGAGAAGCCATTGGAATGAATTCCGGTAGAAGCCAGCGCGATAACCACATCTCCGGCTTCCATACGGTTATTGTCGATAATTTTCTTCTTATCCACAACACCCACTGCAAAACCAGCCAGATCATACTCATCAACCGGCATAAGGCCAGGATGCTCGGCAGTCTCGCCGCCAATCAGCGCGGCACCGGACTGAACACAACCCTCAGCTACGCCACCGACGATTGTTGCAATCTTCTCAGGATAATTCTTGCCGCAGGCAATATAGTCCAGGAAAAACAGGGGTTTTGCACCGCAGCAGATAATATCATTAACACACATGGCTACCGCATCAATACCGATGGTGTCGTGCTTGTCCATAAGCATTGCCAGCTTTACCTTCGTGCCGCAGCCGTCGGTACCGGATACTAGCACCGGTTCCTCTATTCCCGCAAGGCTCAGCCCAAAGCAGCCGCCAAAGCCGCCAACATCATCCAAACACCCCTCGTTTTTTGTGCGCTTAATGTGCTTTTTCATCAGCTCAACGGACTTATAACCGGCGGTAATATCCACACCGGCAGCAGCGTAGCTCTCGGAATAACTCTTCTCCATAGCTCGAAACTCCTTATTTTCTATTTATCCTTTGCCGTTCCAGCAGTACGTGCAAATTTTTGACCGGTCAATACCAATAGCCTCCAATAGACCATCGAGGGATTGATATCCCAGTGAATCAAAGCCAAGCTTTTCGCAAATTGCCTTGGCAAGGCACTGTCCACGCTCTGTTGTAGATTCAGCATATTCAGCAATATGCTTTTCTGCCTCGTCGCCCTCCAGCTCCTGAATGGTTTTACGCGCTATCAGCTCCATTGCGGAATTGCTTCGTGAGAAGTTCAAGTACTTACAAGCGTAAAATACAGGGGGGCATGCAGAACGCATATGCACTTCCTTTGCACCACTTTCATAGAGAAATTCAACCGTCTCACGCAGCTGGGTGCCACGAACAATGGAGTCATCGACCAACAGCAGCTTTTTCCCTACAATCAGTTCCGGCACAGGAATTTGCTTCATCTTAGCCACCTGTTTGCGAACCGCCTGGTTGGCTGGTGTAAAGGAGCGGGACCAAGTAGGCGTATACTTCACAAATGGCCTTGCAAATGGTTTGTGGCTCTCATTGGCATAGCCAATGGCATGGGGAACGCCGGTATCGGGCACACCTGCCACGTAGTCCACATCCGGCATCGCGCCGCGTCGTGCTTCGTTGCGTGCCATAATTTCACCATTACGGCAGCGCATGACCTCAACGTTCTTACCCTCATAATTAGAATTTGGGTAACCGTAATAGGTCCATAAGAATGCGCAGATTTTCATTTCTGTACCCGCAGGCCGCAGAATCTCCATACCGTCTGCGGTCAATTTGACAATCTCACCGGGTCCCAACTCATAA
This sequence comes from Faecousia sp., assembly GCA_045637585.1. Taxonomy (GTDB): domain Bacteria; phylum Bacillota; class Clostridia; order Oscillospirales; family Oscillospiraceae; genus Faecousia. The sequence goes on along the minus strand of JAZTZS010000008.1, from coordinate 56,094 downwards.
TGGTCTTCATAACCCAGCTTGTGATACACAAAGGATTCAAAAGAGACACAGCAGCCATCATCGCCCTTACCAATCATAACAGGTAAGCGACCTAACTTATCCCGAGCTACTACAATGCTGTCCTGGTTTAAAATCAGTATGGTTGCAGAGCCGTCAATACAATCCTGTGCATGGCGGATACCCTCCACCAAACTATCTTTCTGGTTGATCAGCGCCGCAATCAGCTCTGACTGATTCACACTTCCGGAGGACATGGCCATGAATTGGTGGCCGTGATCTGAAAAGTATCGCTCAATCAGTTCTTCTGCATTGTTGATAATTCCCACGGTCGAGATGGCGTACAATCCTAAATGGGAGCGCACCATCAGTGGCTGGGGGTCTGTATCACTGATACAGCCCATACCGCTGCAGCCGTGAAATTTTTGCAAATCCCCCTCAAACTTTGTGCGGAAAGGGGTATTTTCGATATTGTGAATTTGCCGCTGGAAGCCAGACTCCGGGTCATATACCACCATGCCGCCCCGGCGGTTGCCTAGGTGAGAGTGGTAGTCGACACCAAAGAAAATATCCAAAACACAGTCACGATGAGAAATTGCTCCAAAAAAGCCTCCCACGGTTATTTCCTCCTTGTGATTTTGCCAGAAATTAAATTACGCAAAAAACAGCTCATTGAGCGTCATAGGATCAACGTATTTGCCGTCCTTATATACACGCATATTGCCGGAGGCAATCTCGTCAATAAGCATTACCTTACCCTCAGGATCGTAACCAAACTCGAACTTGATATCATACAGGTCCATGCCCTTTGCCTTCAGGTCATCGGCAACAATCTTAGTAATCTTCTGGGTCATATCCTTCAGATCGTCATACTGCTGTGCAGTCATGACGCCCAAATCTACCAGACCGTCCTTGGTAACCAGGGGATCGCCATTCTCATCGTTCTTGAAGGTCGTCTCAACATAAGCGGGCAGATCTTGTCCCTCGGTACAGTAGTCGGAGTAACGGCGGAAGAAGGAACCAACAGCCTTATAACGGCAGATAACCTCCAAGCCCTTGCCAAATACCTTTGCAGGCAGAACCTCCATAGTCGTATCGTCCAGATTTGCGCTGACATAGTGAGTGCGGATACCAGCAGCATTGATCTTTTCAAAGAAGTAAATGGACATGCGCAGATTGACATCACCAACACCCTCAATAGTGAGGCCTACGGCATTTTCACCGGGATCAAACACGCCGTCCTTACCAGTGCAATCATCCTTGAACTTTAACAGGCAGTTACCATTGGGAAGTGCGTAAACATTTTTAGTTTTGCCGGTGTAAATGAGCTTGTTTTCCATAATATTTTCTCCTTTATTATAATGAGTGGTTACCTCTAACTTACATTTTTGCGGCAATGTCTGCATCCTTCTGCAGGACCTTTGCAGCATCGTCTCTACGCTTAGCATTCAGCTTTTCAGCAAGCGTTTTATCTTCAACCGCCAAAATCTGTGCGCACAGAAGTGCTGCATTGGCAGCACCGTTGATAGCCACAGTGGCAACGGGAATACCGGTAGGCATTTGTACGGTGGAAAGCAGAGCATCCAGGCCGTCCATCATACCGCCCTTACAGGGAATGCCGATAACAGGCAGTGTTGTATTGGCAGCAATGGCGCCAGCCAGATGGGCGGCCATACCGGCTGCGCAGATAATCGCGCCAAAACCGTTTTCCCTTGCGTTTACTGCAAAGTCACGGGCCTCAATCGGCGTTCTGTGGGCAGAGTAAATGTGGACTTCATAGGGAATCTCCAAGCTTTTTAGCATATCTACAGCCTTTTGGACAATTGGCAAATCGCTGTCACTACCCATGATAATGCCTATTTTTTTCATGTGTTACCTCCAAATCCTTTATATACACGTAAAAAGGGCGCACTTAACCACAAAAAGAGTCAAATGCGCCCAGACGGTCGGCTTAACTACATTCTTTGGTCCCCTGTGGTGCTCCACAACCTCCGTCAGTCGCAAAGAACGATATTCACTAATACCCGTTAATTTTAACATAGCGGGGTTTACGTGTCAAGTGAGCATGTCTCTTTCTCTGTTTTCCCCACGAAAAAACAGAGAGAATCGCGCTGTTTTGTGTATCTTGATTTCTACGGATCAGTCGAGCACTTTCTTCGATTCACAATAGACGCAGCGATAGATTCTATGCGTTGCATCCACCAACTTAAACTTGTGCGGAAGCTCCTGCTCAGTAGAGCAAATGCAGCGCGGATTGTCACAGGTCAAACGGCTATCCGTAACTGCGTCCACTATCTCCATTTCCCTACCTTCTTGCGCCTCTTTCAGAAGCTTTAAGATTAGCGCCATACGCATATATTTGCCGTTAAGCGCCTGGCGGAAATAGGCGGCACGCGGATCGTCATCAACCATAACGCTGATTTCATTCACTCTGGGCAGTGGGTGCAGCACACGCATAGTATCTTTGGCAGATTTCATCTTCTCAAGGGTGAGAATATAGCTGTCCTTCAAACGCTCATATTCATCAAAGCTGTCAAAGCGCTCACGCTGAATACGTGTCATGTACAGAACATCTAGTTCCGGCATAACTTCCTCTAAAGAGGTGGTCTCCACATACTCCATATTGTACTTATCCAGAACTTCATACTTGACGTACTTGGGGAGCTTCAGCTCTTCCGGAGAAATGAGAACAATTTTGATGTTCTTATAGCGACCCATTGCAGAGATAAGGGAGTGAACCGTTCTGCCGTACTTCAAATCACCGCAGCAACCGATGGTCAGATTATCCAGTCTGCCGTTTTCTCTGTAAATGGTTAGTAAGTCAGCCAGTGTCTGGGTAGGATGGCAATGGCCGCCGTCGCCAGCGTTTATGACTGGAATTGTCGCATTGGTGGCAGCTACATAGGGCGCGCCCTCCTTAGGATGCCGAATCGCCATAATATCTGCATAACAGGAGAGAATCTTGGCTGTATCTGCAATGCTTTCGCCCTTGGATGCAGAGGAAGAGCTTGCCTCACTAAAGCCGATCACATTACCACCCAATTCGTACATAGCAGCTTCAAAGCTCAGGCGCGTACGGGTAGATGGTTCAAAAAACAAGGTTGCAAGCTTTTTGCCATGGCAGCACTCTGCATACTTTTCGGGGTTTTGGCTGATATCGCAGGCAGTTTCCAGCAATTCCTGCAGTTCATCCACGGAAAAATCAACAATATCAATTAAACTTCTCATCATTTTGCTCCGTTCACTGCAAGATAATTCTTAATCCGGTTTACGTTTTCCTCGTTTATAGGGTCTTCTTCCAGATACTCAATAATGTCGTAGACATCAACTACAGAGTATACCGGGAATCCAAACTCCTCCTCAATCTCGACCATAGCGCCCTTTTCGCCCTTGCCCTTTTCCTTCCGGTCAACCATGACAAAGGTAGCTGCAATTTTTACACCCTCCAGGCCGGACAAAATGGCCATGCTCTCACGGATAGCGGTGCCAGCCGTAATCACATCTTCCACAATGACAACCTCTTCGCCGGGCTGAGGCACATAACCAACAAACACGCCACCCTCGCCGTGGTCTTTAACTTCTTTACGGTTAAAGAAGAAAGGTACATTGAGACCTTCCTTACTGAGCGCGACTGCTGCAGAAACTGCAATGGAGATACCCTTATAAGCAGGCCCATACAGTACAGTAGGCTTCTTTCCCACTTTTTCAAAGTATGCCTTGGCGTAAAATTCGCCAAGTTTCGCGATTTCTTCACCTGTTTTGATCATACCGGCATTGATAAAATAAGGAATCTTTCGACCGGACTTAGCAGTAAAATCACCGAATTTCAGAACACCTGCACCCTGCAGGAATTCAATAAACTCTCTTTTGTAAGCTTCCATGTTCATTCTCCTTTAGCAATACAACATTTGCGCTGTTAATCACAGAATTCATCAACACAGCGCTGGTACGCTGCAACGGGATCGGCAGCTGCAGTAATCGGTCGGCCTACCACTATGTAGTCAGAGCCGATTTCCTTGGCCTGCGCAGGCGTCATAACGCGCTTCTGGTCACCCACATCGCCATCAGCAAAACGGACACCGGGGGTAATCGTCAGGAAATTCTCGCCGCACAGGCTGTGCACCTTGCCTGCCTCCAGAGGAGAGCAGACGATACCATCCAATCCAGCGTTCTTGGCAGTCTGCGCGTAATGCATAACTACCTCGTCAATGGGTTTCTCAATCAGCAGATCACGTTCGAGTGTCTCCTGATCGGTGGAAGTCAACTGAGTAACCGCAATCAGCAGAGGCCGTGTTCCGTCGGGGCGGGTCAAGCCCTCCAGCGCGCCTTGCATCATTGCCGTTGCGCCGGCAGCGTGCAGGTTGGTAATATCCACATCCAGATTCCGCAGAACGGACATGGCCTTCTTGACGGTGTTGGGAATATCATGGAGCTTCAAATCCAGGAAAATCTGATGACCACGAGCCTTGATTTCCTTCACAATGGCAGGGCCCTCGGCATAGTACAGCTCCATGCCAATCTTCACAAAGGGCTTGCGTCCTGTGAACTTATCCAGAAATGCAAAAGTCTGTTCAGCACTCGAAAAGTCACAAGCTACAATTACATCCTTACCCATTATTTTACGCCTCCTATAATCTCACTCAATGTATTAATTCTGTACTTGTCCATTACTGCAGGCAGTTCATCAATAATATCCCGGCAGATATAGGGATTTACCAAATTGGCAGCACCCACTTCGACCGCAGTTGCGCCGGCTAGCATCATCTCAATAACATCCTCCGCACTGCTGACACCGCCCATGCCCACCACAGGAATCTTCACTGCTTGAGCCACTTGATAGACCATCCTCAACGCTACCGGGAAGATGGCAGGACCCGAGAATCCACCCATTTTATTGGCGATCACAGGTTTTCTGGTACGCAGATCAATTCGCATGCCCAACATGGTATTAATAAGGCTGATGCCGTCAGCGCCCGCATCCTCGCAGGCTCTGGCTATGGACACTATATCCGTCACATTGGGAGAAAGCTTTACAATGACCGGCTTGGTGGTAACCTTTTTAACAGCTGCAGTTACTTCCGCTGCAGCCTTCGGGTCAGTACCAAAGCTCATGCCGCCGCCATGGACATTGGGACAGCTTACGTTCACTTCCAGCCAGCCCACTTGCTCTTCTCTATCCAATTTTTCACAGGTATACGCATATTCCTCAACGCCAAAGCCGCTGATATTTGCCATCACAGGCTTGTGAAAACACTGCTTTAATTTAGGCAGTTCCTCTGCAATAACCTTCTCTACTCCGGGGTTCTGAAGGCCGACCGCATTGATCATACCGGCAGGACATTCTGCGATCCGGGGAGTCGGATTTCCAAAGCGGGGAGCCTTTGTAGTCCCCTTAAAGGAAAAAGTACCCAAGCAGTTAATATCATAAAGCTCTGCATACTCATAGCCGTATCCAAAAGTACCGGAGGCCGGAATCACAGGATTATCAAGAGGTATTCCGCAGAGATTGACACTTAATCCTCCCATAGAATTTCCTCCTTCTTCATAACAGGGCCTTCCTTACAGATGCGCTTATACCCTGTAATTGTCTTACAGGAGCAGCCCATACAGGCACCGAAACCGCAGCCCATGCGTTTCTCAAAACTCATTTGTCCGGAAGTTTTGGATGCCTTATACACAGCTTTCAGCATTGGCTCAGGGCCGCAGGTATAAAAATACGTATAATCCATACCTTTAAGCGCATCGGTGACAAATCCCTTAACGCCGTATGACCCATCAGCTGTGGTTACCGTCACATCGGCTCCCAATTCCTTGAATTGCTCCTCGTAGAAAATTTCCGACCGGGTATTGAAGCCCAGAATCACACAGACATGCTTTCCCTGTGCTAGTAACCGTTTGGCAAGTAAATACATTGGTGGGACACCAACGCCGCCACCTAGCAGCACAGGCTTATTGCCGGACAGTGACAGGTCGTAGCCATTACCAAGACCCGTAAGAATATCCACATGATCACCCTGCAGCATGCGAGACATCTGCTCAGTCCCCTTGCCCACCGCCTTGTAGACGATTGTAAGGGTATCTTCTCCCAAATCACAGACAGAAATTGGGCGGCGCAGATACAGACCCGAAAGCTTTAGGTTTACAAACTGACCGGGTGCGGTAATTGCAGATACATCTCCTTTCAGAACCATTTCAAAAACGGACTCTGTCAGGGCAGTATTCTTTACTATTTCAAATATCCCCTGTTTCATGGCCACTCCTTACGCGTCAATGGTGGAAATGGTCAGAGTTGTCTCTTCCAAAACATCCAGCAGAACCTTTACAGTATCCAGCGCAGTAAACAAGGAGACATTATGCTCAGTAGCAATCTGGCGAATCTGAACACCGTCATTTCCAGCACTGCCGGGATCCTTGGTATTAATCACGTAGGCAATGTGGCCCTGGCGAAGTGCGTTGGGAATCTCATCGCTACCATCACCAATCTTGCCCAATGCATGGGTACGGATACCGTTGGCCTTCAGGAACTTTGCTGTGCCGGAGGTAGCCTCAATGTTAAAGCCCAGCTGGTAGAACCGGCGGATAAGAGGCAGCGCTTCCTCCTTGTCCCGGTCGGCAATGGTTGCAAGCACCGTTCCGTAGTTCTGCAGGTGCATACCGGATGCCTGCAGCGCCTTATAAAGGGCGCGGTTCATGGTGCTGTCATAACCAATGGCTTCACCGGTGGATTTCATCTCCGGAGACAGGTAGGCATCCAGGCCGCGAATCTTATTAAAGGAGAATACAGGTGCCTTTACATACCAGCGTTTCTTCTCCTCAGGGTAGATTTCAAAGATACCCTGCTCCTTCAATGTCTTACCCAGAATAACTTCAGTGGCAATATCTGCCAGAGAATAGCCTGTAGCCTTGCTCAGGAAGGGAACCGTACGGGAGGAACGGGGATTCACTTCGATAATGAACACGTTGTCATCCTTATCGACAATGAACTGGATATTGAACAGGCCAACAATGCCGATGCCCAGACCCAGTTTCTTGGCATACTGCAGAATGATTCCCTTGACTTTATCGGAGATTGAGAAGGTAGGATACACACTGACAGAGTCACCGGAGTGGACGCCGGTACGTTCTACCAGCTCCATAATGCCAGGAACAAATACGTTATAACCGTCGCAGATAGCATCAATTTCCACCTCGCGGCCCTCAATGTATTTATCCACCAGAACGGGCTTATCTTCATCAATTTCAACAGCCGTTTTAAGATAGTGGCGCAGCTGATCCTCATTAGCAACAATCTGCATAGCACGGCCACCCAACACAAAGGAGGGGCGCACCAACACAGGGTAACCGATCCGGGCAGCGGCAGCAATACCATCTTCTATCTTTGTAACCGCCTTACCTGTGGGCTGGGGAATTTTCAACTCGGACAGGAGCTTTTCAAAGGCATCACGGTTTTCTGCCTTGTCGATGGCAGCGCAGTCTGTGCCAATGATCTTAACACCCCGGTCAGCCAAGGGCTGTGCCAGATTGATAGCTGTCTGTCCACCAAGCGAGGCAATGACACCGTCTGGCTTCTCAAAGTCGATAATATTCATTACATCCTCAGCCGTCAGCGGCTCAAAATACAGCTTATCGGCCGTGGTGTAATCTGTAGAGACCGTCTCGGGATTGTTATTGATGATAATCGCTTCATAGCCGGCCTTCTTGATTGTCATAACAGCGTGCACAGTGGAGTAGTCAAATTCAACACCCTGGCCGATGCGGATAGGGCCTGCGCCCAGAACCACAATCTTTTTCCGGTTTGTGAGAATCGAGGTGTTTTCTCCAGTATAGGAAGAATAGAAGTAAGGAATATACGCACCGGTATGGCATGTATCTACCATACGGTACACTGGATACAGATTCTCTTTCTTACGGAGATTGTATACCTCCACTTCCTGCCATCCCCAGAGGCTTGCAATAAACTTATCGCCAAAGCCCATCCTCTTGGCTGTTTTCAATGTTTCCATATCGCCGGGATTGGCTTTTACCACCGATTCCATGTCCACAATCCGCTTAATAGCCTCCAGGAAGAAAGCAGTAATCTTTGTTACTTCATGGAGTGTTTCAACCGCAACACCCCGGCGCAGAAGTTCAGCAATTGCAAAGATATTATCATCCTGGAAGTTATGCAGGTATGCCATCATATCTTCCGTGGACATATTATCGAATTTCGTCATGTGGAAATGGCACACACCGATTTCCAGAGAGCGGACACCCTTCAAGAGGCACTCCTCCAGTGTGGAGCCAATGCCCATGATTTCACCGGTTGCCTTCATTTGCGTACCCAGTGTATTGGCAGCAGAAGCAAACTTATCAAAGGGGAAACGGGGAAGCTTTGCAATCGCGTAGTCAAGCTTAGGCTCAAAAGCGGCATTGGTATTGGCAATGGCAATCTCCTCCAAGCGCATACCTACAGCAATCTTGGCAGTCACTCGGGCAATGGGATAGCCGGATGCCTTGGATGCCAGTGCGGAGGAACGGGAAACTCTGGGATTGACCTCAATTAGGTAATACTCAGAAGTCTCAGGGTTCAGCGCGAACTGCACATTACAGCCGCCCTCAATCTTCAGTTCACGAATCAGTCGGATTGCCGAATCGTTGAGCATCTTCTCTTCTTCCTTGGAAAGCGTCATAATAGGCGCAACCACCAGACTGTCGCCAGTGTGAACACCAACAGGGTCAATGTTCTCCATGCCACAGATGGTGATGGTATGGTCATCGGAGTCGCGCATAACCTCGAACTCAATTTCCTTATAGCCCTTCACAGACTTTTCAACAAGCACTTGGTGTACAGGTGAAAGCTTAAATGCATTCAGACCTACTTCCACCAGTTCTTCTTCGGAGTAGGCAAAGCCGCCGCCGGTACCGCCAAGAGTAAAGGCAGGACGCAAAACTACGGGATAGCCGATTCGCAGAGCGGCTGCCTTTGCTTCCTCAATAGAGTAGGTAATCTCGGAGGGGATGACCGGTTCGCCGATGGATTCGCACAGTTCCTTGAACAATTCCCGGTCCTCAGCGCGTTCAATGGACGCACTGGATGTGCCCAGCAGCTGAACACGGCACTCCTTCAAAATACCTTTCCGCTCCAGCTGCATGGCAAGGTTAAGGCCGGTCTGGCCGCCAATGCCGGGAACGATGGCATCAGGACGCTCATAACGGATAATTTTTGCGATATATTCCAGAGTCAAAGGTTCCATATAAACCTTGTCCGCAATAACAGTATCGGTCATAATGGTAGCGGGGTTGGAATTACACAAAACAACCTCATAGCCCTCTTCCTTCAGGGCAAGGCAAGCCTGCGTACCGGCATAGTCAAATTCAGCTGCCTGACCAATTACAATAGGACCGGAGCCAATAATCAAAATCTTCTTAATATCTGTTCTTTTAGCCATCCTTCATTCCTCCAATTAAGACTTCTTATATACTACCCTACCGTCGCAGACAGTAAGTAAACATTCACCTTTTAATTTCCAACCAGCAAAGGGCGTTGCCCTTCCTTTAGACAGGAATTCTGCCGGATCAACAACAAACTCTTTGGTTAGATTCCAGACCGTTAAGTCCTCACCCGCAGGGATACCAAAGCGTTCTCGCGGATTGGTACTAAGCAATTCAATCAGCTTTTCCAGGGTGATGATTCCCGGCTCCACCAGATGGGTATAGAGCACCGGGAAGGCGGTCTCAATGCCAACAACACCAAAGGAACTGTCGGCTAGTCCCCTGCTCTTTTCCTCTGCGCTATGGGGCGCGTGGTCGGTTGCAATCATGTCGATGGTACCATCCAAAATACCGGCAACCAGCGCTTCCCTATCGGCTCTTCCCCGCAGGGGCGGATTCATTTTAAAGCGTCCGTCCTCCTGCAGATCGCTGTCATCCATTGTCAGGTAATGCGGTCCTGTCTCACAAGTGACGTCTAAGCCCTTAGCTTTCGCTTGACGGATCAACTCAACAGTCTCTTTGGCAGAGATATGGCAAACGTGATAGGCACAGCCCGTTTCCGCAACAAGCCGCAAATCCCTTTCCACCTGCAGATACTCGCTGGCACTGCAGATGCCCTTATGCCCGTGGGCGGCCGCATAGTCGCCATCGTGGATATAGCCACTATTTAAGAGGCTGTTGACCTCACAGTGGGCTACAATCATTTTACCAAGCGCCTTAGCGCGAAGCATCGCTTGACGCATCATTTCGTCACTCTGTACGCCACGTCCGTCATCGGAAAAGGCGATACATTCGGATGCCATGCCTTCAAAATCAGAAAGCTGTTCGCCCTTCTGACCTACCGTAATTGCACCGTACGGGTACACATGAATTATTGCCTGATCTTCAATCAATTTCAATTGCTTACCCAAATGCGCAACACTATCCGGTACCGGATTTAGATTGGGCATGGTGCAAACTGCTGTATAGCCGCCTCTGGCTGAAGCTTTGGAACCGCTCTCGATTGTCTCCTTATAAGAAAATCCCGGCTCACGGAAATGCACATGCACATCACAAAAGCCGGGAAAAACAGCATATTGGGAAACACCGTCAAAAGACAACTGATTCAAAAAAGGAGCGCCAGAGGAAACAATGTCACTATCACCGAAGCCAACAACTTTTAACTTCATTTGTGCGCTCATCATTCCGTTCTCCTCCCATATTACTTTTCCTTGAAAGTATACCACAGAGGATGTCCAATGTCAAACACAGATGGTACATTTACGCCAAAAAAACTACACAAATTATCAGCGGCTCACGAGCGTCTGTGTGTCCAAATCCACAAAGGGATATACCCGCTGCCAGGAGCCATCAATCTTCTGAATGCTGCTGCGGTGAGCGCTCAGCAGCCGTACTATGTCGTACACATCAATCCAAATTTCACTGTTGCACTCTTTTTGGCTCTCATCGAAAATCAGTTCCATGCCAAAATGCAGGTGGACTGTTTCGATATTATTGGTGTTTTCTTTATCTGAATAACCGGTGCGACCCATAAACCCAATCACATCTCCCGCCTGGACGATATCCCCCTCCTGCAGACCGTCAGCAAATGGCTTATCCTTTTGCAGGTGGGCGTAATAGTAATAACGCTTAGAATCAAAAGACCGAATGCCGATTCGCCAGCCGCCGTATCGGTTCCAACCCATTGCTTCCACTACACCGCCTTCCACCGCCACAATAGGTGTCCCCTGCCCGCCCATCAAGTCATTTCCCAAATGTTTTCTGGCAAAACCAAAAGAGCGGCTGTTTCCAAAATCAGAGCAATGGCTGTAACCGTAGCCGGCTGCAATGGGACTAAATGCCTTTAATCCATAAACAGGCTTCCACTGTCCATCAACCTCAATTGCAAAGCTGCCCAACAGGCCGCCAAGTGCGGCCTCATATGATGCATAATAATAGGAATAGTATTTATACAAATCACCAAGCAATTGTTCCGGTGATTTGTCACCTTCCAATTCCTTCGCCGCCTTTTTTACAGAGGCAAGACCACATTTACCGCCGGTTCGACAGCCCGCCAGCGCCAGTATGTCAATCCAGCTAATGTGCTTTTCCTGGTTTGCCGTCTCAATATCAACATTCATGGCATAGTGAAGAGATTCATATGGCACAGCAAAATCCACCCACTTAATAGGCTTGGCATTTATGGGTATTACAGGAATCATAGATAGTACGACGACAAAAAGAATCCACCGTTTCACAAAACCACCTCTTACGGTAGCTTGTGAAACGGTGAAAAAATCATACCTTACAATTATTGCAAATCCTTCCGGATGCCATCAGCTATCCGGTAAATGTCCTCCATAGATTTAATTGAAGAAATCTGCTCCTTATAATAATTAGCATAGGCAACACCTCGCAGATACCAGGCAAAGTGTTTTCTGGCTTCAAGACACGCAATGTGCTCGCCTTTGTCCTCCAATGCCAATTCAAACTGCCGTACCGCTACATCAACACGGTCAGCAAGCGCGGGACGATGGTATTCACCTTCCCCAGCAATTGCTTTCGCTGCCTCAGCAAATACCCAAGGGTTTCCAAAGGCGGCGCGGCCGATCATAATTCCGTCTGCCTTCGTCCAGTGAAGACATTTTACCGCCGCCTGTCCGTCCACAATATCGCCGTTAGCAATTACCGGAACAGAAAGCTGCGCTTTTGCTTTGGCAATCATATCCCAATCCGCAGTTCCGGAATAAAGCATGCTCCGGGTCCGCCCGTGAATGGTAAGCATAGCTGCACCAGAATCTTCCATCCGCTTGGTAAAATCCAGTACATTCAAACATCCTTTGTCCCAACCCAAACGGCATTTTACTGTAACCGGTACATCTACGGCTTTTACAACCGCTTTTACAATGTCACCCGCCAGCTCAGGCGTGCGCATCAACCCGCATCCGTCGCCGTTGTTTGCAATCTTAGGCATGGGACAACCCATATTAATATCCAGAAAATCGAATCTGTCGATCTGGAGGGCAAGTCGCGCCCCCTCTGCCATGATTTCAGGATCATTACCAAAAATCTGCGCGCCGCAGATGCTTCCCTTATTTTTCCGCAGAAGTGCTGCGCTCTTTTTATCCCTATAAACCAGCGCACGGGAAGAAACCATCTCTGTAATTGTCATATTTGCGCCCAGTTCTGCACAGACAGTACGAAAAGCCCAGTCGGTTACGCCGGCCATTGGGCCAAGAATGATCGGCGTATTTACTTGTATTGTGCCAATATGCATACGAAACACCTCTCGAATACCGGAAATTATAGCACACCGAGAGGGTTTTTGCAAGTTAAATGAGCAGCGTAAGCATCCAGATGATTCCAGTTAGAATTGCCCCGCCGCAAGCCCAAACCGGGCCGTACAGAGATAGTCTCCGCTTTCTGGTACTGGCAGAGCTGTGAAGCAGCGCTCTCGCCTCTTTTAATAGCGCTTCATCTGTAACGCCATCCTTACCAATGGCTGAATCTTTCAAAATAAAAATAGCCTGCTCAAACAGTTTTGGCTCCGGTGATTGTACCACAATTACCTGCCGGGAAATACCTTTTACCATATTGCACCGCCTCCTTGCAGCGGTAGTATGCCCCGGTGGAAAATTTTTCATACAAACTTACTCTTGCTCCTTCGGACGCTTGTACTGGCCCTGAGGATCCCACTGCGGCAATGGCAGCCGCTGCATAGCCCCGAAAACTCTATCCTTGAAATCCGGGTAGGTTGCACTCAAGGTATACACCAGTTGCTTGATTTCCTCGCGCTTTGTGTGCTTATCCACAGGACAGCGGTTATGCAGCACCGGCAGCCCCTGACGGGCAACAAAACTATCAACCGTGCGCTCATGAATGTAAAGCATAGGTCGAATCTGGATAATACCGGTTCTGTCCAAATCCGTAACCGGCTGAAAGCAGCTGATTCGCCCTTCATAAATTAAAGACATCACAAAAGTTTCTACGGCATCATCGTAGTGATGCCCTAAGGCCAATTTGTTCATGCCATTGTCCAGTAGTGCTTGATTCAGCGCACCACGGCGCATTTTTGAGCACATGGAACAGGGATTCTTCTCTTTTCTGTGGTCAAAGATAATAGGCCCTATTTCTGTCTTAATCAAATGGAATGGTATATCCAGATCTTTACAAAGATCTGCAATACCACTATAATCCATCCCCAGACCCATGTCGATGGTAATGGCCTCCAGTGCAAAAGGCTTATGATTGTACTTTCTCAGCTCTGCCAAGAGCAGCAAAAGTGCAAGCGAATCCTTCCCTCCGGAAACACCAACACCAATCCTGTCCCCCGCCTCTATCATATTATAATCCTCAATGCACCGGCGCAGCAGTCCGACCAGTTTTTGCATATAAAAACCTCCATAAATTTCCGAAAATAGAAAATTAGCATTTGAGAGTATTCAATAGAATTTTAAAGATTTTAAGAGTTTATCTAGGTTTCTATAAAATATTTCAAAAAAGCTGTTGACTTTTTCATCCCGTTATGATATAAAAACCAAGCGATTTGCAGTCATTGTACTGCCAATATACAATTTTGTCAAAATATTTTACCTATTGGAGGAACGCATAATGTCCACTACACTGGCTAAACTGGAGACCGTTGAGCGCAAGTGGCACATCGTTGATGCTGCTGGCAAGCCTCTGGGTCGTACCGCTGTTACCGTTGCCAATCTGCTGCGTGGCAAGCACAAGGTAGACTTCACCCCCAACGTCGACTGCGGTGATTTTGTTATCGTTATCAACACCGACAAGGCTATTCTGACCGGTAAGAAGCTCGATCAGAAGTCCTACTACCGCGTATCCGGCTGGATCGGCGGTCTGAAGGAGACCAAGGCTCGCATTATGATGGAAAACCGCTCCGATTACGCTATGGAGCTGGCCGTCAAGGGTATGCTGCCCAAGAACACTCTGGGCCGTCACTGCCTGAGCCGTCTGCACCTGTACAAGGGTGAAGAGCATAACCATGCTGCTCAGAAGCCCGAAGCATGGACCCAGGACTAATTTGGAGGTAAACGATTATGTACGAGAGCAAGAAGAAATATTCCTACGGCACTGGCCGTCGTAAGTCCTCCGTAGCCCGTGTTCGCGTTTATGAGAACGGCACCGGCGCTATCACCATCAACGGCCGCGATATCGATGATTACTTTGGTCTGGACACCTTGAAGCTGGTTGTTCGTCAACCCCTGGTTACCACCGATACCGTTGGTAAGGTTGACATTGTTATCACTGTCGCTGGCGGCGGTGTCTCCGGTCAGGCCGGTGCTATCCGTCACGGCATTTCCCGTGCCCTGGTGGTTATGAACCCCGAGTTGCGTCCGGTTCTGAAGGCTGCCGGTTTCATGACCCGCGACCCCAGAATGAAGGAAAGAAAGAAATACGGCTTGAAGGCTGCACGTCGTGCACCTCAGTTCTCCAAGAGATAATCTGTTATCTTTTAGAACATTCAAAACCCAGAAACCGCAACGGTTTCTGGGTTTTCTTTTTATTGCGACTTCCCTATTTTGGGTAAATTCGTGGAACCTTCTATGAAGCTGTCATGCACCATGATTTTTTATTATTCATGACTAGACCATGGAGTAAATCTGAATATTGGCAGCTAATGTATTGTTCTATTTGAAATAATCATCTCTGGGAGGATGCCCAAACCGCTTTATATAGGCTCTGTAAAAAGAGGAATATTCTGTAAAGCCGCATTCTGCAGCGGCGTTGCTGGGTGGTGTCCCGTTTTGTATCAATTCGTGTGCTGCGAACAGGCGCTTTACACGCACATAATCCCATGCTGAGAGGCCAGTGTGAGCCCGAAATACCCTGTAGAGCTGTGCCTGGCTCATGTATAGATCATCGGCAATCTGTTTTACGCTCTTAATATCTTTCAGATGTTGATTAATGTAGGTGATAATACTTGATGGTAAGGTGCTTGACTGACCCATCTGTGGAATTTCTTGGGTGTTCCATGCATCATAGATTACCTGTAAAATTGGTAACAGATAGGTTACTGTCCGCCTCTGACTATCAGATTCCTTTTGACTAAAGATCTGATCAAAACACGCTTTTACAAAGTCAGTGGGGATATTGCTGGCGCTATAGTAGTTATAGACACCTGTGGGGCGATCGTAAAAAGGTGCCAAAAGGCGGCTGTTCACTGTATCCTTAATAATTTCAAGCGGAAAGCGGAGTGAAATCCGTTCATAGGGGCTATGAGCATCGACGTAAGCAGCATGTACTTCACCGGGACGCATAATCATGAGATCACCGGGCTGTAGAAGGTAGATACTCTCCTCTACCCTGTATTCCACACTGCCCTCAATCAGATAATAAATCTCAGCTTCTGAGTGGATATGGGCAAAGAATTGAGATTGATCCGGTGTTTCTTCACGGCTGTGGTGATAGAATAGCAGCTCATGCTTACGGGTATCCATGCTTTTCATTGTTTATCACATCCTTGGATGTTATTATACCATCTCAAGAATGATAATGCAATAACATCGCCATATATTGCAATTGAATTGTAATGCAATTCAATGTAGAATACAATTATACGTCAAACAGATATCCCTCAACACAGTGATTTGTATCAACATCACTATTGCATTAGGAAATGTAGGTAAAACAGTATGAAAAAGATAGCAAAAATAGACATGCACGTCCACGTAACTGCCTTTCCAGAGTTTTATCCGGTTCCCCGTCAAGGAGGACGTCGGATGGAATCCGCAGAAGAACTGCTGAAAATCTATGACAGTCTAAATATCGAAATGGGCGTTCTGCAGACTCTGGTATCGCCGGAAGCGGTTGCTTACCCTATTACCAGTGAAGCCTGTAAACTGATAGCCGACAAATATCCAGACCGTTTCGCCTGGTTTTGCGGCGTGGATCCCCGTGCCCTAAAGAATACAGATAGTAGTGACCTTTCCTATCTGTTGCAGCATTACAAAGCTTTGGGTGCGAAAGGCGTTGGGGAGCTAACTGCGAATATGTATGCAGACAGCCCCATGATCGACAATCTGTTCTCTCACTGCGAAGCCTGCGATATGCCAGTTACAATCCATATGAGTTACAAGTTTGGTGGTGAATATGGACTGGTGGATGAGCCCGGACTTCCTAGATTAGAGAAAATGCTGCAGAAGCATCCGGCACTTAGGCTGATCGGCCACTCTGTTCCTTTCTGGGATGAGATCGCCAATATCAGTGCTGGTGAACGCCGCCTGGAAACGCTGATGCGCAATTATGAAAACCTGCGCTGTGATCTGTCCGCAGGCAGCGGAAGTAGCGCTATGATGCGCGATCCGGTGTATGCAGCGGAATTTTTAACGGAATTTCAGGATCGGATATACTATGGTACTGATTTTGTTACCGGTTTTGAGCAGTGCCCATTTACATTCCGGGAATTTCTGGATACGCTGTGTGAGGAAGGTAAAATCAGTGAGACTGTATACCGTAAGGTCTGCCGAGAAAACGCATTGCTTTTGCTGAAGGCAGAATAAATGATTCATGTACATATAATATTGATAAGATGGAGAGTTTAAATATGGGTTTACTTAAAGACTTTTATTGTGATAAATTACGCGTGCGTGTCTTTGCAACACGCGCAGATATGGGCCGCAGTGCCGGCCGGGAAGCGGCTGCATGTATAAAAGCTCTTCTTCTGGAAAAAGAGCATATCAATGTTATGTTTGCTGCAGCACCGTCCCAAAACGAAACGCTGGCCGAATTGATCGGAGATCCGGATATTGACTGGTCGCGTATCAATGCGTTCCACATGGATGAGTATGTGGGTCTGGATCCCACTCATCCGGCAGGCTTCCGCTGTTTTTTGAACAAAGCCATCTTTGGCCTGAAGAACTTTAAGAGCGTAAATCTGATCAACGGAAATGCTGAAGACCCGCAGTCAGAGGCTGACCGCTACAGTAATCTCCTAAAAGAAAATCCGCTTGATATTTGTATTCTGGGTGTAGGAGAAAACGGACATATTGCATTTAATGACCCCCCTGTTGCCGATTTTGAAGATCCTAGGTTTATCAAAATAGTCGAATTGGAGCAACGCTGCCGCCAGCAACAGGTCAATGATGGGTGCTTTGCGCATATAGATGCGGTTCCCACCCACGCCCTAACCGTTACGATTCCCGGGCTTACACAGGCAACCGCAATGTTCTGCTCCGTACCTGCGCCGACCAAAGCTGAGGCGATTAAACACATGATATGCGATGAAATCTCTACAGCCTGCCCCGCAACGATCCTGCGCAAGCACGATTGTGCTTACCTATATGTGGATGTAGATGCAGGAAAATATATTATGGATTAAGACTTTGGGGGTACTGTACTATGTTGACACTGATTCATAATGCGAATCTTGTTTTGGAAAACTGCGTTCAATATGGCTATGCAGTGGTCCAGAATGAAAAGATTCTGGAAGTGGGCACTGGCATTCCCAACCAGGCTATTGGTTATGATAAGATTGTGGATATGCAGGGTGATTATCTGTCTCCCGGATTTGTGGAATTACATACACATGGCGCAGGCGGCACTGACTTCTCGGAGTGCTCTGCCGAATCGTTTATAACTGCCTGTCAGACCCATCTGCAGCATGGAACCACTACCATTCTGCCTACAACCACAGCTGCGACAAAAGGCGAAATCATCCGCAGTATCGATGGATTCCGTGAGGCACAACGCGCTTTAATGGGAAACGGTCCCGTCCTCCATGGACTTCATTTTGAAGGCCCCTATCTTGACAGAGAAATGTGCGGTGGTATCGATCCAAAGTATATCCGTAACCCCGACGCAGAGGAATACGAACCGATCCTGGACTATGGACGCGGCGCAATTGCCCGCTGGACATTGGCAGTTGAGCTGCCCGGTGCTGAACGTTTTGCCAAGCGCCTTCGGGAAGAAGGAGTGCTTCCTTCCCTAGGACATTCAAGTGCGGTATATGATCAAGTGAAGCAGGCCTTTGACTGGGGTGTGACACATGTAACACATTTGTACTCCGCCATGTCCACCATTACCAGAAAAAGCGGTTTCCGCTACAGCGGCGTATTGGAAAGTGCATACTGCATCCCCGATATGACGGTAGAGATTATCGCCGATGGCTGCCATTTGCCGAGAGAGCTTTTGGAGCTTGTTTATCGGTTCAAAGGTATAGAAAAGACAGCATTGACATGCGACTCCATAAGCTGTGCAGGGTTGGACGTAACGGAACCCATGGTCATTGGTCCAACTGATGGACGGCATATCATTATTGAAGATGGCGTAGCAAAGATGCCGGACCGCAGCTGTTTTGCCGGAAGCATCGCAACCGATGACCGGTTGATTCGCGTAATGCACGAGAATGTAGGCATACCGCTTTGGGAAGCGGTTCGAATGATGACACTGACACCTGCCAAAATCATCAAGCTCGATGCCAAAAAGGGTTCAATTGCTGTGGGAAAAGATGCAGATTTGATTTGTTTTGACAAGCAAATCCACATCAAAGGCACAATGGTTGCCGGAAAAGGTCTTAGTGGAAATCTCGCGTAAAGACTAATAATCCGCCCTTATTAAGAACATCAACCCCCAGAAACCATTCGGTTCTGGGGGTTCTTTGGTTTAACTAAAATTGTGCAGTCGCTTTTTCCTAGGCAGATCCGTGGGTTCAAAATTTAGCCCCTTCCCCTGCTCTAATCCGGCAATTCCATTGAGATTATTCTCCGCCGTGCCGCGGCACACCGGACAATTACAATGAGACTCATAATGATCCGGCTCAGTATATGTAGTGATCACGCCCTCGAAATTCCGCAGAACAACCTTACGCGGTGTCTGGCTCAGAACGTAATTGGGCATTACGGGGATCTTACCGCCGCCGCCGGGGGCATCCACAACAAAGGTTGGTACACAGTAACCGCTGGTATGGCCGCGCAGTGCTTCAATAATTTCAATCCCCTTGCTGACAGGTGTGCGGAAATGAGAAAGTCCCAAACTCAAATCGCAAGCATAAATATAATATGGACGAACACGGATTTTAACCAAATCATTTACAAGCTTTTTCATCACATGAACACAATCGTTAATACCTGCCAGAAGTACACTCTGATTGCCCAAAGGAATGCCTGCATCCGCAAGTCTCGCACAGGCCGCAGCAGCCTCCGGTGTGATTTCATCCGGATGGTTAAAGTGGACATTCACCCAAATCGGATGATACTTTTTAAGCATATCACACAGATCCTGGGTAATCCGCTGTGGCATCACCACCGGCGTGCGTGTGCCAAGCCGAATGATTTCGACGTGTTCAATGCTTCTTAGTGCTGCAATTATATATTCAAGCAACTCATCGCTCTGCATGAACACATCTCCACCGGAAACGAGCACATCACGCACCTCCGGATGTCTGCGAATGTATTCAATGCATTCATCGATCTGGCTTTTCGGCATAGCATTATCCGTCTGCCCTACCATACGCCTGCGTGTGCAGTGCCGGCAGTATGCAGCGCAACGATCCGTAATCAAGAACAGCACCCGGTCGGGATAACGGTGTGTAAGTCCCTTAACAGGAGAATCCGTGTCCTCATGCAGAGAATCCGCAGACTCCTCGGGAGCGAAATACAGTTCTGCCTCCGTCGGTATTGCCTGCTTGCGAATCGGGTCATTGGGGTTACTCAAGTCAATTAGTGACAGATAGTAAGGTGTCACAGCCATGCGGAAAGTACTCAGACAGTTCTCAATTCCCTTTTCCTCTTCCGGCGTCAGTGCGATATATTTTTTCAGTTCATCGAGGGTTTCCACACGATTCCTAGCCTGCCATTTCCAATCGTTCCATTGCTCAGCAGGCACATCCGCAAACAATCCGTTGCGTGTATTCATAGGTGAATACCTCCCCATTGTGTATGATCATTTCCTATCAATAATATAAAATAACAGGCAATCTGTCAAGGAGCATTTCCCATATATCCTAATATTGCCAAGGGCACAGAAATACACCCTGCTTCTCAGTACAAATACTTCAGCATACTTGCCTAAAAAGCAGGGCATATATCAGTTCGTCAATATGTAAAAGCTTATGCGTTCAGCAGCTTTTCCAGTGCTGCCATTTTAAGGCATGTGCAGAACACATCCATCGCATCCATCAATTCTTCCACAGGCGGCAGAGAGGGTGCAATACGGATATTGCTATCCTGCGGATCCACTCCGTGAGGATAGGTAGCGCCAGCCGGTGTCATCTCAACACCTGCTTCTTTGCACAGCGCCAGTGCGCGCTTAGCAGTACCGGGCATAGTGTTCAGACTGACAAAGTAACCGCCCTTCGGTCGGTTCCACTGAGCAAAGCCACAGGGAGCAATGATTTTCTCAAGCATATCCGAGACAACATTAAATTTGGGTGCCATAAGCACAGCGTGCTGCTTCATAATCTCAATGGTATGTGCCTTATCCTTTAAGAAGCGCACATGGCGCAGCTGGTTGATCTTATCCTGGGAAATCATCTGCACACCGAAAAGCTTAGAGAAATACGCAATATTTGCTTCGGAGGATGCCATTACAGAGAAACCGGCACCTGCAAACGTAATTTTGGATGTAGAGGCAAACTCGTAAACCATGTCTGGACTACCGGCAGCAGCACACAAAGAAATGATATCCGGGAACGGTACGTATTCGCCTTCAAACTCGTGAACACAGTAAGCGTTATCCCACATGATGGCAAAGTCCGGTGCTGCGGGCTTAAGGTTTGCAAAACGACTCACCGTTTCTGCAGAATAAATGATACCCTCGGGATTGGAATATTTCGGTACGCACCAGATGCCCTTTACCTGCGGATCCTTCACCAAGGCTTCAATCACGTCCATATCAGGACCACTGCCCGTCATAGGTACAGTTATCAATTCAGCGCCAAAGAACTCTGTAATCCGAAAATGGCGGTCGTAGCCGGGGCTGGGACACAGGAATTTAACAGTCTCCTCTTTACACCAGGGGCGCGGGCTATGCAGCAAGCCATGGCTGTAGGCGCGGGCAATCACATCAAACATTATATTCAAGCTGGCAGAGCCGCCTACAAATGTCTGCTCGGGCTTGCAGTCCAGAATGTCTGCCCAGTAACGTCTCGCACACGGGATTCCCGCCAGTTCACCGTAGTTCCGGGTGTCGATACCGTCAACAAAGCAGTCATCCCCTTCAGTAAGTGCTGACAAAATCCCATTTACTACATCCAGCTGCAGCTTGGAGGGCTTGCCTCTAGCCATATTAAGTTTCAAGTTTTTTGCCTTGCATGCCTCAAAAGAGGTTTTGACCTGGGCATATTCCTGCTCAAGTTGGGTACGGTCGAATTCTAAGTAATTTGACATGTTCATAAACGCCCTCTCCTAGTATTTTAGTTTGAAGTATTATATAGGGAAATGGAAAGAAATTCAAGATAAATTGTAAAATAATTCACCTTAATTTCCAATTTGTAATATTACACAATGATATTTACGCGGTTATCTTAAAAATATACATTCTATACCATTGCTTTTTTTCCTGTTATGGAATAAAATTTAACACATACATCCAATTCTTGCTGAAGCTACCAAAATCAAACCACTTGAAAGGATATGACCTAATGAGTGAGATCATGAACGTCCCGGAGATTTTTGGAATTGATGTTTTTAACGAAGCAGTGATGAAGCAGCGGCTGAGTCCTGAGATCTACTGTGCATGGAAGAATTGCATTGAAAACAGTTTGCCTTTGGAGCTGGATGTTGCTAACGAGATTGCAGAGGCCATGAAAAATTGGGCTATTGAAAAAGGGGCAACACACTATACCCACTGGTTCCAGCCAATGACTGGCATTACCGCCGAAAAACACGACTCATTTATCTCTCCGGCACCGGACGGTAAGGTAATTATGGAGTTTACCGGAAAGTCATTGGTGCGCGGTGAGCCCGATGCATCCTCTTTCCCTTCCGGTGGCCTCCGCGCTACCTTTGAGGCCCGGGGCTACACCGCATGGGACCCCACTGCATTCGCCTTTGTAAAAGACGGAAGCCTTTACATACCCACGTGTTTCTTCTCCTTTACAGGCGCTGCGCTGGATAAAAAGACGCCGCTTCTTCGGTCAATTGACGAAGTATCGCGGGAAGCACTGCGAATCCTTCGCCTGTTTGGCGACAACGATACTAAGCGCATCGTGACGTGTGTTGGCGCAGAACAAGAGTATTTCCTTCTGCCTAAGGATATGTATGCCAAACGGGAAGACCTGCGCTTGACCGGTCGAACGCTCTTTGGCGCTCTGCCACCCAAGGGGCAGGAACTGGATGACCACTACTTTGGCACCATACGTACGCGCGTGTCCAAATTCATGCAGGACTTGGATGAGCAGCTTTGGCGGCTTGGTATTCTCTCCAAAACAAAGCACAACGAGACTGCCCCCAGCCAGCATGAAATTGCCCCCATCTTTACCAGCGCCAATAGTGCCTGCGATGCCAATCAGATTATCATGATGGTGATGAAGAAGTGCGCTGCCAAGCATAATCTCGTCTGCCTGCTTCACGAGAAGCCCTTTGCTGGTGTCAATGGTTCCGGCAAGCATAACAACTGGTCACTGGCAACAGATACCGGTGATAATCTGTTCCGACCGGGAAAAACGCCGCGCCAAAATGCACGATTTCTGGTTTTCCTTGCCGCATTTATTAAAGGTATTGACGAATATCAGGATTTGCTGCGCTGTACCGTAGCCTCTGCAGGCAATGACCACCGTCTGGGTTCTCATGAAGCACCGCCTGCAATCATCTCTATTTTCCTGGGTGACGAATTGACAGCGGTTGTGGATTCCATCATCAACGGAACCAACTATACCGAACCCGAGAAGAGCCTTATGCGTATCGGAGTCGACGTTCTCCCCGCCATCCCCAAGGACACCACCGACCGCAACCGTACCTCTCCTCTGGCATTTACAGGTAATAAATTTGAATTCCGTATGCTGGGTTCTTCACAGTCCATTGCTGGCCCGAATATCGTTCTAAATACCATCATGGCAGAGGAATTGGGCAAGTTTGCTGACGAGTTGGAACAGGCAGAGGATTTTGATGCAGCTCTGCAGCAGTTGGTCTGCCGAACCTTAACTGAGCACCACCGGATCATCTTCAACGGTAACGGATATTCCAAAGAATGGACCATTGAGGCCGCTGAGCGCGGTCTGAGTAATTATCCATCGACTGCCAAGTGTATGCACACCTACATAAGCCCCAAGAATATTGAGCTTGTGACAAAACATGGAATTTACACAGAAGATGAGTTCCGCGCCAGATATGAAATCCATCTGGATGCCTATCGAAAGATTATCAATATTGAGGCAAAAACTTCCGTGGATATGGTATTGCACCAGATTCTTCCTGCAGCCATGGCGTACAGCAAGGATCTGTGCCAGGGAATTCTGGCAAAGAGAGAATTGGGATTCGGCTGCAACGCAGAGACAGAGCTTGTCCGCCAGTTGTCTGAAGCATCTGATTCACTGTACCAGAATTGCGTCAAGCTTCAAAGCGATTTATCCTATAATTCCACCAACAAGGAAGATACCGCAAACTACTATCATGACGTAATCGTCGCCGATATTGAAGCAATGCGTAAAGACGCTGACATTTTGGAGCGTTTAACCGATAAAAACTACTGGCCTTATCCCACGTATTCCGATTTACTGTTCTATTAAAGCCAAACCGGGTGTGAGTCATCACACCCGGTACATTTTCTTTATTTTCCTGTTGAGCCAAATCCACCGCTGCCTCGCGTTGTACTTGACAGCTCATCTGCATACTCGTACGTGGGGGTTACGACTGGTGTAATCACCATCTGTGCAACACGTTCGCCCGGAGCAATACACTGACTTTCGCTGCCGTGGTTAAACAGCATCACACAGATTTCTCCTCTGTAATCACTGTCGATCACTCCAACCTTATTCGCCGGTGCCAAGCCCCGTTTTGTACCCAAGCTGCTGCGGGCATAAATAAGGCCGGCACAGCCGCGGGGAATTTCCATTGCCAAGCCGGTAGGCACACAGACAGTCTCACCGGGTTGAATCGTAAGCACAGCATCCAAACAGGCATATAAATCAGCACCGGCAGCCTCTGCCGAACCGTAAGTAGGCAGCATAGCATTCGTTCTAAGCTTTTTAACACGAATTGCCTCCATTATTTCATTCCCCTTCCATTTCCCTGCCAGTCTTCCCACAGAATAACTTCACCCTTCTGTAAAGATGCAGGCACATTTATAATTCTCTGGTTTGACGAGCCACGAAAACGCAGTGACAAGTCTTTCTTCTCCATGACAAACCGTCCGTCAACCAGTACATCCAGATAGCTTAAGTACTCTTTCGTCACTTCCCAAGGGCCAAGCTTTCCGGATAGAATATCCTTATCAAATAAATACCCCGAAAATGCCCAAATAGATTTTTGAGGATATTTTTGTTTTATCTGGCGAAGTAAATCCACAATTGCTGGCTGGTTTTCCGGCTCAAAAGGCTCCCCCCCCAAAAGGGTGATGCCTTTAATATGGTCAGGTGATAGCATTTTCAGAATATCGTCGATTGTTTGCTGGGTAAATGGTTCGCCGTAATCAAAGTCCCATGCTTCTTCATTGAAGCAGCCCTTGCAATGGTGGGTACAGCCGGATACAAAAAGACTTACACGCACACCGGGCCCATTTGCAATGTCACAGCTTTTAATCGTTGCGTAATTCATGTTGTTCCCCCATTGTTCTGTTTAAAAAAGCAAACACTGTCTGCTTATAACGCGGTGTATCCACAAGAAAGCTTGTGCCATGGTCAGCGCCTGCAATCAGCATAAGCTCCTTTGGCCCACTGCAGACTGCATAACCTTGCCGGGTCATTTCGCACGGCACAAAGTCATCATCTGTTCCGTGAACAAGGAGTATGGGTAGTTTGTTCTTCTGCAGCGTCTTTCTGGTATCCTTTTCAGTCAAACTAAAGCCTGCAAAAATCCGTGTATACAGCTCTGTAGCCCACAGCGTAATGCAAGGCGGCAAATGGGTAACTGCACGGAACACACTGCCCAGTATCGCTTTCGGGGATGTGAAGCCGCAGTCTGCGATGATTCCTTTCACATTCTGCGGTAATTCCTCATCTGCAAGGTACATTACTGTGGACGCTCCCATAGACAGGCCACTCAAAATCATCGGATACTGGCCAAATGTTCTGTTATGGTAGGCAATCCATCCCAGCATATCCCTGCTCTCTTTCACCCCGAATGTTATGAATTTACCCTCGCTCATGCCGTGCGCACGCTGATCCGGCACCAAAATATTCATCCCAAAATTGTGATACATGTCAAAAACCAAGCTAAAATCTACTAGCTTACTACTCCGGTACCCGTGGGCGAGCAAAATGGTACCTCTCGGTTTTTCCGCTGAAATCCATACGCCATGGAGCTCTAGACCTTCCTCGCTCTCAATGAAAATATCCTGCGCGTTATGCTCCTCCAAGAAGCGCTGTGCAATAACCACATAGTCGTAATATTGCCCGTAGGGTGTCTTTTTGATTTCCTCCTCAACTAACCAGGAGATTTCTTTTCTGCGAACGCAGGCAAACCAAAATACATAACCCCCGCTGACAAGTATTAAAAGTACAAGTGCCAATACAATAAAAACCGTCACAGGCATCGCTGTTTACTCCCTACTTCCTAGCTTGGCAAACCATTTAAAAGACAGCGGCCACACAATACCGGATATAATTACAATCAAGAAATATCTGGCCGCTCTTCCAACCGATTCGCCCAAAAGCAAATTTAACAGTTCCTTGGTTCCGCCTTTAACCAGCAACACCAAAACGAGTCCAATACCAACCTTTAAGCATTGTGCCCACCAAACTGCTTTTGTAGGGAAATTTAGCCACTTTTCATCTGTAATATACACAACAAGCAGACCAATCACTGCACCAAGCAGCGTAAAGGCATTTTTAACACCAGATTGATAGTTGTGCGCATCAATATCAGCCGGAAACGGGTAGAATTTGACAAAACACAAAAAAGAAACTGCCAACAAAAGCATTGTAGCAAATAGCACCGGAATACGTCTTACCCTGTCCGTGTAAAAAACCGGCCGCAGCGTGAAAATCAAAACAGTGGCAACCGCAACAGAAACAATAACATCCAGCGGGGTGTGGACACCTATGTACATTCTGGAAAAGGCAACCAAAACCGCCAATACAATTCCCAATGCACACACCTTTTTGTTTTCTGCGGTATAGGCAATTCCGCCAAATGTCCCTACCGCGCTTTGCGTGTGTCCGCTGGGAAAGCTGTAGCCTGAGGCTGTATCTCTGGCCTGCTCCAAAATGGTAAAATTCTCATCCAGTACCCATGGTCTGGGAATCCGAAACCAGAGCTTCATAAATTGGTTGGCAATCGTTCCAACGAAACCTACGGAGAGAATATAGTAACCGCGATACTTATCAACGCACCAGAATAGCACCAAGGCAATCACCAAAAAAACAGTTTCTTCCCCCAGTGTTGTAATCAGAAGCATAAATTCGTTCAGCACCGGCACGCGAAGCTTCTCCAGCAGATATAAAAATGACATGCAACTTTCCCCTTTGGCTGAATTGTATTCATTATACACAGATTTTTGAGAAATGTAAAGCTGTCAAAGTATACCTTGCTTTTTTTACAAATTGGGGTATACTAGAATATAATGAAATGAAAAGGAGACTGCCATGCCCTATTCCTACTATTATGGCTTTGATTGGACGTATATTGCCATTGTTCTTCCATGCCTACTGCTCGCTATGATCGCCAGCAGCAGGGTTAACAGTACTTTTAAGCGCTACGCAAAACAGATATCCAGCCGTCATATTACCGGCGCAGAAGCTGCGCAGCGGGTTCTATACAGCAACGGTGTCCGTAATGTCCGCATTGAACGCGTATCCGGAAATCTTACAGACCACTATGACCCGAAAAGTAATGTGATACGGCTGTCCGACAGTGTATATGACAGCGCTTCAACCGCCGCCATCGGTGTTGCCTGTCACGAGGCCGGACACGCAGTTCAGTACGCAGAAAGTTATTTCCCAATCAAAATACGCGCTGCCATTATACCTATTACAAATTTAGGCTCAAAGCTTGCCATGCCATTAATTTTAATTGGCATCCTGTTTTCTACTCTTGGTTACCTGTCCTACACCATTGTATATATCGGTATAGCCTGCTTCGCCCTTTCTCTGGTTTTTCAGCTCGTTACCTTACCTGTTGAATTTAACGCCAGCCGCAGGGCGCTTGCAGCCATTGACCAAGGCAATATGCTTACCGAAGAGGAACGCCAGGGTGCGAAAAAAACACTGAGTGCAGCTGCAATGACCTACGTTGCCGCAGTTGCCGTTTCTGCAGCGCAGCTGGTGCGGCTGATTTTGCTATTCGGCGGACGTCGGAGGAATGACTGATCATATTTTTCTGCCCCGGGCTTGACTTCCGGGGCAGATTCGTTTATACTCTTGTCTGTGTGAAAAGTATGAAAAGTAGGAAAGGAAGATGATGGGTGGCAGGCGGTAAACATATTCTGGGCAAAGGAAATTCCAATCGTGTTTTCGGTACGGCAAAGGTTGGCGATCGTGGCCAAATCGTCATACCAAAAGAAGCGCGTGAGCTATTCAACATTCGACCCGGAGATACACTGTTGGTATTAGGCGAAGAAAGCAAGGGGCTCATTGTATCGCGTCCTGAACTACTCCGGCACCTTGCTGACGAAATCTTTGAAAGTAACAAATAGAGGTAGAAATTATGGAAGAATTAATGGAGTTATATACCACTATGGGCATCAGTCCTGCTGTCTACGCCTATGGTGAGAAAGTATTGGAATGTTTAAAGGACCGCTTTGCAGGCATTGACAAAATTGCTGAGCATAATCAAGCCAAGGTTATCGCAGCCATGCAGAAAAACCGGGTTTCCGCTGCCTGTTTTGCAGCAACCACAGGCTATGGCTATGACGATGTAGGGCGTGACAATCTGGAAAAGGTCTATGCAGATGTTTTCCATACAGAAGCGGCTCTTGTCCGCCCTCAAATCACTTGCGGAACCCATGCATTGACAGTGGCACTGTCCGCAAATCTTTTGCCCGGTGATGAGCTGCTCTCTCCGGTTGGACTGCCCTATGATACCCTTCAAGAAGTCATTGGCATCCGGGAAAGTCCTTGCTCTTTAAAAGAATACGGTGTAGCCTACAGGCAGGTTGACTTGCTTTCTGATGGCACTTTTGACTATGAAAACATTCGCAAAGCCATTCACGAAAAAACCAAGCTGGTGACCATACAGCGCTCCAAAGGCTATGCTACCCGCCCCAGCTTCTCCGTCAAACAAATCGGTGAGTTAATTGCTTTTGTCAAGGACATTAAGCCGGATATCATCTGTATGGTAGATAACTGCTACGGTGAGTTTGTAGAAACCGTTGAGCCATCCGACGTTGGCGCAGATATGGTCGTAGGTAGTCTCATCAAGAATCCAGGCGGTGGTCTTGCCCCCATCGGTGGCTATATCTGCGGCACGCAGGAGTGTGTCAACCGTTGTGCTTACCGTTTGTCAGCGCCCGGGCTCGGGCAGGAGGTCGGTGCAAACCTTGGTTTGATGACCTCGCTGTATCAAGGCTTTTTCCTGTCCCCTACCGTGGTCGCCGGTGCTGAAAAAGGTGCTGTATTTGCCGCAAACCTCTACGAGCCTCTGGGCTTCAAGTGTGTGCCCAATGCTACCGAGAGCCGTCACGACATTATTCAGGCTGTTGAGCTGGGCAGTGAAGAGGGTATGATTGCCTTCTGTAAGGGAATCCAGGCAGCGGCACCTGTTGACTCTTTTGCCACACCCCTACCTTGGGATATGCCCGGCTACAACGACAAGGTAATTATGGCAGCCGGTGCTTTTGTACAGGGTTCTTCCATTGAACTGTCTGCTGACGGGCCTATACGTCCTCCTTATGTAGTATATTTCCAGGGTGGCTTAACCTGGTTCCACGCAAAATTGGGTATTTTAATGAGCCTGCAAAAAATGGTTGATGCAGGAATCATCACATTATAAACAAAGAGGTGTCACATATGAATTGGTTTTGGTTCGCAATTATCGCTCTGCTGTGTTGGTCCGGCTCTGACTTTTTCTCCAAAATTGGCTGCCGGGACAACCGGGATAAATACAGCCATCTGAAAATGGTCATGGCTGTAGGCGTCGTAATGGGAATACACGCTTTCTATGAAATCGCTACCGGTGTGGAAATAACATGGAACATCATTCTCACCTACCTGCCGGTTTCCCTGCTGTATATTGGGTCTATGTCACTGGGCTATGTGGGTCTGCGGTACATAGAGTTATCCATCTCCTCCCCCATCTGTAACGCCTCTGGTGCCCTTGTAGCTGTGGTAAGCATTATTTTCATTGGTGCTACCGACATGGTTCCCATGCAATTTGTAGCAGTCGCACTTGCCTGTGTTGGCGTTGTTAGTCTTGGTGTTGTGGAAGCAACAGAGGATGAGGCGCTCCGTGCCGCACGGCAGAGCGGTTCCAACTACAAATACGCAAAGAGCTTTATGGCACTGGCTATGCCTGTTGCCTACTGTATTCTGGATGCCGCCGGTACGTTCGCCGACAGTCTTGTGTTGGAAAAGCTGGGCGAAGAATTGGCAGATGCCTGTAATGTAGCGTACGAGCTCACATTCCTTGCTGCCGGTATCGTCTGCTTCATTTATACTGTTATCATTAAGAAACAGAAGCTCCTCCCCAAGATGGAAGCCCCCAAGTATGTCGGCGCACTCTTTGAAACCGCAGGCCAGTTTGCTTACATCTATGCACTGTCTGACACGGAGCATGTGGCAATGTCTGCGCCCATTATCTCTTCTTACTGTGCAGTCTCCGTCCTTTGGAGCCGTCTTTTCCTGAAAGAGAAGCTCAGTTGGAAGCACTATGCGGCCATTTGCGTAACCGTATTGGGCATCGTTATTATGGGTGTCTTTGACATGTAAATTGAACCCGCACTGCGCATTTGTATGCCACCCCCATAAGAGACAGTGGAAAGAACTGTGTCTTATGGGGGTATTGTGTATCACTCAAAATCAAAGCAGACCAGAAGGAAAAACAACATAAGGAAGCTATATGACCAACGAAGGCGAATCAAGAAAGACTGAGGATCATCTTTTGGAAATAGCTGTTGACTTTTTCTATGCGTATTCTTAGAATATATTTACAGAATTTTAAAGGAGGCTCATCATGATATTGCCTAATTACCATCAGAATACAGAAATTCTGCACCTTGGCACTTGTCCCAATCGCAGCTACTATATTCCCTGCGCCAGCAAGGAAGAGGCAGTAGCCGAAAATCCCCGTACTGCATCCAGCCGAATGCAGCTTCTTAACGGAACATGGGATTTCCGGTACTATGCGTCTGTACAGGATCTGGAAGCTCTGCCGGAAACCGGCTTTGATCAAATTCCTGTTCCCTCCTGCTGGCAGATTTTGGGTTATGATCAGATCCAGTATGTGGATGAAAAGTATCCGTTTCCTTTTGACCCACCCTATGTCCCTCTGGACACCCCCTGTGGTGTGTACCGTAAAACCTTCCGTTGCCAGCATCCCGGTATGCGGTGCTATTTAAACTTTGAAGGTGTGGATAGCTGCTTCTACATGTACCTCAATGGGGAATTTGTAGGCTACAGTCAGGTGTCCCACTGCACCCACGAATTCGAAATCACGGATTTGGTGAAAGACGGAGATAATGAACTGACCGTTGTTGTACTCAAATGGTGTGACGGCTCTTACTTGGAAGATCAGGATAAATTTCGGTTTACCGGTATTTTCCGGGATGTTTATTTACTCTTCCGTCCTATGGTACATATTCGGGATTTCTTTGTTCACACTGAGTGTGATTTTGCGAAGAATTCCGGTGTATTGCGTTGTGAGCTGGACGGCTGCGGCTGCACATATCGTCTGGAAGATGCTATGGGCAACACCCTGTCCTCCGGTGAGGCAAAGGACACATTTGAAATCGCAGTAGAAAACGTGCAGTTCTGGAACGCAGAATACCCCAACCTGTATCGCCTCTTCCTGGAAACTGCGGATGAAATAATTTGCACATTGGTCGGTTTCCGCGAAATCACTGTTAAAAAAGGCGTTGTCTATGTAAATGATGTAGCTATTAAATTCCGGGGAACAAACCGTAATGAAAGCTCTCCCTGGCGTGGTGCGGCAATTACCCGTGAAGACATGCTCCAGGATTTACATATGATCAAGCAAAGCAACTTCAATGCCATTCGGACAAGCCACTATCCCAACGCACCTGAGTTCTATGACTTGTGTGACCGCTTAGGCTTCTATGTTATGGACGAAGCCGATATCGAATCTCACGGCTGTCTGGTGTTATTTAATAAACCCGACGCCCATCCAAAATATGCTACAATTGCAGCATCTCCCATGTATTGTGAAAGCTTCCGTGACCGCGCCGTTATGATGGTTGAACGGGACAAAAACCATCCCTGTATTGTTATGTGGTCCGGCGGTAACGAGTCTGGTTTCGGCATGGGGCCCGAAGCATCTCTGGCCTTTATGGCAGAGCGTGACCCCTCCCGTCTGCGCCATTATGAGTGCACCCGCGTACAGCTTGAAAATGCTGTTTGTGATTTTTCAAATGTGCAGCTTTTCTCCCGCATGTATGCACCGGTGGAGAATATTGAAAAATATTTTGCCGACGATACTGTGAAGGATCTGGCATTGCCCCACTGGGAAATGCATCCTGCAAAGGATCAGTCCGGCGAACGGCTACCCTTTATGCAGTGCGAGTATGCCCATGTACTGGGTAACGGCCCCGGTGATGCCGAAGAATATTGGCAGTGTATGAACCGTCATCCCGGTTTCTGTGGTAGTTTTGTTTGGGAATGGTGTGATCATGCCATCGGTAAACACGATGAAAATGGAAAACAATATTTCCTGTACGGCGGCGACCATAATGAGCTTTTCCACAATAACGATTTCTGTCTGGATGGCTTAGTATACCCCGATCGCAGACCCAGCCCCGGCTTAATCGAGTTTAAGAATGTTCTCCGGCCTGCCCGTATTAACCGCGTTAGTGACAGCACCTTTGAAATCACCAACTATCTGGATTTTACAGACCTAGATGAGCTTGCCCAGGTGGAATACGCCTGCTTCTGCGATGGTGTTGCCTATGACCAGGGTGCCGTGAGTCTTGACAGTGTTCGGCCTCATGAAACAAAGACATTCAGCCTGTCTTTAAAACCCCAGAAAGAGGGCCGATGCCTTATCCGCTTTAAACTGCTGCAAAAAACGGATACCCCCTGGGCAGGCAAAGGATATGAATTGGGCTTTGAAGAGATTTTCCTGTCCGACTTTGTTTCTCCTGTATTCCCGGCTGTTTCGGGAACACCCACAGTGACCGAAAGCAGCAGAAGCATTGTAATCACAGGTAATGATTTTACATATACCTATGATAAGAATCTCGGTACTTTCTCTCAAATGGAGCGCACCGGCGTTCCGCAGTTTAAGCGTCCTATGGCCTATAACATCTGGCGTGCGCCTATCAGCAATGACTGCTATATCCGCAAACAATGGGAAGCTGCCGGCTATAACCGCATGATCTTCCGTCCCTATGAGACTCAGGTAGAATGTAACGAAGACGGCGTGCAACTCACAACCACTATCGGCGCAGCAGCCATCCATCTGCAGAAAGCACTCTGCCTCACCGCAGTATATCACATCGATATGAACGGTGACATTACGGTAAAGCTGGATGCGGATAGAAATATGGAAATGCCCTTCCTCCCCCGCTTCGGTATGCGTATGTTCCTAAACCGCGAAGGTAAGGATGAAGCCCGATACCTGGGCTTCGGCCCCGGCGGCAGCTATAACGATTTGCACCACGGTCAGCAGTTTGGCCTATATACACAAAATGTGGAGGATTATGAACCCTTTATCCAACCCCAGGAAAACAGCAGTCACTGGGGTAGCCATTGGGTCGAGCTGGGCAACCTTAAGCTCACAGCTCTGCATACACCTTTCTCCTTTAATGCTTCTGTCTTTAGTCAGGAGGAACTGGAGGCCAAGGATCACGATCATTTGCTGGTTCCGGAGACCGATTGCGTCATCCTTTGCGTTGACGGAAAAATGAGCGGTACCGGCAGTAACGCCTGCGGACCGGCTCTGGCAGAAGAATTCCAAGTTTGTGAAGAGTACCTTTCTATGGAATACAGAATCTCTTTTTCAAAATGACAATCAAATAAGCCAGCAGGAATTAATAAGCTACCCCCATAAGAGACAGTGAAATACTGTTCTTATGGGGGTAATACCATACCTAAATAAAGTAAATAAATCTGTTGGCGGGATAGAAGAACTTCCGGCAACCTAACACAGGTTGCCGGAAGTAAGAAGTGTTTAGTAGATCATATATACAATGCCATATTTCGCGCTTATAGAATGTCTGCAATGCTTTTACGTACAAATTCAGCGTAAAGTGCGTAACCCTCGGGTGTTAGATGTACTTTATCCTCAATAAACAAATCCTGGCGTATTTTATCAATATCACCAACGTCTTCAAGTGAATTATAAAAAATAGGATCATCCCAGTGGGTAATCAGCTTACAATCGTCATGACGCGCACAATAGTCCGCCAGTAACTCCCGCATATTGTTCAGATACGCCTCCCACGAACCGCGCCGTCCAAGATGCAGCGTAATTGGGTGTACATCAGCCAGATAAATTTTTATCCCCGGCATATCGCAGCGCGCGTAATCCAGCAGCCGTCCCAATAAAAACATAATCTCCGCCGGGCTGTATCCTGATGCCTGGTCATTCAAGAAGGAAGTAATAAACAATGCCCGTGGGCGGTATGGCTTTATCAAGCGGGGATAATAATACAGCAATTCTTCAACTGTCGAGCCGCCAAAACCGTGATTTAAGGCAACCTGTTCTCCATTTTTACCGGTAATCACCTGCTCCAGAGGTATATTATTCCACCGCTCAGACCAGCGGGTGAATATCGAGGAGCCATAAAAGATGATTTTTCCCGTTTCAATGGGTTGCTGCTCGTAGGCAAGGATTTCCGGCTCAAAACGATTCAGTACTACACGTGATGAAAACATAAAAATACCTCCCAACAAATCTTTAATTTGCTTTCTTGCTACATTTGCCATATAGTTCCAGCGGTCCATACATCACCAGGATAATACCCGCAGTGATTACTGGAAAGCCCCACAAGTGGCTGCCCCAATTTTCAGCAAACCAGTACAGTGGATTCCCTTTATCCGCGTACATAAGGAACATAAAATTTGTGTTTAGCAACAGATTGATTCCATAAATCGGAATAACCAATAAAACAAGCAGTCCAAGAGATTTGGGAACATCCAAAATTTGCGGCTTCATTTCACCATTTACTGTCAGTACAATTGGGTACAGCGCCAATATTATGTGTACAGTAAAGCTGTGAAGATGCATGGCGTTCCAAAGCGGAAGGTCCGACCATGAGGGGAACAGCAATGCAGCCATCGCACCCGGTATGCAAACGGTATACAGGAAATTATTCAGAAGCCTACTCGATCTCCATGCATGAAGCGCGACTACAAATATGTTAATGCTACACAAATGCAACGGGAGATAACAGGCCTCATACTGTCCGGTTGCAACCAATACAGTAATTTTAAAGAGTTCATCTGCCAGCAACAAGACGGCAACGGCTTTTTTCCAACGTGCTCTGCCCTCTGCACTTAGTTTTCGATAATGCAGGCAACTGACAGTAGTAGCAATTACAAACACAATCAACCAGGAAATATGGAGCGCACCAAAAAGTGCAAACCCCAAACCGGTATCAATTGTATCGAGCGTCTTAAAGAATTGACTCATTGCGTACCTCTTACTAATCTGGGTCTTTTGCTGGCACTGCAAAGCGCTGGCACAAAAGTAGCTTTTCATCGCGCTTCAGCTTCTTGACTTCCATTTCCCGCCGCAGCGCATCCCTATAACCGGGGCAACGTTCTGTATACCTTAAAACCAACGGGCCTCTTCCGCGGGTATACTTAGCCCCTTTACCGGCCCTGTGCGCCCAGATACGCCGTTCAAGGTTATCTGTTATCCCGGTATACAGCGTACCATCGCCACATTCCAAAATATAAAGCACCCACTGTTTTTCCATACTACAAGCGGTTATTTCCTTCCCTTTTGCTTGAGAAGGTCGTGTTTGATGTCCCAGAGTTTCTGCGACAAATCCACATAATAAGCATGCGGATTGTCAAAACGCTTAACTTCTTCCCACAGGGTATCAACCTGCTTTAAGCAATACTCGCGAATTTCCTGCAAATTCGGGCTTTGATACACCAGCTTGCCCTTCTCAAAAATTGGAACCAGCAGCTCCTTGGCTGTAAAATCATAGACAGTTTTAACTTTCCATGTTGCCTCTGGGTCAAAAATCTCCATCTCACCGCTGTCGTCCACAGTCTCATCATGGACACACAGATAATCCGCAATTGCTTTTCCCGTGTCATTCCCATAAAACCGGTAAAGCTTTTTAAAATGGGGATTTGTAATCTTACCAATATTTTCAGAAATTTTGATTTTTGGCAAAATTGTGCCGTCATCCTGCTCCACAGCGGCCAGCTTATAAACACCGCCAAATACCGGTTCGCTGCGGGCAGTAATTAACCGCTCGCCCACGCCAAACATATCGATTTGCGCGCCTTGATGAAGCAAATCCTCGATAATATACTCATCCAGAGAATTGGATACCGAGATTTTACACTCCGTCCAACCTGCATCGTCCAGCATTTTCCGGGCTTTTTGTGTCAAGTATGCCATATCCCCGGAATCCAGCCGGATACCGCACTTAGTAATTCCCTTCGGCTTCAGCACCTCGTTAAACACGCGAATGGCATTGGGTACACCAGATTTCAAAGTATTGTAGGTATCAACAAGCAAGGTAGCATTATTGGGATAAAGCTCACAGTACTTCTTAAAAGCCTCGTACTCTGTGTTAAACATCTGTACCCATGCGTGGGCCATTGTGCCGCCTGCATAAACACCAAACATCTGGTCAGAGATTGTACAGGCAGTACCGTGACATCCGCCAATATAGGCTGCTCTGGCGCCCAGAATGGCTGCGTCTGCACCCTGTGCCCGACGGGAACCAAATTCCAGCACCGTTCTGCCCTTTGCCGCGCGGACTACACGATTTGCTTTTGTAGCAATTAAACTCTGATGGTTGATAGACAACAAAATAAAGGTTTCGATTAGCTGAGCCTCGATAGCAGGTGCGCGCACTGTCATAATCGGCTCATGTGGGAAAATCGGAGTGCCTTCCGGAACAGCCCAAATGTCGCCGGTAAACCGAAACTGTTCTAAATACGCAAGAAATGCATCGGAAAACAGATTCCGGCTACGTAAGTACGCAATATCCTCCGGATTAAAGTGCAGATTCTGAATGTAGTCAATAATCTGCTCCAGGCCGGCTGCAATGGCGAAACCGCCCTTGTCCGGACACTGGCGGAAGAATACGTCAAAATAACATATGCGATCCTTATAACCCTTTTCAAAATAACCATTACCCATGGTAAGTTCGTAGAAGTCACACAGCATGGTAAGGTTTAACTTATCATTTCCAACCATTAATTAACACCTCATTATTTCTTACGTCATATGACAGCGTATTGCAATTCCCAGCATGTTTTTTATCGTAAGGGACACCCTCCTATGCGCAGCTGCAGCACCGCTCATTCGGGCATAAAATTATATATTTTCGATAAAACCCTGCGTATCATGAAACTCCATGCCAGCCAGATACCGCTCCTTTACCGTTTGTGCAAAACGGGAGGTACAGACAAAATCTTCTATCTCATTGGGCTTAATCATCCAGCGGAACACATAATAGGTGATTGCCTCGGATTTTTCAGCATATACCTTATGGAACATATCACCAAAACGGATAATATTGCTGGTTTCTGGCAGGATTTCTTTCAAGGAATCGTCCAAAAGCCAGGAGTGACAGGAGAAATAGCGATAATGAACATCTGGGAAATACTTTGCAAAGAATGACTTTGCCATCTTGAAGGAGTCACGGCACGCATCAATATCCAAAGGGCCATCTTTGGGGATATGTACACCGATGACAGTCTCACCCTTCTCAATCCCCAGTGTATCAAAAGAAGCTCGTGTGCGTTCAATACAGAATTGTAACCTGCCCAGCTTAAATAATTCACCTCGCATATGGTGAGATAACCAGCTAAGCTCTTTTAGGCTCATATGCCCGTCCAACTCACTCCAAACATTGCACCATCTAACGATATCGCGAAGTGTATCTACCAGGATTTCTTCGCTGATACCTTTTTGAAGGTATTGTTCTCGCAACGCTTCGCACATATAGAGGAATGACAAAAGATTTTTCTTTCCATCCATACATTTCAAATCATAGTTTTCAATGGTAATCTCTTTGGATACAGGAATGTTATGCAGTGCTTCATAAAACTCACTGTCAAAACGCCTATCAAAGCCCAACTTCTGATACCATTTTTCAATAATTCCAACCACCGGATCACTTGCTATGTCATAATTGTACGTGTCTAAACTCTCCATTGTCACATCTCCTCATGAATTTAAACTGCGTTTTCTGTACTGTTAAGAACAAGCGCTGTATCTGGATTTCCATTCATAATAATATCATATATAACCAAAATAGCAATCCATATTTTGCAGTATTCCACTATACATAATTCAAAAAGCGGGCTTGCAAGCCCGCTTTATTAAATCTCCTGTCTTCCTTCCAATGCTCTGGACAGTGTTACCTCATCTGCATATTCCAGCTGACTGCCGACAGGAACACCGTATGCTAAGCGCGTGACCTTAATTTCCATTGGCCTAAGCAGGCGCGAGATGTACATAGCTGTCGCTTCACCCTCCGTATCCGGGTTAGTCGCCATAATCACCTCTGCAACATTGGTACTGGCAACACGCTGCAGCAATTCTTTAATCCGTATATCATCCTGGGTCACATGATTCAGTGGCGAAATCACGCCATGGAGCACATGGTAAACGCCATTAAACTCCCTGCTGCGTTCCATCGCAATCACGTCCTTTGGCTCTGCGACTACGCAGATCACGCTCTGGTCGCGCATTGTATCATCGCAGATTGGGCACACTTCCCTGTCAGTTAAATTCTGACAAACAGGACAGGTATGGACTGTTCTCTTGGCCTCCAGAATCGCGTCTGCAAAGCACTGGGCCTCTTCCAAGGGAAGACTGAGCACATGAAACGCCAGCCGTTGTGCGGTTTTTCCACCGATACCCGGCAGCCGGGCAAACTGCTCTGCTAAGTTCTGCAAAGCTGCGGGAAAATACTGCATACTGCCTCCTTAGAACAAACCGCCCAAATTGAGGCCGCCTGTTAAACGGGACATGTTATTGGCAGAGTCCGTATCGGCAGCGCGCATAGCTTCATTCACTGCGGCGATTACCATATCCTGCAGCATTTCAACATCATCCGGATCCACAGCTTCCGGTTTAATCTCTATGCTGACAACCTGATGCTTGCCGTTGACAGCCGCCGTGACCATACCGCCGCCTGCAGCAGCGGAGTATGTCTTATTTTCCATCTCCTCCTGCATCCGCAGCATTTCCTGCTGCATCTTCTGCGCCTGCTTCATCATAGCCGCTTGATTCATTCCACCGGGCATACCCCGGAATCCACCCTTTGCCATAGTATAATCTCCTAACTTAATTTTGTCTTATTGTTATTACATCTGAATGGGCTCTGCCAAAGTTCAGTAATTGTTCCATCTGTTGACTCTTGACACTGCCTGCCGCCTTATCTGTCGCCACTACCGACACGGGGAAGCCCAATATTGCCGAGGCCTTTTGGCCAACTAATTGCAAGATTTCCGGTTTGTTGATAATTTCGGTTGTAAAGGAATTGGCGCAAACCAAAACAAGCTGTTTTCCTTTCAATACGCCTCGCACAGGCGCATTTTCTGTGGCGGTGAAGAAGCCCGACACCGGCGGTTTCAGTTCTTTGCGTACCTGCGCGACCAAATCAGGCCAAAAACCGACCGGCGCATCCGTCTGCGGTTCCTGCACCGGCTGCTGCATATCCGGAGGGGCATCCCAGTCATCCGGCATGGGAGGACACTCATCCGATACGATATCCTCAGGAACGGAGCTTTCAGCATGTTCAACAAATTTACCAGAGCGCAAGCGTTCTTCGATACGCGTCAGCCGCGCATTAAGACTGTCCGGATCCAGAACAAGCTCCGGCTGACATAGATTTACAATACACAGCTCCGCATCCATTCTTCTACTGGCACTTCTTGTAAAGCCTGCCTGGGTCCTTTGAATAAGGCCCATCATCCGTACCAGTTCGCCACTGGAAAAACGCTGGGAAAGGGATTTTACGTCGCTGTCCGAAGCCACACCGGACAAAAGGCCGATCCCCTCCTCCGGTGCCGTTTTCAACACCATAAAATCGCGGGTTAGACAGGCAAGCTCATCCAGAAGCGCACCCATATCCTTTCCCTCTGCATAGAAGCGGTTCAGTATGGTCAGCGCATGACCGGTATCGTGATCGGCGATTGCTTCCATCAGCTTTCCGCACTCCTGTATCCCGGCAATGCCAAGACAGGCGTAAACCCGCTCAGCTGTCAACTCGCCGGTGGTTGCCGATGCACATTGGTCTAAAAGGCTCAAGCCGTCGCGCATACCGCCATCTGCCAAGCGCGCCAATACTCTGGCCGCACTGTCATCCAGATCAATATTTTCTTGATAGGCTACATATTGCAGTCTGGAAGCGATATCCTCCTGGCTAATGCGGCGGAAGGAAAACCGCTGACAACGGGACAGTATTGTCGCAGGCACCTTGTGCAATTCTGTTGTTGCCAGAATAAATAGCAGGTGCTCCGGCGGTTCTTCGATAATTTTCAGCAAGGCGTTAAATGCCGATATGGAGAGCATGTGTACCTCATCGATGATGTACACACGCATTTTCACCTGCGACGGGGTATAAATGGCGTCATCTCTTAAATCGCGTACATTGTCCACGCCATTATTGGACGCGGCATCAATTTCCAGCACATCCATGCAGGTTCCCGCATCGATAGCGCGGCATGCTGCGCAGCAATTACAGGGGTTTCCGTCCTGTATATTCTCGCAGTTTACTGCCTTAGCAAGGATTTTTGCGCTACTGGTTTTACCCGTTCCCCGTGAGCCGGTAAACAAATAGGCGTGGCTCAGTTTCCCGCTTTGTAGCTGGGTTTTCAGTGTCTGGCTGACTGCCATTTGCCCGACCAGATCATCAAAGGTCTGGGGACGGTATTTCCGATATAACGCCTGATACATAGCGCACCTCCTTAGCATTTAAAATGACCGGCTTATAACAAGATCGCACACCCACATTTGAACAAGCCGAACACCCGGTATCCATGCAGCCAACTCAGGAACGGCAATCCCGCGGCACACGAAAAGATCCGCTTAATGCTGCTTGGTTCCCCACCTGACATGGTTCACGGGATTCCGTTGCGCGGGACCATTCCATCAACGCCACTTACAAAGGCCAGACGGTACTCGAAGCTTGTCCGGGTGTGGGATTTCATCCCCGCTGTAGCGGATTGCAGGTACAGGGCACCGCTAACTCCCCGACTAGTGCGACCTTGTTATAAGCCGGTCAGCCCAACAAGGCAATTGGATTCTTTAGTTAATCTTGGAATCGATGAAATCAGCCAGCTCCTGGAATGTTGCAATCTTTTGATCTTCCATCTCCAGCTCGACACCCAGCTCAGACTCCAAGTCCATAATCATTTCAACGATGTCCAGAGAGTCAATACCAAGGCTCTCAAAGGTGCTGTCCGGCGTGATCTCATCCCGGTCCAGTTCCAGCTGCTTTACAGCATAAGAAACTAACTTCTCGTACATATTCCATCCTCCAATTCAGTTTTCTCTGGGATACTTAGTGTATTTTAGTACAGGATACACATTTTGTCAATCACAGTTTTTTACAGCCATACCGGCGCTGTAGGCTGTTGCCCATGCAATCTGCAGATTAAACCCGCCGGTGTAAGCATCACAGTCGATAATTTCTCCTGCAAAATACAGGCCAGATACCTTTTTGGATTCCATGGTTTTGGGATCAATTTCGGATACCTTAATCCCACCGGAGGTGATAATCGCCTCTGCTACAGGCCGTTTCCCTGCTATGGTGACCGAAAACCCTTTCAGCTGATCCACAAGGCTTCTGCGCTGCTGTTTTGTCAGAGAATTAGCCTGTAAATCCGACGGTATATCCAACCGCGTTAAAACAACCGGAATCATAGAGCGGGGCAGCAGGTCTGTCAGGGCATTTTCCATGGTGCGGTTTTTATACTGCTCCAGATCCCGTAAAATGCGTTCGTTGAGCTTCCCTTCATCCAAAGCCGGCTTTAAATCAATGAGAAGCTTACAGCCATCGCCTTTTAAATGAGCGCTGGCACTGAGGACAGTCGGACCGGAAACACCGAAATGGGTAAACAGCAATTCGCCAAAGTCCTTATACATAGTCTTCCCTCTGGCATCCAGAAGCTTCACACCCACATTGCGCAGACTAAGACCCTGCATCTGGGCACAGTCACTCTCCACAGCTTCCAGGGGCACCAGTGACCCCTCAGGGGGAACGACTGTGTGGCCTATGCGCTGCGCCATCTTGTAGCCATCACCTGTAGAGCCGGTTGTTGGATAGGAGATACCGCCTGTTGCAAGGATAACCCACTTTGCAGGAATTGATTCTCTCTCGGTCTTAACGCCGACGACAACCCCTTCCCGATGGCAAATCTCCGTCACCCTTGCCGTGCGGATATCTACCTTCAAACGTCTCAACTCTGCCTTCAGGCAGTCCAGAATAGATACTGCTTTATCGGACATGGGAAATACACGGTTTCCCCTCTCCGTTTTCAGCGCGCAGCCTCGCTGTGTAAAAAAGTCAATCACCTTCTGGGGCGGACAACTCTCCATCGCACTGTACAGGAATCGGCCATTGCGGGGTATGTTCTGCAATACCTCTGATGCAGAGCAATTGTTTGTCACATTGCAGCGGCCCTTTCCGGTAATCAGCAGCTTTTTCCCTAACCGGTCGTTACGCTCCAGAAGCAACACGCGGCTCCCCTGCTGCGCAGCAGTGATTGCTGCAAATATCCCGGCAGGACCGCCGCCAATTACAACACCATCATAGTTCATATACGCTTCACTCCATTCCTGTTGGTATCATATTCATTCAGCAGCCGGTTTAATGCCGTTTCCCGTTCAAGAATGGCCGTTTTTCGCTTTGCCGCCAGCACTTCTGCCAGAGC
Organism: Faecousia sp.; assembly: GCA_045637585.1. Taxonomy (GTDB): domain Bacteria; phylum Bacillota; class Clostridia; order Oscillospirales; family Oscillospiraceae; genus Faecousia. The sequence continues at coordinate 13,340 of JAZTZS010000008.1, read as the reverse complement.
ACCGGCAATGCACATGGGCGCTACCACGTTTTCAACCACCGAACCTCTATCCCACGCCACTTTCAGCACATGCACACCGACATCAGCAAATTCAGGTCGCGCACAGTCTGCAATGCAAATAATGTTTGCTCCGGTGCTGAGGCAGTAAAGGATACATTTTTCAGTTGCCGGCGGCTGCTGTGGACCGAAGAAAACAACCAATGCATCTCCAGAGCGAATGTTAATCAGTTTGTCAAGGATTTCCTGTATATCAGTACCTGTAATAACTGAAACAAAGTCAAATATCCGCTGTAGGTATTGGCCCAAAAACTGCGCCAAAAGCGCGGCAGTTCCCATGCCCAATATATAAATTCTGTTGCTGTGTTGCAGTGCATCCACTGCCTTTTCAAAGGAGTCCTCCTGCAGCATATGCCCGGTTTTGCGAAGTTTCTCAATCTCTGATTGAAGCGCATCCGAAAGCACACCCTTACTTGCGCCGGTATCAGCAGATATATCCACATGCAGATTTTTACGTATTCTCTCCTGTAAAGCTTTTTGTAATTCGGGATACCCACGCAAACCCAATTCTGTCGCAAGGCGGACAACTGTAGATTCCGAAACGCCCGTTGCCCGTCCAAGCTGTTCAGCGGTCATGAAGGCAGCGGCCTCATAGTTCTCTAAAATATAAGCAGCAATTTTCTTTTTTCCCTTCGAAAAGCCCGCTGCTGCAGACTGAAGCAGCAGCAGAATATCCTCATCCATATGTATCACCTATTTTCTAAGCGCTTCCACTTCCCCATCCGTCAAGTGCCGCCACGCACCTAAAGGAAGATCTCCCAGCTGAACTGTCCCCTCAGAAACCCGCTGCAATCTATTCACCTGCATACCGGATATTTGACACATACGCCGGATTTGGCGGTTACGTCCCTCATGGATGGTTATTTCCAGCATAGCCCGTTCTCCCTGCGCTCTTACAATTCGCAGCTCGGGTGGCTGGATGCGATATCCATCCAACTCTACAGGCTTTCCCAGCTTTTCAAAATTTTCCCGACTGAAGTCTGTCACCCATACATGGTATGTCTTGTTCACGTTATGCTTGGGATGCATCAATAAATTGGCAAATTCGCCGTCATTGGTAAATAGAAGCAATCCCTCAGTGTCCATATCCAGCCGCCCTACCGGATAGACCCGCGCGCCGCAGCCGGCAACCAATTGCGCTGCATTGGGACGGCCTTTTTCATCCGAAAGGGTCGTTACATACCCCCGCGGCTTATTGAGCATTAAGTATAGATGCTTTTTCTGTGACGGAAGCGGTTTTCCATCCAGAAGAATAAAGTCCTTCTCTGGGTCAGCACTCTGACCCAGAGAACATACTTGACCGTTACAGGTCACTCTTCCGACTTTAATAAGATTCTCTGCATTCCGCCTGGAGGTAACGCCACAGGCAGCAATAATTTTTTGTATACGTTCTGTCATGACCTCTCCCTTCCAAAAATCCTTTGCCAAAATCCAGGTCCTGGCCTAATCTCCTGCTCCACAGTATCGCCGTAAATCACGGGTATTTTTTTAACCGGAACCCCATTTAAGCAAACATAAGCAAATCCTGCATTCTGTCCATGGACAACCGGGGCATAGACAAACCCGGTTCCGGACAGAGTGATTTCGGGCTTTTCATCTGGGCGCAAGGCATAGGAAAAATCCTCCGCAGCCAGAAGCTGCACACACCCAGCCTGACCACCGGCAACCTCAACTGTCCCAAGACACTCTCCCGCCTTAACAATGGATTGCATGTGAAATTGAGAGAAGCCCTCTTCGAGCAGGTTTTTGTGGTCTTGCCAGTCATTGGGAGCATTCATAGTCACCGCAACCAGCCGCCGGTCCTCCCGGACAGCGCTGGACACAAGTATCCGACCGGCTGCTTTTGTAAAGCCGGTCTTAATACCGTCCGCACCTTCTACCTGCCACAGCAGTTTGTTATGATTACGCAAGCTTCTGTTGCCAACCGTTACTGTTTTCGTCGAAACCGTTTGCGCAAAAATAGGATTTTTCATAGCATAGCAGGCAAGAACTGCCATATCCCTGGCCGTTGCGTAATGGCCGGGACTGTCAAGACCATTGGGATTCACAAAATGCGATTGCTTCATACCCAGCGAGTGCGCTTTGTCATTCATCAATTCCGCAAACCCCTCAACAGTTCCCCCGCAATATATGGCAAGCGCAACTGCAGCATCATTGCCGCTATGGAGCATCAAACCGTATAGCAGCTCCTGTACAGTTAAAACCTCGCCTTCCCGTAAATACATGGAAGACCCCTCAATCCCAACCGCTTCCTTCGGAATACGGACCCTGTCCAGGACATTGCACTGCTCACAGACCACTAAGGCTGTCATAATCTTTGTTGTGCTTGCAATCAGACTCTGTTTATCTGCCTGCTTTTCATACAGTACACGCCCTGTCTGTGCATCCATCAGAATCGCACTTTGGGCTGAAATTGCATTTACTTCACAGGAAAAAACCAGGACGACAGCCAGAAATGCAGCTGCCATCCCGGCAAAAAAACGTCTCACATTCATCACCCCGCAATAGTTTCTCCGGGGTTAGAATAAATTATTCAGCCTTCTTTTGTGTTCTGGAATCCACAAATGCCGCGATTTTGTCCAGCGTATCCGGAACCATTTCCACCAGCCGGTCTGCAGTGGTGTTAGCAGGTGTAGCTACCGGGAGCATCCGGACGTTTCCTTCTTTGATAACCAAAAAAGCTACAGGAGTTACCTTGATACCCGCACCGACACCGCCGCCAAAGGGACTGTCCTGATGATTGACATTTTTGGAGACAAAGTCAGAACCGCCTCCGCCAAGTCCAATGCTTACCTTTGAAATCGGTAATATGGTCACCCCATCCGGCGTGGTGATTGGGTTACCCACTACAGAGTTTACGTCCACCATCTCACGGATTTTGGCAATGGTGTTTTCCAGCATATTGGGAAGATTCTGGCTCATATTTTTGCACCGCCTTTTCTTTGATTCATGATTTTAAGATATTCCCGTATAAGCGGGATTCCATACCGACATTGCAGGACCAAGAGTCTACCTAGGGTAATCGTCGCATCCAATCGCGCAAAAATCAGTGTTTTCTCAGCAGCAAAACCACACTGCATCTGGACATCCCGCTTTTTGATATGAAACAGGCTTTCAAGCCGCGGCATAACGCCCCCCACAATCGCACAGGCCTTTCCGTAGTTCACTGCCAAGTCACAGGGGTCATCAGCGGCCATTGTAATCTTTATTTCCAGGCAATTGACAACCAATTTCCGACGGGTATTCCCTAGAAAGTCCAACAGTAAGCGCGCCAGCGGATAAAAATCCTGCCAAGACCCGCCCTTCTTACTCTGCACATTCTTCGAAGGTGTCTGATTGCTTTCTTTCTTTTGTTTCGTATTGTTTTCTTTCTTCGGTTTCCGCTTTCTGGGCAAAAGTTTGACCTTTAAGGGCCCAACGCGGAAATACAGCACATAGCCGGTATAGTTATACGCACCACCAACACCAAGCGGAAGAAATGCCAATCCAACCAGTATGGCAGCGGCAATCAGCCAACCCATGGTCAGCCCTCCTCTATCGCAATCTGTTCCTGCTGCTCCTCTGGCACCAAAGGTTCTCCTAAACTGACTTTTTCAATTGCGGGCAACTCCTCAAGAGAGCTTAATCCAAAGGTTCTAAGAAAATCCGGGGTTGTCCGATACTGAATGGGTCTGCCGGGGACATTCAGCCGGCCTGCATCCTCTATGAGTTTTTTATTAAGCAGAGCACCTATAGAGTACGCGCTATCTACACCTCGTATCTGCTCTACCATGGCCTTAGTTGCCGGTTGATAGTAGGCAATAATTGTCAGTGCCTCAAGCTGTGATGCCGAAAGCTTAGGAGGTTTGCGAGTTTCCAGAGCCTTAGTGATATAGTCTGCCATTTCAACGGAGGAGACCATCTGATATCCCTTTTCCAGTCTGAGAATACGAATCCCTCTGCGATTGAAGGCAAGTTCATCTGCCAGAGCATCGACAGCATCGATGATATCCTCTTCATCTGTCTGTAAGACCATCGCCAGGCGGGAAACTTCAATTCGTTCTCCAGCGGCAAATAAAATGGCCTCAATTATACGCTGTAATTCCGTTTGTTCCATCAAGTTATCTCCTCGCTAATTGTCTCCGGCTCCTGCAAAAGCTTCACATTGGGATCCTCTCCGGAGATATCGTCCTCCAGAATTACAGAGCTGGTTCTGCACAACTCAAGAATTGCTAAAAAGGTCGCAACCACCTCTGAACGGCTGCGATTGCCTTTGAACAGATTTTTCAGCCGTTCAACTCCCCGCAGCACCAATGTCCGAATGAGTTCCGTCGCCTTACGGGTAACGGGATAGGGCTCTTTTCCAACAATGCCTTTAAAATTCACCGTAGGTGGTGGCAGCCTTCTCTGGTTGCGCTGGGATATCTCCTCCAGTGCTGCCAACATGTCCTCAGGCGTATGTTTGTAGCGGTACGTATTATCCCGTCGCAGCGGCTCCGGTTCCTTGGTAAAGATGCACCGGCCCACCTCATTGCGCGGCTCTAAGTCCGTTATTGCCATGCGAATTTGCTCAATAGCCTCCCGGCGCTGACGCTCGATCAGCGACTGTCGCAGCAAATCCAATTCGCTTTCCGCCTCAGCCGCTTCAGCAGCGGACAAAAGCATCTTCGTTTTAATCAGCATCAAATGAGATGCCATCGTTATAAACTCACTGGCAATTTCCATATCCAGCTGCTTCATTTCGTCCAGATAGGCCAGATATTGCTCTAAAATTGCAGTTATGGACACATCTGCAATCTCAATCTTATTTTTGCTTAACAGCAGAAAAATAACATCCAGCGGGCCTTCAAAATCCTCCATTACTTCATCTCGGGTGTGGACAATGCCCTCAAGACGATATTGCGGTTCACTCATGGCAGCTCCTTGGCATACTTCTCAAAATACTTTATTAAGATTATACCATTCATTTTGCAATACTGCAAGGGTTTCGCCGAAAAATACCAAAATCACGGAAACCATTGCATTTTACAGCAAAATATGCTATAAATATTTTATACAATCAAGGAGGGATGTTCTATGTCAGAGCGCATCAGCCGCTATCAAAGGATGGAATGGCTTATGACCTATGCATTGGTCGCCGATGCAGGCTTATTTGTGCTTTACCTGATCTTTGCTGCATTCGGTGTAACTTGGCTAAAAGTTATATTGGCGATTCTCGTTATCTTGATTAGCTTAGCTTGTCTTGCTTTCTTATTTATGAGTAAAGAGCTTTTGAAGCAGCGCAGTCTATGGATGAGCGCTGCATCTGCAGCAGTTCTAATTTGTCTTATCTTTTCACTGCTATTGAACTTCCCCAGACCCAACCCCTATAAAACAGAATTACCAGCGGAAAGTAAATCTTCCTCTGAATCCGTTGATTGATCCCATACGTAAAACCCTATGCACAACCCAGTTGTGCATAGGGTTTTGTAATTATAGATACACCAGTCTATGAATTATCCAGCATCTTAAGGAACGCATCCTCAGTCAAAATCGGTATCCCCAATTCTCTTGCCTTACGCTCTTTGGAGCCTGCATTTTCACCCACAACAACGAATGTCGTTTTCTTCGATACGGATCCGGCAACCTTGCCACCCAGAAGTTCGATCCTTTCCGATGCCTCTTCCCTGGTAAACTTAGTCAGTGCCCCAGTTAAAACAAATGTCATCCCTGCAAAGCGGCTGTCGGAGACCTCGCGCAGTGATTTAAAATTCACACCTGCATTATGCAGCTTTTCAATCAGGTGCTGTGACTGGGATTGGGCAAACCACTGTACAATAGATTCCGCCGTTACGGCACCTATGTCCGGTATTTCGGTCAGTTCTTCCAGAGAAGCCTGCATCAGTGCCTCCATGCTGCCAAAGGTCGCTGCTAATACCTTTCCTGTCTTAGCACCCACCTGTCGGATACCCAAAGCGAATATCAAACGGCTCAAATCCTGCTGCTTACTGCTTTCAATTGCCGTAAGCAGTTTTTGCGCAGCAATTTCTCCCTTTTGCCACAGACTTTTCATCTGGTCCGGTGTCAGATAATAAATATCCGCAGGTGATTTTAAATAGCCTTTTTCAATTAAGCTTTCCACAATAGCCGCGCCAAGTCCGTCGATATCCATGGCATCTCTACTGACAAAGTGGGCAATGTTCCTGGCTAGCTGTGCCGGACACTCAGCACCTGTGCAGCGCAAAAACGCGCCTTCTACGTCACGCTGGGTTTCCGCACCGCAAACCGGACATTTTGCCGGCAAAAAATACGGCACTGCGCCCTCAGGACGTTTACTTAAGTCTACTTCCAGTATCTCCGGTATGATTTCGCCGGCTTTGCGAATCTGCACCGTATCACCAATTCGGATATCCCGCTGGGAGATAAAATCCTGATTGTGGAGTGTTGCATTGGTAACTGTGGTGCCGGCAAGGCGGACCGGACACACAACAGCCTTCGGTGTCAATACTCCGGTACGCCCAACCTGCACGATTATATCTTCCACTACCGTGGACTTGATTTCGGGCGGATACTTGTATGCTGCGGCCCATCGTGGAAATTTTGCCGTACTGCCCAGCTGCTCCCGCTGAGACAGCCTGTTAACCTTGATCACTGCCCCGTCAATGTCACAAGTCAGCTGTTCCCTATCCCTGTCAATTCTTGCCACTTCCTCTTGAATTTCCGAAACGCTGGAAAAACAGCCGAAGGGAATCACTTTAAAATGCAAGTCTTTTAAATACTGCAGGGACTGGGTATGGCTCTCAAAGGTGACATTCTCTGCAAGCTGTACATTGAATACCAAAATATCCAACCCACGCTTTGCAGTGATTTTAGAATCCAACTGCCGCAAAGAGCCAGCAGCTGCATTTCTGGGATTGGCAAACAGCGGCTTTCCTTCCGCTTCCTGGCTGGCATTGAGCCGCTCAAAACTCTTCTTCGGCATAAACACCTCGCCGCGCACAATCAGTCTGGCAGGCGCGCCTACAAGCGTCATGGGTATGGATGGTATTGTTTTCAGATTCTCAGTAACATCCTCCCCGGTAATGCCGTCACCCCGGGTAGCACCTCGGACAAACTTGCCGTTCTCATATTCCAGAGCAACTGAAAGTCCGTCGATTTTAGGCTCAACAGAAAATGCCGCATCTGGTTGTATTTCTTGAATCTTGCCGACGAAATCAGACAGCTCCTCCATAGAAAAGACATCCTGCAGACTCATCAATGGAACCGGGTGTACAACCTTGTCAAATTTACTTAATGCCTGTCCGCCAACGCGCTGAGTGGGAGAATCCTCCCGAATCAGCTCCGGATGCTCCCGTTCAATGTTTTCCAGCTCCCGTAAAAGCCGGTCGTATTCAAAATCCGGCATTGTGGGGTCATCTAAAACGTAATACCGGTAATTTGCTTCATTAAGGGTCTGGATAAGCGCGCCCACTCTCTGCTTTGTTTCCATACAATCCTCCGGTTTGTAAATAAGTCTCAGGCACCTGCCCTACAATAATTGTCTCCGCAACAACTACTTGGCTGGAAATAGTAAATACATCAGCATGCCCCAAAACAAGGGTCGTCACATCCACACTCACCTGCATGTTTAACTGCTGAAGCGTCTGATTGATTCCGGCTTCAGAGAAGTCACTGGTAAAAGAGGCATCCGAATTGCGAATGGACAGAATGTGTACAGGTATTAACGGGCCTTTGCCGGACAGAAATTCCGGAAGAACCAGGCTGCCCAGAGGGATACCTAAGTCTGCTGTGTCTAACGCCAATATCTCATCGTTAATCAGATTCAGTATGTCCGTCTTTAGCCGGTTGACCTCGCTCATATTGGTTTTCAGTGCCGTAATTCTGCCATTCAAATCCTTTTCAAAATACACAATGCGGTCATAGCGAATATTGCCCGTTTCAATTTGCTGATCAATAGCATCATTTATTAGGTCCGACGTTGTGTTTTTAACCTGGGTTTCCGCAAGACTGCGGATCGCGGCGTGATATTTCTGCCGAAACAACAAAAGCGCAGCCAAAGAAAGAACAATCAGAATAATCAATATTCGCGCAACGCGTGTGACTGTTCGCCGCATAGCAATCCCTCCCCTGGGAGTGTATGCAGCAATCCACAAAAGATTACAACCGCTTCATGTGTGCCGATGCTGTTTTTGCCATAAGTTTCTTAGTCCCCAGTTCATCAAAGGCGATTTCAAGCAGAGCATCTCCGCCCATTTTCATAACAGACAGAACCATACCCTTGCCAAAGGCGGTATGCTGAACCATATCGCCCCTATTCAGCTCCAAGTAGGTGGCTTTGGTCTGGGTGACATCTATGGAAGTAAATTGCGATTTATAAGCTTGCTGACGTGGAACTGCACCATAGGTACGCAACGGTGCAGAACTGTATCCGCTGCTTTCCGCAGAACGCTGATGATAACCACCTTTTTTTACCACAATATCTTCAGGAATTTCTGTAAGGAAACGGGACGGTAGGGACGCGTTGGTACGGCCATACAGCATTCGCTGTTTTGCATAGCAGATAGTGAGTGTTTCCTTTGCTCGGGTAATCGCCACATAGCAAAGTCTCCGCTCTTCTTCCATCTCTTCAACATCTCCAATTGCCCGCATACCGGGAAACAGGCCATCCTCAAAGCCGACCAGGAAAACATAGGGAAACTCCAATCCCTTGGCCGAGTGCATGGTCATCATGACAACGGCATCGTCGCTCTCATCGTACTGCTCCAAATCCGTGTACAGGGCAATTTCCTCCAAAAAACCAGCGAGGGTAGGTATCTCCGCATTTTGTACATACGCATTAATGCTAGACTTTAATTCCCGAATATTCTCAAGCCTTGTCTTATTCTCTTCTGTCGGTTTTCCCTCGAGCATGGCTATATAACCGGTACGGAGCATAACCTCCTCATAAAACTCAGGGAGTGTCATCCCTGTATCCAAAAGCTGTGCAAGTTCCTCAATCATAACAGTAAATTGCATAAGCTTCCCGGCAGATTTCTCAAGCGGGCCATAGGAATACGGGTCGGAAACAACGTGGTACAGTCCCTGTCCTTCAGCGTCAGCCAATCGCTGCGCCGTCTCCAGTGTTTTCCCGCCGATACCTCTGGGGGGATTGTTAATAATCCGCATAAGACGCAGGTCATCTGCGCGGTTGTTGATAACACACAGATATGACAGCATATCCTTAATTTCCGCGCGATCAAAAAAGCGCATACCACCGATTACACGGTACGGAATTCCATTACGCTTTAAAGAGAATTCCAGCGCATTGGACTGGGCATTTGTACGGTACAAAATTGCGTAATCCTTAAAATTCTTACCTTTGGAACGGGAGATGATTTGGCCAGCAACATAGCTGGCCTCTGCCCCCTCGTCGCTAGCTTCATAGACAGTAATCGGATTTCCTGCGTCATTGGCAGTCCAAAGCCGTTTGCCCTTTCGTCCGATATTATGGGAGATCACCGCATTTGCCGCGTTTAGGATAGCCTGCGTAGACCGATAGTTCTGCTCCAAACGGATGAGCCGGGAACCGCGGTATTGCTTTTCAAAGCTGAGAATGTTCTCAATGGTAGCCCCGCGGAAGCGATAGATACTCTGGTCATCGTCGCCTACAACGCAAATATTCTCATAACCGCCGGCAAGCAGGGATGTCAGCAGGTACTGTAAATGGTTCGTATCCTGATACTCGTCCACCAGCACGTACCGGAACTTGCGCTGGTAATAGGTTCGCACATCATCATTTTCCATTAGAAGCTTCACAGTCTGGAAAATAATATCATCAAAATCCAGTGCGTTATTTTCTTTTAACTTGCTTTGATACCGCTGGTAGGCACGGGCAATGTGCAGCATCCGCAAATCATTGGCAGATTCTGCCCTCTCCAGTAATTCTCCGGGAGAAACCAGTTTATCTTTCTCGCGGCTGATAACCGTCAGGACATATTTGGCCGGGAATGTTTTATCGTCCAGGCCCATATCCTTGATGATATCCTTCATCACACGTTCAGAATCCGTGGTATCATAGATAGTGAAGCTTTTGCTGTAACCTAAGCGCTCAATATCACGCCGCAAAATACGGCAGCAGGCAGAGTGGAAGGTCATAGCCCAAACATCCTGCGCCTCCGGTCCCAGCATGACAGACAGTCTCTGCTTTAGCTCATTGGCCGCCTTATTGGTAAATGTGATCGCAATAATACTCCAGGGAATTGCCGGATTCAAGGCACAAAGATAGTCAGCACGGCGCTGCTCAAGCTCTGTAAGGGGTTGCTGTAAGCCCGCAAGAAAATCAACGTCCTCCTCTGTGACAGTATCCGGAACATCCTGGCTGTCACTGGCACTGCCGAAGCGCATAAGGTTGGCAATCCGATTGATTAGCACCGTGGTTTTACCACTGCCCGCGCCAGCTAAAAGCAGCAACGGCCCTTCTGTTGTCAGAACCGCCTCCTGCTGTCTTGTATTGAGATTTTGAAATTGCGAGGCAATATACTGTCTCCGCAAAGAGACGAAACGAGAAATCATCTGCTCTGTCATAGCTGCACCTGTCAATCTAAATGATGCACTTATTTTACAACATTTCGACAAAAAGGTAAAGTAGAACTACACTGTTAACCAATAAATTCTCTTAATTTTGCCAATGCTTTTTTCTCAATTCTGGATACCTGGACCTGGCTGACCTCCAAAACCTTGGATACCCGCTCTTGTGTAAGCCCATGAAAATAGCGAAGCCGAATTACCATACTCTCCCGTTCCGGTAGCATATCAATGGCCTGCCGCAGTGCAAGCTTTTCCAACAAAGCATCTTCTGACTCAGTATTCGTCAGTACATTCTCAAGGGTAAAGCCGTCATCCCCGGTTTCCTGCTGAATGGACTCTATTGTAGCTGTCGCATTCTCAGCAATGGCAATATCCTCCGGGGCAAAACCGGTCTGATTGGCAATTTCCTGTATTGTGGGCTCACGCCCAAGCGCGTTCATCAGATGATTGCGGGTAATTTTTATGGTTGCCGCCCTTTCCTTAATGCCTCTGGAAACCTTAACCACGCCGTCATCTCTTAAGAATCTGCGTATCTCACCTGCAATCTTCGGTACTGCATACGTGGAAAACTGTGTTCCAAAATTCAGGTCAAACCCGTCAACAGCCTTCAGAAACCCCAAGCACCCCAGCTGGTACAAATCATCCGATTCTGCACCACGCCCAATGAATCTGCGCGCAACAGACCAGATAAGTCCAGTGTTCTCTTCAATCAGTGCCTGCTTGGCACCCTCATCACCGGCCTGGCTTTGGGCAATTAGCTCTTCTGTTCTGCTCATTTCCGACGCTGCAGCTTTCTGCGCATATGTACTGTTGTGCCTTTTCCCGGCTCGGAGGTCACATGAAATGTAGTCATAAAGCTCTCCATAATGGTGAAGCCCATGCCGCTGCGCTCAGAGCCGCCGGTTGTGAACATAGGACGCCGCGCCTGCTCCAGATTTGGGATACCTACCCCCTTGTCCTTTATTACGATATCCAGAACATTGTCTTTGAGCATCCTGCATCGCAGAATAATCGTGCCAAACCCATCCGGATATGCGTGTACGATACAGTTGGTAACTGCTTCGGAAACCGCTGTGCGAATGTCCCCCAATTCTTCCAGTGTGGGATCCATTTGTGCTGCAAAGCAGGCCACCGCAGATCTGGCAAATGCCTCATTGCTAGACTTGCTTGGAATCTCCAAGACCATATAATTATCAAATTTCACGATACTGCCTCCTTAATTTCCACTAATTTATCAACGCCGGATGTCCGGAAAACCTTCATAGGCTGGTCTGCAAGACCCGTCAAAATCAATTTTCCCTCGATTTGCGTCATATACCGCAGTGTATTGATAACAACTGCAATTCCCGACGAGTCCATAAAGGTTACTTCCTGAAAATCCAGCACACAAAGATGTGGGGTATAGGCTTCCACCTTAGAGAGTATGGACGCTATACATTTTTTCGCGCAGTGATGATCAATCTCCCCGGTAAGTGCAATTGTCAATTGTCCTTCCTGCAAAAAACTGGTAAAGTGCATTTTTACCTCCTCCTTTCGTATCTTGTAACAGTATAAAAAGTATGGGATTGTATTTGCAGTCGGAATCAAGGGGATAAAAAAAGAAGTAGCGTGTAAACTGTTTGTTTACACGCTACTTAATTTATAGCTTATAATTTTTTCAATTCCGCTTCACTTTGCTCCAGCTGCGCAATCAAATCTCTGGCTTTTGCCGCTTTCTCCCGGATATCCGCTACCACTGCTTCCGGTGCACGGGAAGTAAAGTTTTCATTGTTCAGCTTATTCTCCAAACCGGAAAGGTTCTTCTGCGCTTTCTCCAGTTCCTTTCCAATTCTCTCCAATTCCTTGGCTACATCAACCAGCTGTCCCATGGGAATATAGAGCTTTGCATCACTGGTTGTACAGCAAACCATTCCGTTCAGGTCCTCAGGTTCGGTTTCCAGCAGTGTCATCTGATCGGCATAGGCCAGACGCTGAATAAAGCCTTCGCCCTCAGCAAACACCCGCTGTTTTGATGTGAGTACGAACAGAGCTGCCTTCTTGGATGGCGGCACGTTCATTTCTGCACGGCGGTTACGGATAACGCGGATGGCATTCATAACCGACTCCATTTGATCCTCTTCTGCCTTGAAGGCCAAAGACTCTTGATATTCAGGCCACTTGGCAACGATCAAGGCATCTCCCTCATGGGGCAGGCTCTGCCAAATTTCTTCTGTGATAAAGGGCATGAACGGATGCAGCAGACGCAGAGTCTGGTCAAGAACATACACGAGCACCTGCAGAGCGGTCTGCTTCTGGGCAGCATCCTCGCTGTAGAGCCGAGATTTCGTCAGTTCAATATACCAATCGCAATAGGTATCCCACAGGAAGTCGTATACCTTTTGAATGGCAACACCCAATTCGTACTTCTCAAGATTGGCTGTAACCTCCGCAATCAGCGCGTTCAGCTTGGACAGAACCCATTTATCAGCAATGGTCAGCTCCTTCTCGGCGGGAAGCACATTCTGCGCATCTTCGCTCAGGTTCATCAGCACATAACGGCTGGCATTCCACAGCTTATTGGCAAAGTTACGCATTGCCTCGCACCGCTCCACGTAGAAGCGCATATCGTTTCCGGGAGAGTTGCCGGTAACCATGTTCATACGCAGGGCATCACAGCCGTATTTTTCAATCATCTCCAGGGGATCAATGCCGTTACCCAGAGATTTGGACATTTTACGACCCTTATCGTCCCGCACAAGTCCATGAATTAGCACCGTGTG
>JAZTZS010000007.1:0-11217 GCA_045637585.1 Faecousia sp. | reverse complement strand
GTACTTCTTGCCGACTTCCATAACGACGTCGGAGTACATCTGGATGAAGCGGCGGTAGCAGTCATATGCCCAGCGGGGATTGCCGGACTTGGTAGCCAGAACTTCAACAACGTCCTCGTTCAGACCCAGGTTCAGGATGGTGTCCATCATGCCGGGCATGGAGGCACGGGCGCCGGAACGGACGGAGACCAGCAGCGGGTTCTCCTTGTCACCGAACTTCTTGCCGGTGATGGTTTCCAGCTTTTCTACATATTCCATGATTTCAGCCTGGATGCTGTCGTTAATTTTGCGGCCATCCTCGTAGTACTGGGTGCAGGCTTCGGTGGAAATGGTGAAGCCCTGAGGAACAGGCAGACCGATATTGGTCATCTCCGCCAGATTGGCACCCTTGCCGCCCAGCAACTCGCGCATGGAGCCGTTGCCTTCGGTAAACAGGTAAACATACTTGTGAGACATTGGAATACCCCTTTCAATTCTTGCTTGGCGCTCTTTTTACGCCAAAAATTTTCTTTTTTTCGATACATTGCCTTAAACGCCCGTATAGTATAGCACAACAAGAAAAAAATGTAAACCGTTTTACAAATTTTTATGCACTTTTTTCATCTTTCTATTCAATTTTGTTGTCAAATGGCTGCAATAGCGCAAATTACGCCAAAAACAGGCGTGCCGTACACGCCTGTTTTATCAATATTCCCGCACAACAGCCTTTACAATACCGATAAGCTCCGCCTCGGAACCGTCGATGGGAGAATAGGCCTCATTTTCCGGCATCAGCCAAATTTGACCGTCCCGGCGGCGAAGGCGCTTGACGGTTGCCTCGTCTCCAATGCGGGCAACCACAATCTGTCCGTCATCCGCGCTCTGCTGGGGCCGCACGACCACCTTATCTCCACTCAGAATACCGGCATTTATCATGCTGTCTCCCCGGACGCGGAGCGCAAAGCATCTGGGATCTCCCTCCCATGCCATGGTCCCTTCCTGATTTTCAACCGCCAGAATCGGCATGCCCGCTGTTACAACACCCACCACCGGAATTTGTCCGGGACGCTGGGTGGTAACAATGGCGCGCTTGCGGCCCTTACTGCCAGGATCCCGCAGCAGGCCTTTTTCCTGCAGCTGGCTTAAGTGATAGCTGACCGAGGCGGTGGAACGCAGACCCACAGCCGCGCCGATTTCCCGCACAGAGGGCGCAAAGCCATTTTCTTGAATAAAGGTATTTACAAAATCCAGAATCAGTTCCGCTTTATTGCTGGTTCTTGCCATTTACTGCCCTCCTAGCCTGTTTTTTACATAATAGCACATTTGAGTGAAAAAGAAAAGGCCTTTTTCAGAATTTCCGGGACAAATTTCTTGAAAATATCCGGCGCCTGTAGATTATACTGTAATGAGACTGTTTGGAGAGGAAGGATATTTATGGACACTTACAATCCGGAAATGGCCGCACGGGTGTGGCAGCGGGTACAGGCAGGCCCGGAGCCTGCCCAGGATGCCCAGTGGCTGCTGGGGCTCATCGCCCAGGAGCGGGCCGATGCTGCCACCTATCTGCACCTATCACACCGTACCCAGGGAAAAATCAGCGCCATGCTGCACCAGATGTTCCAGCAGGAGCAGGCACATGTGGCCTGCCTGAAAGGCATATACACCCTTATGACCGGCACCCACCCGGCTGTGCAAGCTACCACGCCCACCCAAGAGCCCGTCTCGGTTATTCTGCGCCGCTGTTACGGCCGGGAAATGCGCTGTCTTGCCCAGTATGAGGCCCACAGCGCCGACCCGGAATACGGTCAGGTGTTCTCCCGTCTGGCTCTGCAGGAGCAGGAGCACTGCCGCATGGTCCTGGAGCTGCTGGGCAGTCTGCAGGAAAACCGCTGAATTTCATATGCTACCCCCTTGCAATCGGCATGACGATGGCGTATAATCGTCATAATTCGTTTGAAAGGGACACAGGTCATGAATCTGGAAGAACTCGTATCCTGCGCATTGGATATTGGCGAGCAGATGATTATCAGCGGGGCGGAAATCGGCCGTGCTGAATCCTCGGTGCGCCTGATATGCACTGCCTACGGTTGCCGCAGGGCAGATGTCTTTATCATTACCTCCAGCATCGTTACCACGCTGGAAGGGCCGGACGGCAGTCACGTTTCCCAGTCACGGCGCATTACCGGAAACCGCACGGACTTGAACCGGCTGCACCAACTCAATGACCTGTCCCGGGAGATTTGCAGAGACACCCCCGGTTACGCATATGTAAAAGAGCGCCTTCAGGCAATTTGCAGCAAAAAGCCTTATCCGCTATGGCTGGAGATGCTGGCCAGCGGACTAATTGCCTTTGCCTTCAATCTGTTTTTTGGCGGCATTCTGTCCGACAGCCTTGCTGCGTTCCTTTTGGGCGCAGGCATACGCGCCTGTACCTGGCTGTTGCCGAAGGCGGGCATGAACCAGATTCTCATCAACTTGTTTACCAGTTTTCTCCTGTCAGCCGTAACGATTTTGCTCTCCGGTCTATCCTTGATACAGGATATGCACAGTGTGCTCATTGGCAATATTATGCTGCTGATCCCCGGTATCGGCTTTACCAATTCTATGCGGGATATGATCAGCGGCGATATCACCTCCGGTATGCTGCGTCTGCTGGATTCTATCTTGATTGCCGCCTCCATCGCTGCCGGATACATTCTGGCCACGCAGCTTTTTGGAGGTGTCCTATGAGCAGACAGGAAATCATTCAGATCCTCACCGGCACACTGGGCTCGCTGGGCTTTAGCGTCCTGTTCAATATCCGGGGAACCAAGCTGCTGATAGCTGCTTTGGGCGGTACCCTTTCCTGGAGCGTATACTTGCTCTTATCCCATTGGCTTCCCAGTGACGGCACCTGCTATTTTCTGTCCGCAGCCATCATCACGGTATATGCGGAGGTATTCGCGCGGGTGGTAAAAACCCCCACCACCACATTTTTGGTGCCCGCGATCGTTCCCGGGATTCCCGGCGGTGCACTGTATTATGCCATGCATCACGCCCTGAATAAACAGTGGGATTTGTTTTCCCAGAAAGCACTCACCGCGTTACAAATAGCCCTCGCCTTAGCGATGGGAATTATAGTCGTCACCACTATGACCCGACTTCTGATCGCCTTGCTCCGCAGGGCAAGATGTCTGTCGGTCGATTCCCACCACTAATTCAAGCAAAAACGCCCGGACAAACGTCCGGGCGTTCATATTTACTGGGGCTCAGCCGCTGCCGCTTTGCGGCGCTTTTTCAGCTTATATAGCTCCTCCGTAGCCAGTCGGGTCTTGGCAACCACATCCGGGCATTTGGGCAGACAGTAATACAGCGCATCCTTGTTGCCGATGCAGATAATGTCCCCAATTTCATACCAATAGTAGTCAGCATTCAATGTATGGCTGGCAACCGGCCCCTGGGTATAGGTCAGCTGCCCGTCGCAGCCATCCAGACGAAACCCGTTCTCATCGTGCACCAGCGTACCGGAGCCGACCATATACAGGGCTTTATAGTCCACCATCATGGCAATCTCTACATCGGTTTCCAGCCGGTAGGTACCGTTTTCCAATTCCCGGCGCACCTGCTGCCGCTGCCAATCGTACCAGTCTGGTATGTGGGTAAAAATCGCATCCCCGTCCAACGCCCGCAGCGCGCCGTTCTCCGTCAGTTCATACTGCTTTCCGCAGCTATGGCAAGTAAGGTGCGTTCCCTTTCCCTCCATTTTCCCTTCTGTGCTGCAGTGGGGGCAACGGTAAAGGATCCGGTTCAGGCCGTCGGCCCGGAACGGCTCGTCGATAATCACCTGGTTTTCCTGTTGCCATGCAAAGTTATCAAAGCCGAAGGCCTTATCCAGCAATGCATCCAGCTCTGCCACGGTTTTGCTGCGGACCTCCTGGACAGTTGCCATACAGGTAACCTTGGCACTGACGTGTACCTTCCGCTTTTGTAAATTGTTGTATAGGGGGTCCCTGGCAAATGCGCCCTGGGTAATCACCGTTACCACAGGTACATCCAGCTTCTTCATCAGCACACCCAGCTTCCGGGGCAGAGGCGTTGCCCGTCCGTCGAAGGAATAGCCGGCTTCCGGGAACATGAGTACGCTGGTTTTTTTCTTTTTGAGCATGTACTCCATATCCCGCACCAAGGTCATGTCGCTTACAAATTTCTGTGTGGGAATACAGCCGATAAAGCGCATAAGCAGCGATTTTCCCACGAAGCCGTCGGTGGTACAGACAATGCCGTAACGCTTGGGAAAGAAAATTCGGGCGGCAATTTTCAAATCAATAAAGCTGGAATGGTTCATCAGAATGAGGCATGGCTCTTTCGTGCCGATACGCTCCATTCCCTCTGTGGTATAGGTAAATTTGGTAGGGAATAAATCCAGAATCGCCAAACCCCGGATAATCATCTGCAGCAACAGATTGGGGCGTAATGGCAAGCGGTGCTTGGGTCTGGGCAGCGCCATAACTTCTTTGTAGGAAAGGTTTTTCATTTTAATTTTCATGGTTTTCTGCCTATCCTTTTCTTGGTCGTGACTTTATTTTACTATAGCGCCGCCTGTATCGCAAGGAGAAAATAAAGGGAATACAAAAACCCCGGTGCTTTGCACCGGGATTTTCTGTAAGTTTTTACTTCTTTGCGATTTTTCTCTGAATCAGCTTGACGATTTCCACAACAGGAATGACCAGAATGGCTAGTACCAGCGCGATGCCGTACTCGGCAAGGCCGATGGGGGTAAAGCCGAAGGCGTTTGCAATGAAGGGGACCTCGATGACCAGAGTGGTCAGCAGGAGGCTGCCCAGCATAGCGGCCCACAGGATCTTATTGTGGGTGTGGAGGCTGAAGATGGACTTGCGCTGAGAGCGCAGGTTGAAGGAGTGGAAGATCTCACACATGCTCATGGTCAGGAAAGCCATGGTCATGCCGTGGCCGGACTCGCCGGCAGCGCGCAGTGCGTCAAACCAACCGGCCTTAAACTCGAAGGAAGCACCGATCAGGTAGGCTGCGATGGTAATAATGGTAACCAGAACACCCTGGTAGACCACATCAAAGCCCAGACCGCCGGCAAAGATGCCGTCCTTGGAATTTCTGGGGGGGCGGTTCATGGTGTCGGGCTCAGCCTCTTCCATGCCCAGAGCCAGAGCGGGGAAGCAGTCGGTGACCAGATTGATAAACAGCAGGTGGACAGGATTCAGCAGCACAAAGCCCATAAGGGTTGCACCGAATACGCCCAGCACCTCACTCATGTTGGAGGCCAGCAGGAACTGGATGGCCTTACGGATGTTGTCATAGATCCGGCGGCCTTCGCCCACAGCAGAGACGATGGTGGCAAAGTTGTCGTCTGCCAGCACCATGTCGGCAACGTTTTTGGTAACGTCGGTACCGGTGATGCCCATGCCCACACCGATATCAGCGGACTTAATGGAGGGAGCGTCATTGACACCGTCACCGGTCATAGCGGTGATGGCGCCGTTGGCTTTCCACGCAGTGACGATCCGGGTCTTGTGCTCCGGCTGTACACGAGCGTATACGCCGAACTTCTTGACAAATTCGCAAATCTCGTCATCAGAGATGGCATCCAGCTCAGCGCCGGTAATGGCTTCGGAAGCGTCGGTGATGATACCCAGCTCCTTAGCGATGGCAACGGCAGTATCCTTGTGGTCGCCGGTGATCATCACAGGACGGATACCGGCTGCCCGGCACTCTTCAATAGCGGCCTTGACCTCGGGACGGACCGGGTCGATCATACCGGTCAGACCCACAAAGCACAGGTCGGCTTCCAAAAATTCGGGGGTATTGTCAGCAGGCTTCTCATCCCAGTCGCGCTTGGCAGCAGCCAGCACACGCAGTGCCTTGTCTGCCATCGCCTTGTTGGCGGCCATGATTTCGGCGCGCTTCTCATCGGTCATGGGCTTGACCTCGCCGTTATCCAGATACTTGCTGCAGCGTGCCAGCACCACATCGGGACCGCCCTTGGTATACTGGACAAACTTGCCGTCCACAGCATGGATCGTGGACATCATCTTCCGGCCGGAGTCGAAGGGTGCTTCATCCACACGGGGGGTAGCCTTCTCCAGCTCTGCCTTGTGCAGGCCAAGAGAGTAGGCAAAGTTCACCAGCGCACATTCGGTGGGTTCACCCTCGGCCTGGTTGTCTTCATTCAGGTTGGCATCGGAGCAAAGAGCCATAGCGGTAGCCAGCAGATTCGTTTCCCCCACATGGTCTACCACGGTCATCTTGTTCTGGGTCAGTGTACCGGTCTTGTCGGAGCAGATCACCTGGGTACAGCCCAGAGTCTCCACGGCAGTCAGCCGGCGGATCACAGCGTTGCGCTTACTCATCTTGGTAACGCCAATGGACAGCACCACAGTCACCACCGTGGCCAGGCCCTCGGGGATGGCGGCAACAGCCAGAGAGACAGCCACCATGAAGGTGGACAGGATGGCACTTAGATGGAAGTCGCCAGCCATCAGCAGGTTAAACACAAAGATAAACACACAGATACCCAGCACCAGGAAGCTGAGGGTCTTGCCCAGGCTGTCCAGCTTCTTCTGCAGGGGAGTCTGCTCTTCTTGGGCAGCAGCCAGCGCGCCGGCGATCTTACCCATTTCGGTGTCCATTCCGGTCTCGGTAATCACGGCCTTGCCCCGGCCGTAAACCACAGTGGAGCCCATATAGCACATGTTCTTCCGGTCGCCCAGAGGCACATCCTCACTCTCGCCCTTCAGGTACAGAGCGTCGATCAATTTGTTGACTGGGACAGACTCACCGGTCAGCGCCGCCTCTTCGATCTTCAGACTGGCGTTTTCAATGATACGTCCATCAGCGGGAACTGCGTCGCCGGCTTCCAGCACCACGATGTCACCGGGTACCAGCTCATCGGAATGCAGAACCATCTGCTTGCCGTCACGGATGACCTTACAGGTGGCCGCCGTCATGGTTTGCAGCGCCTCTATAGCAGCCTCTGCCTTACTCTCCTGGATCACACCCAGAATGGCGTTCAGCAGAACTACTGCGATAATAATGATGACTTCTGCCCACTCACTCTCGTGGGCAAGCATACCGGTGATAGCAGAGACAGCGGCCGCGATCATCAGAATGATCAGCATGGGGTCTTTCAGCTGCGCCAAAAAACGCTGCAGCAGGGTGGGCTTTTCACCCTCCTTGAGCTTGTTGGGGCCGTATTTTTCCACGCGTTCCTGCACCTGCTGGGATGTCAGTCCATCTGTACTGGTGTTCAGAGCTTTGAGGACATCCTCAGTGGACCTTGTATAGGCTTTATCCAAGAATCAACACTCCTTTTGGTATAATAAAAAAGACGCATGCACAAAAATCCCTTAGGCCTGTGCATGAGTCTCATTCCTTACAAGCATTCCGGGCATGAGCCGGTATGACGGATCTGCTTAGCACAAAGAACCTGTGCTGAATTACTCCCTCATGAATACCTTAAGTATATCCGCAATGGCGTAAAGTTGTCAAGTATATTTTCAAAAAGTTTGGTAAATTACCAAACAATATCGCCCTTGCCCCTACTTTTGGAGTATGATATAATACAAAAAACAGAAACCGGGAGGAACGGCTATGTTAACACGAAAGGAAAACAGAAAGTTTTATCTGGCCCTAATCATATTCAGCTTAGTGGGGCAGGTTGCCTGGGTTGTGGAGAACATGTATTTGAATGTGTTCATTTACAAAATGTTCCGCGCAGATGCCGCTACCATCTCTTTGATGGTAGCCGCCTCTGCCATCTCCGCCACAGTGACCACCCTGCTAATCGGTGCCCTATCCGACAAGCTGGGCAAGCGGAAAATTTTTATCTGCGGCGGCTATCTGTGCTGGGGCGTTTCTATTTTACTGTTTGCACTGATTCGGAAGGACATCATCGGGGCGCTGTTCCCAACGGTATCTGCCAGTCTCATCGGCATTTGGGCCGTTCTGATTCTGGACTGCGTGATGACTTTCTTCGGTTCCTCTGCCAACGACGCCTGCTTTAACGCCTGGCTCACCGACTCCACCAATGAAAGCAACCGCGGAAAGGTGGAGGGCATCAACGCCATGATGCCGCTGCTGGCCATTTTGGTAGTATTCGGCGGTTTTATGGGGCTGGATCAAAACCTGCCGGAGAGCTGGACGGTCATTTTCTGTGTCATTGGCGGCGCCGTATTTCTGATGGGGCTTTTGGGTTTTTTCTTAATCCGGGAGACAACCATCAACACCCTTGACAACCAGAAGTATTTTGCCAACATTTTTTACGGCTTCCGCCCCGCGGTGATCCGGCAGAACCGGACGCTCTATGTGACACTGGCGGCCTATTCCCTCTTTGGCATCGCCATCAATATCTTTATGCCCTACCTGATCCTATACTATACGGTCAGTCTGGGAATGGAAAACTATGTGCTGATTTTCGCCCCGGCCATTGTTCTTGCAGCTGCATTTACCGCTTTTTACGGCAGCGTATACGACCGGAAAGGCTTCCGGGCAAGCATCCCTGCGCCGATTCTTTTGCTAATGGCGGGCTTCGTAGTACTGTATTTCTGCCGCAGCACCGTGCCGGTGTTCGCTGGAACGCTGCTGATGCTCTGCGGCTACCTGTCCGGCATGGCAGTATTCGGCGCCATGCTCCGGGATTATACTCCCACCAACCGGGCAGGTATGTTCCAGGGTCAGCGGATTGTGGGGCAGGTACTGCTGCCCGGCATTATTGGTCCGGCTATTGGTGCCGCGGTGCTGAAAAATGCGGAAGTGATTGTCAACGATGACGGAACCACCTCCTTTATTCCCAATGAGAACATATTCCTTGCAGCCCTTGTGGCAGCACTGGCCATCTGGCTAGTACTGATTCCCTTGTTTCGTATGGTACAAAAGGAGAAAACCCATGTGTAATGATTTGTATACTTCCGCCGGCGAGTCCTTGCGGGGAACACCCTGGCAGGCATACCCCCGCCCCCAAATGCGGCGGGATTCCTATCTGAATTTAAACGGTCAGTGGGATTTTGCCGTGTCAGCAGACAGCGCGTTCCCAACTGCCTATGACCGCACCATTGTGGTACCTTTCTGCCCGGAGAGTCTGCTCTCCGGTATAAAAGCCCATTTCTCCGAGGGTTCCTATCTATTCTACCATAGGACGCTCACTCTCCCCCAAGGCTTTCATAAGGGGCGGGTGCTGCTGCACATCGGTGCTGCAGACCAAGTGGCGGACGTCTATGTAAACGGTGAGCATGTAGGATCCCATGTAGGTGGCTATGAAGCCTTTTCCTTTGACATTACCGCTGCCCTGCGCAAAGAAAACCATCTGGTGATCCGCGTACAGGATGATTTGCGCAGTAAGGAGCTGCCCTACGGCAAGCAAACGCTGACCCGGGGCGGCATGTGGTATACCCCCGTGTCCGGCATCTGGCAAACCGTCTGGCTGGAAAGCGTACCGCAAAGCTATATTGCGCGCATGGAAACAGAAATCTCCGCCACCGGTGCCACTGTCCGGGTAATCCCTGCCCAACCGGGCAGCATTCTCTTTGAAAACCGGAGAATCCCGCTGGAAAACGGTGCTGCCAAGCTGACGCCGGAAACACCGGTGCTGTGGTGTCCGGAAAATCCACACCTGTACGAATTTGCGGTGGAGACCGACAGTGACCGGGTGGAGAGCTATTTTGCCCTGCGGACACTGGAAACAAAAGTCGTTGACGGGATTCCCAGACTATGTCTGAATGGCAAGCCTTATTTTTTCCACGGGCTTCTGGACCAGGGATATTGGAGCGACGGTATTTATACCCCGGCAGCACCGGAATGTTACGAGCAGGATATCCTTGCCATGAAAAAGCTGGGCTTTAACACCCTGCGCAAGCATATTAAGGTAGAGCCTGCACAGTTTTATTACGATTGTGACCGGCTGGGTATGCTGGTATTTCAGGATATGGTCAATAACGGAGATTACCGTTTCTTCCGGGACACTGTCCTGCCCACATTCCTGATTGCCAAGCTGCCGGATACCCGGCTGCATCGGGACAAAGCAACCCGAAAGGCCTTTTTAAACGGTATGGAAGCCACTGTCAGACAGCTGAAAAACCACCCCTGTATCGTCTACTGGACCATTTTCAATGAGGGCTGGGGGCAGTTCTGCAGCAGCGATGCCTATGCCCGGCTGCGGGCGTTGGATGATAGCCGGTTTATCGATTCCACCTCAGGCTGGTTCCGCTGTGGAGATACGGATGTGGACAGCCGCCATGTTTACTTTGGGCCATGGTCTCAGCTAAAACCCGGCAAAAAGCCTCTGGTACTCAGCGAATTTGGCGGACACTGCTACCCGGTAGCGGGGCATATCTACAACCCGGAAAAGGCCTATGGCTATAAATCCTGTAAGACTCTGGAAGCCTTTCAGGCATCCGTGGAGGCACTGTACCGCAAGCGGATTGTGCCGGCAGTGGCAAAAGGCCTTTGCGCCGCCATTTACACCCAGGTTTCCGATGTAGAAGACGAAATCAACGGCTTTCTGACCTATGACAGAAGGGTCTGCAAAGCAGACGAAGCCGCCATGCAGGCCCTTGCCCGGGATTTGAGAATAAAGTAATCACAGGTCTCATCAGGGAAGCCTTTTTTCAAGACTGTCGTACAGCAAAAACGCCCCCAAGCTAACGGGAATCCAGAGCAGGGAAAAGGGCAGGCAGATTTGCCCGTGATAATTAAAGGGAACGCCTCTGTAATCCCATACCTGATAATTCCGGTTGGTCAAAAGTCCGGCCAGCAGTTCAACCGCTGTGATGACCCCTGCCCCAGCAACCATCCTCAGAGGAAGCGGGAGCTGAGGCCGGGTCCGGTTGAGCTTACCCAGCAGCAAAAAGCAGCTTCCGCCAGCGAAAAACATACTGCTATGACTCCAGCCCCGCCAAAGCAGTTCTATCCCCATATACCCGCAGCCACCGATTGCAAACAGCAAAATACCTTTCCACATCCGCATATTGTTCACCTCAAAGGTAGTCTTTCCAAAAAAATCCCGGAAAATACAAAGATTTCTCTTGACAAAAGAGAAACTACTGTATATAATGACAAAGCTGATTTCGGCGGTGCCGAAGTCACTTGGCCATATGGCGGCGTAACTCAGTTGGTAGAGTAGCCGGTTCATACCCGGTATGTCACCTGTTCGAATCAGGTCGCCGCTACCAGGCCCGTTGGTCAAGCGGTTAAGACACCGCCCTTTCACGGCGGTAACATGGGTTCGATTCC
>JAZTZS010000006.1:0-29463 GCA_045637585.1 Faecousia sp. | reverse complement strand
GCAGATCGCAGAAGAAGCAGAAAAGACGCTGCCTTCCGTAGATTACTTCCGCGAGAAGCTGGGCCTGCTGGAAGAAGAAATCATTCCCTACGGCAAGACCCCCAAGATTGACTTCATCAAGGTTATGAACCGTCTGAAGGACAAGCCCGACGGTAAGTTCATCGAGGTTACCGCAGTTACCCCCACTCCCTTCGGCGAAGGTAAGTCCACCGTATCTCTGGGCCTGATCGAGGGTCTGGGCTACATCGGCAAGAACGCAGGCGGCGCTCTGCGTCAGCCCTCCGGCGGCCCCACCATGAACGTTAAGGGCACCGCAGCCGGCGGCGGCAACGCTCTGCTGATGCCCATGACCGAGTTCTCTCTGGGTCTGACCGGTGACATCAACGACATCATGAACGCTCACAACCTGGCCATGGTTGCTCTGACTGCCCGTATGCAGCACGAGCGCAACAACGACGACGAGTGGCTGGCAAAGAAGGGCCTGAAGAGACTGGACATCGACCCCAAGCGCGTGGAGATGGGCTGGATCATCGACTTCTGCGCACAGAGCCTGCGTAATATCATCATCGGCATCGGCGGCCGTCTGGACGGCTTCATGATGGAGTCCAAGTTCGGTATCGCTGTTGGTTCCGAGCTGATGGCTATCCTGGCAGTTGCCAAGGATCTGAAGGATCTGCGTGAGCGTATCGGCAAGATCGTTGTGGCTTACTCCCGCAGCGGTGCCCCTGTTACCTGTGAGGATCTGGACGTTGCCGGCGCTATGACCGCTTGGATGCGTAACGCCATCAACCCCACCATGTGCTACTCTGTTGAGCATCAGCCCGTGCTGATCCACGCCGGTCCTTTTGCCAACATCGCTATCGGCCAGTCCTCTGTTATCGCTGACCGCCTGGCACTGAAGCTGTTCGACTACCACGTTACCGAGTCCGGCTTCGCAGCTGACATCGGCTTCGAGAAGTTCTGGAACGTTAAGACCAGACTGTCCGGCCTGACTCCCAACGTATCCGTTCTGGTTGCTACCGTCCGCTCCCTGAAGATGCACGGCGGCGGCCCCAAGGTTACCCCCGGCGCACCTCTGCCCAAGGAATACAAGGAAGAGAACCTGGAGCTGCTGGAGAAGGGTACCTGCAACCTGTTCCACCACGTCAACACCATCAAGAAGTCCGGCATCAACCCCGTTGTATGTATCAACCGCTTCTACACCGATACCGATGCAGAAATCGCTCTGCTGAAGAAGCTGTGTGCTGAGCGCGGTGTCCGCTGCGCTGAGTCCAACCACTGGCGTTACGGCGGCGAAGGCGCTGCTGAGCTGGCCCGTGTTGTTGTTGAGGCTTGTGAGGATCCCGTGGAAGTTAAGTTCCTGTACGATCTGGAAATGCCTCTGCGTAAGCGCGTTGAGCTGATCGCTAAGGAAGTTTACGGCGCTGACGGCGTTGATTGGGCACCTCTGGCTGTTCAGAAGGCTGAGCGCTTCGAGAACGATCCCAAGTACGCTGATTACTGCACCATGATGGTTAAGACCCACCTGTCCCTGTCCGACGATCCCACCAAGAAGGGCGTTCCCACCGGCTGGCGTCTGGCTGTTCGCGACATTCTGGAGTACGGCGGAGCCAAGTTCCTGTGCCCCATGGCCGGTACTATCTCCATGATGCCCGGTACTGCTGCTGACCCCGCATACCGTCGCGTTGACGTTGACACCGAGACCGGTAAGGTTTCCGGCCTGTTCTAATCTAAGGTAATTCCAATAATGGCACAGGCGGACCCCGCCTGTGCCATTTGGGCATATTTCCTTTTATGCCGTATGGGAGGAATTTATGGGACAATTAAAAGAGGTTCTGTTTACCGATTTGGAATCCGCCGCAATCGAGAAAGAACGCATCAGCCGTACCAGAGGGGAAAACACTTGGGAGGCTGTGGAGTATGAAACGGAAAAGTACAGCGGCGTGATGCTCATTGCTGCCCAGGAGGCCAAACCCGAGGAAATCACCATTCCTCTGGGGCTTCATGGGTGGTATCATATCTACCTGGGTCTTATTAAGCTGAACGGGCCCATGTATACCTACTTTAAGCTGGACAGTGATGTGGCCTTTTCCGGCATCAGCACCCGAAAAGACGGCAAGGACGGTGCCGCTTGGGCATCTTACGAGATAGCCAACGAGATTTTCTGGAAAAGCGCCTGCCTGTCCGGAGACCGTCTCCACATTATACACCCCCAAATGTGCCTGCAGCAGATGTCGGGCGTGCTGTGGATTCGCTGCGTAGAGATGTCCCCGGCAGAGATTGAAGCGCACCTGCAAAGCCGGCAGGAAAGGGGCCCGTATAAGATCCATGCCCATATCGATTCCGGCCCCTTCGGGCGCAGCCTGAAAACGCCGGATGAGGCGCTGGCGATTATGCAGTATCTGCAGGGAACGGATGTGACCATGTGCTCTCAGGAGTGCGCTTTGGAGTACAGCGAGTACTGTGACGAGGCCTCCTCGGAAGGGTATATGGGCCTGCGGGCGGTGGACCGCATCCGCAACCAATCCTATGTAGAGTTTGAAAAAATCCGCAAAGAAAGTTACCGGCGCATGATCGACTATTGCCGGAGCATTGATGTCCGGCTCCACGCAGTCTGGCGCATGCAGCTGTCCAGTTTCCAGTTCCCGTGTACCTATCCCACTTTCCGCATGCGGTTTGCAGACGAGCATCCCGAGTTTGCAATCCAAACCCGCGAGGGAAGAACCATAAATGTTCTGTCCTTTGCCTACCCGGAGGTACGGGAATTTACCATCGGCGTATTGCTGGACCTGTACAGACAGGGTTTTGACGGTGTCACCCTTCTGTGGATTCGGGGAAACAGCTTCGGCTTTGAAGAACCGGTGCTGAAGCGCATTGCGGAAAAGTACAATGGGCTGGACGGCAGACGGCTTCCCATGGCAGATGAACGCCTGCACGGTGTCTGGTGTGAATTCATGAACGAATTTATGCGGGATCTCCGCACCGCGCTGGATGCGGAAGCCGAAAAGACCGGACGCGCCAGGTGCAATGTCCACAATCTGACCATGTATACCCCGGAGCTGAGCCGGCAGATGGGTCTGGATGTGGAAACCTGGGCAAAAGAAGGCTGGATCGACGGTATTACCGCGTCCATGTACGCCTGCTATGAGGATTTGGACGGCTGCATGGCAGACGACGGCTTAATCGACATGGAAAAGTACAGCGAAGCCATTCGCCACAGATTTATTCTCAAGCGGAAATACCTTATGGACCGCGCCTTGATGTGCCAGGGTATCCGGGAGTATGAGGCAATCGCCGAAAAA
The DNA here is from genome assembly GCA_045637585.1 of Faecousia sp. Classification (GTDB taxonomy): domain Bacteria; phylum Bacillota; class Clostridia; order Oscillospirales; family Oscillospiraceae; genus Faecousia. Next base: position 26,161 of record JAZTZS010000006.1, on the reverse strand, counting down.
TATCCTATTGAGACTTATTACAGCCTCAATTGGGAGAACCAATCCCCGGCGGTTTATGCCCAGGAGGCGGAAGAGTTCTACCGCAGCGGCGCAAAGGGAATCCACGCATGGGATGTGAATTTCCGGGTGGAGTATCCCCCGGAATGGATTGTCACCTCCCGCTTGGGTCACCCGGAAAACTGCGCCACCGCTGCGGAGCAATATGAATCCCTTGGCAAAAGATACCGGGTTCTCAAACTGGGTGGCAACGACATCAGTTATATTTGCGCAAACTGGAGAGGATAATCTTCCCGGTCTGCTATTTTCTAAAAACAAAAGGAGAACAGTTTATTATGGATATGACATTAGAATCCTGCCGCAAATTTGTGGAGGTTTTGGCATCCGATGCACCCGCCCCCGGCGGCGGCGGCGCGGCAGCACTGGTAGGTGCCATCGGCACTGCTCTGGGCAACATGGTCGGGTCTCTGACCGTAGGCAAGAAGAAATACGCCGAGGTAGAAGCGGAAATTATTGCCCTGAAGGCCAAGTGCGATGCCCTGCAGACCGAGCTTCTGAACCAGGTTGAGGCTGATGAGGTCAACTTCCTGCCCCTGGCCAAGGCTTACGGCATCCCCAAGGATGACCCCAACCGCGATAAGGTGATGGAGGAAGCTACCATCATCGCCTGCTCCACCCCCATGAAGATTATGGAGCTGTGCTGCCAGGCCATTGAGTATATCGCTGTGTTTGCCGCAAAGGGCTCCCGTCTGGCAGTTTCCGATGCCGGCTGCGGTGCGGTGTGCTGCAAGGCAGCTCTGCAGGCAGCCTCCCTCAATGTGTTCATCAATACCAAGAGCCTGAAAAACCGTGAGGTTGCCGAGGAAATGAACGCCAAGGCAAACGGCATGCTGGCAAAATACGGCGCAATGGCCGACGAAATTTTCACAACGGTCAAGGCTGGCTTCGGTCAGTAAGTCCCCCGGAAAACCAGTGTCTACCAAGCATTTAATGATTTTATAATATAAGGAGATTACATACTATGGCTAAGCTGCTGCTGGGCAAGGAAGTTACCGATGCCCTCAATGCGAATCTGATGACCCGTACCGCAGCCCTGCGGGAAAAGGGCGTTGTTCCCACTCTGGCGATTATCCGCGTGGGCGAGGATCCCTCTGACCTGTCCTATGAAAAGGGCGCTACCAAGCGCGCTGAGCTGGTTGGCGTGGACGTAAAGAACTTTGTTCTGCCCGCCGACGCTGCCAAGGAAGATGTTTTGGCTGTTATTGACCAGATCAACGCTGACGACGCCATCCACGGTGTGCTGATGTTCCGTCCCCTGCCCAAGCACCTGAAGAATGACCAGAACGAAATCTGCAACCGTCTGGACCCCAAGAAGGATATGGACTGCATGACCCATATGTCCAACGCCGGTGTGTTCGAGGGTCTGAACGATCTGGGCTATGCCCCCTGTACCCCCGCTGCCTGTATGGAAATTCTGGACTTCTATGGCATCGACTGCAAGGGCAAGAACGCGGTTGTTATCGGCCGCAGCCTCGTAGTTGGCAAGCCCGCCGGCATGCTGCTTATGGGCAAGAACGCCACCGTCACCACCTGCCACACCCGTACCGTGAACACCGCTGAGATCTGCCGCAACGCCGATATTATCGTGTCCGCAGCCGGTGTGCTGAACAGTCTGACTGCTGATTTCGTGCGCCCCGGTCAGGTGGTTATCGACGTTTCCATCAACTGGGACGAAAACAAAATCAACGCCAAGGGCGGCAAGGGCGGTATCGCCGGCGATGCCAAGTTCGATGAGGTTGAGCCCATTGTCGAGGCCATTACTCCTGTTCCCGGCGGCGTAGGCTCCGTGACCACCTCTGTGCTGATGAAGCACGTGGTAGAAGCTGCTGAGAAGGTTTAATCCTGCCGATTCTCTCCCTCCGGGAAACCCCGGAGGGAGGTTTTATTGCATAAAGACAGCCGATTCCGCCAAGCTGCGGGGAACACACGTGGAATTGGGCAAAACCGCTTTTTCCTGTTGACAAATGGCTGTTTTTTTCTTACAATAATAGTAACCTCTTACATAATTGACGGTAGACGCGGTCAGTAAAATGAGGAGGCGCGCAAGCCCGGGATTTTCGGGCAGCGCAGAAGTCATCAATAATCAGCCTGTGTAACTGACGGGGAGCGACACGGCCGCTGCATGATGCGGATACGGCGTGGCGCAGGTGGCCGCGGTAGATAGAATCGGGAGAAAGCGCAAGCCGGAAGATTTTATCGGGTACCGCAGCAAGCCACTTAACGCAGATTTCTGCGGTGGAACACTGGTGTAGTATGCCGACCGTCTGGGCAATTCAGTGAATCGCTGAGTTGCCCGGTTTTTGTTTATGGCATCCGGGCACGGCGAAATATCAAAAAAGGAGCTTTATGTATGAAAAAGATCAAAAATCTCTCCGAAGGTACGTTCCTTAAGCTGTTCTTTGCATTCTTTACCCTGTGCTTTCTGGTTGCAGCGGTGTGTATGCCGGACCGAAGCACCATGTTCTCCGGTTTTTGGAAAATTCTGATTACCCCCTGCAAAGTCACCACCAACTATTTCTCCCTGGGCGGTTACGCAGCTACCTTCCTGAACATGGGTCTGGTGGCGCTGATGAGCCTGCTGCTGTTTATCGTCTTTAAGGGAACGCCTACCAATGTGTCCACGCTGGCCTTTGTGCTGACCCTGGGTTTTGGCTCCTGGGGCATCAATGTTCTGAATATTCTGCCCACCATTCTGGGCGTGATCCTGTACGGTCTGGTGAAAAAGGAGAAGCTGGGAACCCTTGTCAATGCTATGCTGTTCTCCACCGGTATTGCTCCCCTGCTCACCGAACTGCTGGTTCGCTATCCCGGCACGGAAGTGATCGGCTTTAACTGGCTGGGTCTGGGTCTGACCCTGCTGGTAGGCTTCATCATCGGCTTCTTCCTGCCTGCCGGTCTTGCCCACTCTCCCAAGGTACATAAGGGCTTCGATCTGTACTCCGCTGCCCTGCCCATCGGGATGACCGCATTCCTGCTCAATGCCACGCTGTATAAGACCATGGGGCTGGATGTAAATGCCCTGCCGCTGCTGAGCGATATGAAGGTTGCCAGCGCAGCGACTGTGAATATCTTCTGCTGCGCGGTATTCGGCCTGTGCATTGTGCTGGCCTTTGTGCTGGGCTGCAAGCCCAGGGATTATTGGAGGCTGCTCAGTGACCCGGCACTGGTCACCAACTTCTCCTCCACCTACGGCAACGCCACGTTCTTGATGAACGTCGGTGTGTACGGCCTGTTCATTCTGGCCTATTACAACCTGATCGGCGCCAGCTTCAACGGTGTGACCTTCGGCATTATCTTCTGTATGCTGGCCACCTGCAATTCCGGCTCCCATCCGGGCAACGTATGGCCCATTATGCTGGGCTATGTGGTTGCGTCCACGGTCTTTGGCTGGATTGCGCCCCTGCTGGGCGGTAATTTCACCTTCCAGGTCAACGCCCAGGCAATCATGGTGGGTCTGTGCTACGCCAACGGTCTGAGCCCCATCGCCGACAAGTACGGCTGGCGGTATGGCTTTGTGGCTTCTGTGATGCACTATCTGCTGGTCACCTCTGTCCCCAACCTCCACGGAGGCTTCTGCCTGTACAACGGCGGCTTCACCGCAGCACTGATCTGCCTAATTCTGGTGCCCGAGCTGGAGCGTCTGTGCAAGACCAAGGACGAGCGGAAAGCCCTCCGGTGCAGGTAACCCCAAGATATTGTGGTTTCAGCTGCTTGGTAAAACAAGAAGCGAAAAAATTTTCCAAAGCCCGCTGATTACAGCAAAAAATTTCAAAAAAGGTATTGATTTTATTGAGAAACCACGTTATAATGGGTAAACGCGTGAGCAAAAACACAGAACAGGAGGTGTGACCATGCCCAATATCAAGTCCTCTAAAAAGGATGTTATCCAGTCCAAGATTGCTTATGAGAAGAATAAGGCTGCCAAGACTGCACTGAAGACTGTTGTCAAGAAGTTTGAGGCTGCTCTGGAAGGCGGCGACCGCGCTGCCACTGAGGGTGCTTACAAGCAGGCTGTCCAGGCGGTTGATAAGGCTGTTAAGATCGGTATCCTGCACAAGAATACCGCTGCCCGCAAGAAGAGCAGCATGACCCTGCGGCTGAACAAGCTGGCCTGATTTCTCTGAAAATATCTCCTTCCGAGTTTAACTTGGAGGGAGTTTTTTCATTATATGGGCAGCCATCTCCACAAGTTCACAAAAATGTCTATTATTTTCCTTTTGGCTGTGCTATAATGAAAAAAATTGTATCTACACAAGGAGCGTATTATCCATGGGACTGTTAAGTAAGCTGTTCGGAACCCGTTCGGAGCGGGAGATTAAGCACATCCAGCCGCAGGTTAATAAAATCCTCGGGCTGGAGGACGAATACAAGGCGCTCTCCGAGAGCCAGCTGAAGGGAAAAACCGCAGAGTTTAAGCGCCGGCTGGCAGAGGGGGAGACGCTGGACGACCTGCTCCCCGAGGCCTTTGCCGCCATTCGGGAGGCTGCGGACCGGGTGCTGGGTATGCGCCCCTACCCTGTGCAGCTTATTGGCGGTATCGTTTTACATCAGGGCCGCATCGCGGAAATGAAGACCGGCGAGGGTAAGACCCTGGTTGCCATTCTCCCCTGTTACCTCAATGCCCTCACCGGACGGGGCGTCCATGTGGTCACCGTCAACGATTACCTTGCCAAATACCAGAGTGAATGGATGGGCAAGGTCTACCGGTACATGGGTCTGACCATCGGTCTCGTAATTCCCGGCATGAAGGCCGCCCAGCGGCGGGAGGCCTACGCCGCCGACATCACCTACTGTACCAACAACGAGCTGGGCTTTGACTACCTGCGGGACAATATGGCCGTTTATAAGCAGGAGCTTGTCCAGCGGGGACATGCCTTCGCCATCGTGGACGAGGTGGACTCCATACTGGTCGACGAGGCAAGAACGCCGCTGATTATCTCTGGTAAGGGTGAGGAGTCCTCCAAGCTCTACGAAATGGCAGACCATTTCGTCTCCACACTGCGCAAGCAGGTCTTTGCCAAAACCGACGAAAAGGAAGTGCAGGACGATTACGACTGCGACTACTTTGTGGACGAAAAATCCCGGACGGTCTCGCTGACGGCCGCCGGCATTGCCAAGGCAGAGAAGTTTTTCGGCGTGGAGAATCTGGCCGATGGGGAAAACGCCACCCTGTCCCACCATCTGAACCAGGCCATGAAGGCCCGGGGTCTGATGAAAAAGGATATCGACTACGTGGTCAAGGACGGACAGATTATCATTGTGGACGAGTTTACCGGCCGTCTCATGTACGGCCGCCGGTACAACGAGGGTCTGCACCAGGCCATTGAGGCCAAGGAACGGGTAACCGTTGCCGGTGAGAGCAAGACTCTGGCTACCATCACCTTCCAGAACTTCTTCCGGCTGTATGACAAGCTGTCCGGCATGACCGGTACGGCGCTGACCGAGGAAGAGGAGTTTAATGCCATTTACCAGCTGGATGTGGTGGAGATTCCCACCAACAAGCCGGTCATCCGTAAGGATTTGCCCGATGCGGTGTATAAAACCCAGGCCGGCAAATACCGTGCCATTATCAATCAAGTGGTAAAGTGCCACGAAAAAGGACAGCCGGTGCTGGTGGGTACGGTGTCCATTGAAAAGAGCGAGCTTCTGAGCAAGCTTCTGAAAAAGGTCGGTGTGCCCCATAACGTGCTCAACGCCAAGTACCACGAGCAGGAGGCGCAGATTATTGCCCAGGCGGGCAAATTCGGTGCAGTGACCATCGCCACCAACATGGCAGGCCGCGGTACGGACATTATGCTGGGTGGCAACGCCGAGTTTATGGCCATGAATGAACTGCGCAGGCAGGACATCCCGGAGGAGCTTCTGGCAGAGGCAAACGCCTATTCCGAGACGGATAACCCGGAGATTCTGGATATCCGCCGCCGCTATGAGGCCTTGATTGCCCAGTACAAGGATCAGCTTTCCGCAGAGGCGGAGCAGGTGCGGCAGGCCGGCGGCCTGTTCATCATCGGCACCGAGCGCCATGAATCCCGGCGTATCGACAACCAGCTCCGGGGCCGTTCCGGCCGTCAGGGTGACCCGGGCGAGAGCCGGTTCTACCTGAGCATGCAGGACGATTTGATGCGGCTGTTCTCCTCCGACCGGATTATGGCCATGATGGACACGCTGGGACTGGACGAGGATACGCCCATTGATGCGAAAATCCTCTCCGGTGCGGTGGAAAACGCCCAGAAGAGCGTGGAAAGCCGGAACTTCCGGGCCAGAAAGAATGTGCTGGAATACGATAACGTTATGAACACCCAGCGTGAGGTCATTTATGCCCAGCGGCAGAAGGTGCTGGACGGTGAGGACCTGCGGGAGAATATTCTGTCCATCCTGCGGGGGGTTGTGGAATCTGCGGTTACCGACGCAGTCAACCAGAATGGCGGGCTGAATGACGATGCCATCAAGGTTATTGCCCAGCAGCTGAGCTACTGCCTGCCCACTGCCGGAGAATGGACCCAGCAGACCCAGGTTGAGGCTGTCATTGACCGCGCGTATGCCTCTGCCGTTGCCCGGTATGAAGCAAAGGAAGCGGCGTACTCACCGGCTACCATGCGGGAGCTGGAGCGTGTGGTCATGCTCCGGGTGGTGGACGAGTACTGGATGGATAACATCGATGCCATGGACGATTTGAAGCAGGGCATCGGTTTGCGCGCCTACGGCCAGCATGACCCGGTGATTGCCTATAAGGAAGAGGGCTACGAGATGTTCCAGGCTATGGTGACAGCCATCCGGGAGGAGACTGTCCGCCGGATGTTCCTGGTCCAGCTGCGCTCTACGCAGGAGGTCAAGCGGGAAAAGGTTGCCAAGGAGACAGCTGCCTCCGGTGCGCCGGACAAGACGGTAAAGGCCCAGCCTGTGCGCAATACTTCCAAGATAGGCCCCAATGATCCCTGCCCCTGCGGCAGCGGCAAAAAGTACAAAAAATGCTGCCGGGATAAGGACATTGCCGCCGGCATGGAAAACGGATAAATAAAGGCCGTAAGCCGGTCACAAACAAACCCGCAGGAGGTGCCCCATGGCACTGATAACCGTAAAAACCGGGGTGCTGGAATACTTGACCGCCCCCAATATAGAGGTGCCCCACTGCTTCACCACCCGGCTGGGGGGCGTAAGTCAAGGGCATCTTGCCGCCATGAACATCGGCACCCGCCGGGGGGATACGCCCCAAAACGTGCTGGAAAACTACCGGATTCTGGGACAGGCGCTAAGGTTTGCGCCGGAAAAGCTGGTACTCACCCGGCAGACCCATACGGATATTGTCCGCAAGGTGGACAGCACCCACGCAGGCGCCGGGTTGTTTACCCCGGAGCTGGAGGAATGTGACGCGCTGATAACCCGTACGCCGGGCCTTGGGCTGGTGGTATTCACAGCCGACTGCACCCCCATTATCCTGTGGGATGCCGTGACCGGCGCAGTGGGTGCTGCCCATGCCGGGTGGCGGGGCACTGCCGCGGGTATCGCCCAAAAGACAGTGGAGGCCATGGTGGCTGCCTACGGCTGCAGACCGGAGAACATCCGTGCCGCCATAGGCCCCAATATTGGGGATTGCTGCTTCGAAACCGACGCAGATGTGCCCCAGGCCATGGTGGCAGCGCTGGGGGAGGAAGCAAGAAAGCATATCCGCCCAGCTGGCGATAAATATTATGTAAACTTAAAGGCGCTTAATGCCCTGTTTCTCCGCCGTGCCGGCGTGGAGAGAATAGAAATTTCCGAAGAATGTACGGCCTGCGACCCGGTGCGGTTCTGGTCTCACCGGAAAATGGGCAATCTGCGCGGCTCTCAGGGAGCCATCATTGTATGTAGGGAGGGAAAAGCGTGAAGCGAATGGTTTGGCTGTTGGTGTGCTGCAGCATGATTTGCAGCCTGTTTGCCGGCTGTGGAAATACAGCAACGGCCCATGTTCCCACCGGAGACGGCTTGAGCTGGGAGACGGAGGAGGCTACCGCGCCCCAATCCCTGCCGCCGGAGCAAGCGCAGGCGCTGACCTTGACCTACTATCCGGACCGCTCCTTAAATCCGCTGCTGTGCACGGATTTTACCAACCGGGCGCTGTTTTCCCTGCTGTATCAGGGCCTGTTTTCCGTAGACCGGGACTATCAGACAGAGCCTGTACTGTGTAAGCGGTACACCATGACCGAGGATCTGAAGACCTATACCTTCTATCCGGAAAAGGCCACCTTCTCCAACGGCAAAAAGCTGACGGCGGGGGATGTGCTGGCAACGCTGCAGGCCGCCCAGACCAGCCCTTACTACAGCGGCCGATTCCAGTATGTAGACGATATTGCCCTGTCCGGAGACGGCGGTGTGACCGTCACCCTCAGTACCAGCTATGAGAACTTTCCTATTCTGCTGGACATCCCCATCCTGCCGGCAGATCAGCTGGAGGAGGACCGGCCCAGTGGAACAGGTCCTTATGTTTTGAGCGGAGAGTACCTGCGCCGCCGGACGGATTGGTGGTGCAGCCCGAAGATGCTGATAACAGCGCCTGCCATCGCCTTGGTGCGGGCGGAGAGTCCCTCCCAGATCCGGGATGAATTTGAGTTTTCGGATTTAAGTCTGGTCTGTGCCGACCCGGGTACCGACCGGTATGTGGACTACCGGGGAGACTATGAGCTATGGGACTGCGAAAACGGCATGTTCCTGTACCTGACCTTCTGTAAATCCAGCGAAGTCTTTGAAGATCCAAAGCTGCGGGCAGCTTTGACCTATGCCATCAACCGGGAAATGCTGGTGGAGGACTATTTCCGGGGTTTTGCCCGCAGTGCCACGCTGCCGGCCTCTCCCCAGTTCCCCTACTACAACCGGAAGCTGGCGGAAAAATATGAATATGCGCCTCTGAAATTTGCCCAGGCAGTGAAGGATGCGGGAATGCGTGACCGGGAGATCAGCTTCCTTGTGAACAAGGAGGACACCCTGCGGCTGCGGGTGGCCCGGGCCATCGCCCAAATGCTCTCGGACTGCGGCCTGACCGTGAAGATGCTGGAGCTTTCGGGAAATGATTATTCCTTCGCGCTAAAGGCATGGAATTTTGACCTGTATCTGGGGCAGACCAGGCTGTCTGCCAATATGGATCTGTCCGCGTTTTTCTCCACCTACGGCGCGCTCAGCTACGGCGGCGTCAATGACGTGACAACCTATACCCTGTGCCAGCAGGCACTGGAAAACCACGGTAACTACTATACCCTGCATCAGACCATTATGGATAATGGCCAGCTATGCCCGGTGCTGTTTGGCAGCTACAGTATTTATGCCACCCGGGGATTGCTGACGGAGCTGACGCCGGCCAGAGACAATGTGTTCTATTACTCTCTGGGCAAAACCATGGAGCAGGCTTTGATTCGGACAAAGGCGGGTACGGCTGCCCAATAGAGATATGAAATAACGGAGGGACTGTGTATGAAGCTCAACACCAAGCGCACCGTTTTGGTTGGTTTTGCTTTTTTTCTCATCAGTGTTTTCTGGCAGGCCTATGACAATACGGTACCACTGATTCTGACCAATAAATTCGGCATGTCTCAGAGCTGGTCCGGCGTGATCATGGCGCTGGACAATGTACTGGCACTGTTTCTGCTGCCCCTGTTCGGCGCGATTTCCGACAAGTACCAGGGCAAACGTGGCCGCCGGATTCCGTTTATTCGTACGGGCACAATTGTAGCGGTGGCGGCATTCATCGCCCTGTCCTTTGTGGATGCGGCTCAGCTGCGGAACATCTCTGCCGTGGCGAAAATTGACGATCCCCAGTCACTGACAGCTATTTATGAATCCCAGAAGGATGCCCAGCTTATTACGCCGGACGGGGAAAAGTTCTGTCTGGGTGACATGTTTACCCAAGAGGAATTTACCCAGATCCGCACCAAAACCGTGGATGCAGCTACCGGGGAGGAAAAAACCGACCCCAACTACACTGCCTATGTGCTGCCTGCCCGTCAGGCCTATGCCCGGCAGGCAACAGCCCGGGAGCCGGGCGCGCTGATTGTCTTTGTGGGACTGCTGCTGGTGGCACTGCTGGCTATGGCCACCTTCCGCTCGCCGGCGGTGGCACTGATGCCGGACGTGACCGTGAAGCCCCTGCGTAGCAAGGCCAATGCCATTATCAATCTGATGGGCTCTGCCGGCGGTATTCTGGTGCTGGTGATGGGCATGGTCTTTGCCACCTCTGCGGTACGCAATTCCCTTATGAACTATACAGCCTTCTACTGCGTGGTGGGCGGCATTATGCTATCTGCGCTGGCCGTTTTGCTGCTGACTGTCCGGGAGCGGGAGTGGGCAGAGGAAATGCGCCGGGACAGCATCGTGCTGGGCGAGGAAGAGGCGCAGAACGAGACAAAGAAGGGCCTGTCCGGCCCGGAAAAGCGCTCCTTGGTCTTTATCCTGGCATCCATCGTGCTCTGGTTCTTCGGCTACAATGCCGTAACCTCCAAATACTCGGTGTATGCGGCCAATATTCTCCAAAAGGACTATAACCTGACACTGATTCTTGCCCAGGCGGCGGCAATTGTCTCCTATCTGCCGGTGGGCATGGTTGCTTCCAGAATCGGGCGGAAAAAGACCATTCTGGCAGGCATTGTTATGCTGGCGGCGGCCTTTGGCACGGCGGCGTTCATGCGGGCAGACAGCCCCAACCTGTTGATGAACGGCCTGTTCATTCTGGCAGGTATCGGTTGGGCGACCATCAGCGTCAACTCCTTCCCCATGGTGGTGGAGCTGTGCTCCGGCGGCGATGTTGGCAAGTACACCGGCATCTACTATACCGCCTCCATGTCCGCGCAGATTTTCACCCCCATGGTTTCCGGCTTTTTGATGGACAAGCTGGGCATGACGGTGCTATTCCCCTATGCAGCTATTTTCGTGGCCTGCGCCTTTGTGACAATGCTGTTTGTGATGCATGGAGATTCCAAGGTCCCTACAAAAAAGGGGCTCGATGCCTTTGATACGGAGGACTAAGGCTTGATTGCTTTGTGTGTTATTTTGGCGGTGCTGTATATTCTGTCCGTCCGGGGACGCAGAGGCCACCCGGGACTGAAAGCTCTGCGGGGCTGGAGCTATGCCCACAGGGGGCTGCACGACGCGGCCCGTCCGGAGAACAGCATGTCCGCCTTTCGGGCGGCGCTGGCAGGCGGATATGGCATTGAATTGGATCTGCACCTGCTGGCAGACGGAAATCTGGCGGTCATCCATGACTCCCTGCTGGTACGCACCACCGGCGCGCAGGGGAAAATCGAGGATTTGACTACCGAGCAGCTGAGTAAATATTTTCTGGAGGGAACTGCAGAGACCATCCCCACATTCCGGCAGGTGCTGGAGCTGTTTGATGGAAAGGCACCACTGATTGTGGAGCTGAAGTCGGTGGGGGGCAATTACGCAGCCCTCTGTCAGGAGGCCTGTGACCAGCTGGCAGCGTATCAGGGCGCTTACTGCATAGAGTCCTTTGACCCCCTCTGTGTCTACTGGCTGAAAAAGCACCGCCCGGAGGTTATCCGGGGGCAGCTTTCCTATAATTTTATGGGGGCAAAAAGCCCCAAATCCTGGTTTCTGCGCTTGGCAGCGACTTATCAGCTGGGGAATTTTTTGACGCTGCCGGACTTTACCGCATACCGGTTTGCCGACAGGAAGAATTTGAGCAATGCGCTGATACGGCACCTTTGGGGTGTGCAGGGCGTCAGCTGGACGCTGCGGACAAAAGAGGCGTACGACATTGCCTTAAAAGAGGGCTGGCTGCCGATTTTTGAGAATTTTATGCCCTAGGCGCGGGAAAACAGGCGGGTTATCTTTTTCTTGCAATGTTATGTCAAATCTGGTAGAATACAAGCATCCTATGAAAGGAAGGATTTTTCCATGAAACGTATGATTCCTATGCTGCTGGCGCTGGCTCTGCTGCTATGTGCCTGCGGTGGAAAGCCTGCTGAAACTACAGCCCCCACCAATGATGATCCCACACCCCAGACCTCTGCCGGTGTTGTCACAGACCCCACTGACTCCACCGACACCCCAGCCACGGATGAGACCACAGTTCCGGCGACAGATCCGGAGCCTGCGGCACGCAACCCGCTTAACGGCGCTGCGCTGGAGGATGTCTGGACCGGACGGGCGATGGCCGTGGTAATCAATAACCATCATGAGGCGATGCCCCAGTATGGTGTCAGCCAGGCAGATATTCTCTATGAATTTGAAACGGAGGGCGGAGTCACCCGGCGGCTGGGTATTTTCAGCGACGTGACCAAGGTGGCAACCGTCGGCCCTATTCGCAGCGCCCGCTCTTATTTTTTGAACGTGGCGGAATCCTACGATGCGCCTCTGGCCCACTGCGGTGGCAGTGAGCATGCGCTGGCCGCCAAATATGATATCAATGGCAATACCATCAAAAACTGGGAGCATGTGGATGAGATGTACAACGGCTCCTACTTCTTCCGGGATACTGACCGGCAGAAGCAGGGCTATGCCTTTGAGCACACTCTCTTTACCACCGGAGAGAAGCTGGGTAAGGCACTGGCTGCCCGCAATTATAACATGGTGATCGCAGAAGGCGTTGACTACGGCCTGCAGTTTGCGGAAACTCCCGCGCTGGATGGAGAGAAGGCGGAGCAGATAAACATCAAATTCCTTGGCGACAAGACTACCACTGCTACATTCAACAAGGAAACCGGACGCTATGAGATCGCCCAGTACGGCGAGGTTGGCGTGGATGCCAACAACGGCGAAAAGCTGGCCTCCCGCAATGTGCTGGTCATCTATGCCCAGCAGAGCAAAAAGGGTATCCACAGCTTTTATGACCTGATCGGCACCGGCGAAGGCCTGTTTGCCTGCGATGGAAAGATTGTCCCCATTGTCTGGAGCCGTGACAGCGTGGAAGCGCCCTTTGCCTATACCCTTAAGGATGGTACACCCATAACACTGGGCGTGGGCAATAGCTATGTAGCCATTGTCTCCGAGAAGAGCCCGGCGACCTACGGCGGCTGATAAAGAAAAAAGAAAGATTCCTCCGGAAGATTTTCCGGAGGAATTTTTTTCTTTTTTTCCCAAAAGGGCTTTCATCTGCAGAAAAAATCATGTAGAATAGGCAGCAGAACGAGCAAGAGGTGAAGTGTATGCCTGCTATCTATGCCCATTACCGATTCGGTGTGGAAGTGCTGAAGCAAATGCCCGGGGATATTCGCCGTACAGTCAACCGCTTTCGGCGGCTGTATGACGTAGGACTCCACGGACCGGATATCTTTTTTTATTACAATCCCCTGCGGCAGACCAAAGCCGGAAGCTTGGGAAGCAGGCTTCACAGGCAGAGCGGCAAAGACTTTTTTACACGTGCCTGCCGGGGCTTACGGCTGGAGCCCTCTCAGGCCGGGGAGGCCTATCTGTACGGTCTGTTGACCCACTACTGTTTGGATACGTTCTGCCACCCGTATATTTCGGAAAAAGTCCGGCAGGGTGAGGTTTCCCATGTGGAGATTGAGGCGGAGTTTGAGCGGTTCCTGCTGGAGCGGGACGGGAAAACACCTGCCTGCTCGCAGGATTTAAGTCCGCATATGCAGCTGACAGACGGTGAGTGCCAGACCGCTGCCGGGTTTTATACCGGCGTGAAGCCCGGCGATATCCGGGCGGCGGTGAAGAGTATGGCGCTGATTACCAAAAGCCTGGCCGTTCCGGCGGGTGCACGGCGTAATATTATGCGGAAGGGCATTGGACTGTTTTCCCAGACCTATGCGGGTGTCATAATCCCTGAGGAAGAAAATCCCAAATGCGGGATGTTCAATGAGGAATTGCTGGCCCAATATGAAAAGGCAAGGGAGCAGTTTCCCGCACTGCTGCTGCAGCTATCTGCCCACTTGACCTATAACGCGCCTTTTGGAGAGGAGTTTGCATCTGAATTTGGTTAAGAAATAAAAAGAGAGAGGAAAAGAGAGAATGAAAGGAAAACTGTCCCTGACCCGGCTGGAGAAAAGCTGGATTTTGTACGACATCGGAAACTCGGCGTTTATTTTGCTGGTGGCGACCCTGCTGCCCATTTATTTCAACACGCTGGCAGAGAGCGCCGGCATCAGCCAGTCGGATTATTTGGCTTACTGGGGATATGCCGGGTCGGTTGCCACGCTGCTGGTGGCGGTCATCGCGCCCATCTGCGGCACGCTGGCAGACCAAAAGGGCTTTAAAAAGCCGCTGTTTCTGGTGTGCATGGGGTTGGGGGCCCTTGGCTGCGCCGTATTGGGCGGGGCCTGGAGCTGGCTGTCTTTTCTGGTGATTTTTGTGGTCGCCAAGGTGGGTTATTCCTCCAGCATTGTGTTTTACGATTCCATGCTGCCTGAGGTCACCACCCGGGAGCGTATGGACAAAATCTCCTCCATGGGCTACGCCTATGGCTACATCGGTTCGGTTATTCCTTTTGTAGTGTGTCTGGTCATTGTGCTGGGCTATGAAATGCTGGGGATCAGTCAGGTAACGGCGCTGATTGTCGCGTTTCTTGTGACGGCAGTCTGGTGGCTGCTGTGCAGTCTGCCTCTGGCCCGGGACTACCGGCAGAGCGCCTACCAGACTGGCAGCGGGAATCCTGTGGCGGAAACCTTCCGGCAGCTGGCCAAAACCTTCCGGGAGGCAAAAAGCCAGAAGCATATTTTCCTGTATCTGCTGGCGTTTTTCTTCTTTATCGACGGTGTGTATACCATTATTGACATGGCCACTGCCTATGGCAAGGCGCTGGGACTGGACACCACAGGGCTGCTGCTGGCGCTTCTAGTGACCCAGATTGTGGCATTTCCTTGCTCCATCATCTTTGGCAGGCTTTCAGCAAAGTATGAAACCGGCAAGCTGATAAAGATTTGCATTGCCTGCTATACAGGCATCACCCTGTTTGCTGTGGCGCTTGTGAGCCAGTGGCAGTTCTGGGTGCTGGCGGTGCTGGTGGGCATGTTCCAGGGGGGCATCCAGGCACTGAGCCGTTCTTACCTGGGTAAAATCATTCCGGCAGAGCGCAGCGGTGAGTATTACGGACTGATGGACATCTGCGGTAAGGGCGCGTCCTTTGTGGGCACTACCATGGTGGCAGTTGTCAGCCAGGTCACCGACGGCATGGAATTTCATGTATTCGGCCTGCAGATTCGTAATACTGGCATTGCTGTGGGCACGCTGGTGGTGTTGTTTGCCATCGGGTTTGTGCTGTTCTGTAAGGCGGATAAGCTGAATAAAGAAAGGACCGGCGTTTGCTGATAAATTGCCGGCAAACGCATATGCAGGGGTGACCGACGGTCACCCCTGCATAATTTGTTGGCTTAATTTACAGATTGGACGCAGCGGAAAAGGCTTCCACGCCGCCCTCCGGACGGATGGACAGCACATGGCAGGCGCCGGTACCCAGCACAGCGTCAATACCGCTGCGGAAACTTTCCAGCAGGTCAAAGGGCACAAAGGCCTGCACCGTTCCGGCAAAGCCGCCGCCGTGTACCCGGTATGCACCACGCCCGTTCAGGTAGCGGGCGCACAGTGCCAATGCAATTGCCATGTCCTGGTGGGCCACATATCCGGCGGGAATCACATTTTGCAGATACATATAGGAGGAGTGACCGCTTTGGTTTTCCAGTGCCAGAAACGCGTCAAAATCACCGGCCTGCAGGGCGGCGACCTGACGGGGTACCCGGGCGTTCTCCTGATAGAAGTGGATGGCGCGCATCACGGCCCGGTCTCCGCACTGCTGCCGCAGGGTGGGGATTGCTGCAAAGAAGTCCTCCTCGGGAATTTCCCGCAGCACCTCTTTTCCAAAGTATGTACAGATGCGCTTCATTTCCGCGGTGATGGCGGCGTACTCGTCGGTCAAATCCGCATGGCTGGCCCGGCTGTCGATGATACACAGGGCGTGCCCGCAGGCGGCAAAGTCAAAGCCTACTGGAGTAATGACCGGATGTGCCTTGTCGGCAAAGTCAATGGAGACCATACCGCCCACAGCGGAGGCAGTCTGGTCCATAAGCCCGCAGGGTTTGCCAAAGAATACATTTTCCGCATACTGACCAATCATGGCAATCTCCGGCTGGGAGGACTTTCCGTCAAAAAACAGGTGATTGATAATGGTGCCCACCAGCACCTCAAAGGCGGCAGAGGAGCTGAGCCCCGAGCCGGGCAGGACGGTAGACTCCATATAGGCGTCGAAGCCCTGTACCGCGCAGCCCAACTGGACAAAGCGGGCGGCAACACCCCGAATGAGCGCAGCGGTGGTGTTGATTTCGGCATCCTTGGGCGTCAGCTCACACAGACTGACCTGACACAGGGGATATCCCTGGGAAAGGATTCGGATGGTATCGGAGCCGTTTACACGGACAGCTGCCTGCATATCCAGATTGACCGCGGCAGCCAGAACCCGTCCGCGCTGATGGTCGGTGTGGTTACCGCTGATTTCCGTACGGCCGGGGGCAGAAAAATACCGCTGCGGTTTACCGCCAAAGGTTTGGGCAAAGGCAGCATCCAGAGCGGAAATGCGCTCCGGAGGCAGATATAGAGCCTGATGGGACATGGTATATTCCTCCTATAGTGACTTGAGTTCTTAACAGTATTATACATGAAAAAAAAGAAAAAGGAAAGTATATTTTCCCATTTGCTCCCAGGTGCAGGGATATTTTTTCTGTTTGGGGAAAATGTTCCGGAAGCTTTGTATATTTTTCCCAAGGGGAGCAAACAATACCTGCGACAACCATTTACAGGAGGTTATATTATGTTCCGAGTTCGGTTTCTTTCCCTGCTCCTGGCAGCAGTGTGTCTGCTGACCCTGGGGGGCAGTGTGCTGGCTGCAGAGGTGGAGTGCGACAGCACCTATTGTTTTACTTCCCAGGATTTTTCCAATTCTGAGCAGACGCTCATGGGCATCTGCATCACGGGGCTGCCCTCGCCCCAGACCGGTACGGTGCTGTTGGGCAGCCGGGTGCTGCAGCCGGGAGATATTCTCACCACTGACCAGCTGGCCCAGATGACCTTTGCGCCTCTGCGCACCCAGGAGGACACCCATGCCCAGATGACCTATCTTCCTATCTATGAAAACCGGGTTGAGAAGTCAGCCACCATGGCTATCAGTATCCGGGGCAAGGAGGACAAGGCGCCTGTGGCGCAGGATTCTGCCCTGGAGACCTACAAGAATCTGCCCAATAACGGTAAGCTCGAAGCCAACGACCCCGAGGGTCAAACGCTGACCTACACCCTTGTCCGCAAGCCCAAACGGGGACAGGTGGAGCTGGGTGCAGACGGCAGCTTCACCTATACCCCCAAGAAGAACAAGGTGGGCATTGACTCCTTTACCTTTACCGCAGCCGACCCGGCGGGCAATGTTTCCCGGGAGGCCACCGTTACCATCCAGATTCTGAAGCCTACAGACGCCCGCAAGTACACCGATACGGTGGGTAAGGACTGTCGCTTTGCTGCAGAATGGATGCGCAATACAGGATTGTTTGTGGGGGAAAAGGTCAGCGGTCAGGACTGCTTCTACCCGGATAAGCCTGTCAGCCGGGGAGAATTTCTGGCAATGGTAGTGGATGCACTGGATATCCCGGTGGAGAAGGGAGAAACAGCGGCGGTGCCCGAGGATACCCCCCAGTGGCTGAAGCCCTATCTGGCTGCGGCACTGCGTTCCGGTCTGATTGCCGGTTGGCCGGAGACAGAGAGCGGCAGCTTTGAAGGGGACATGCCCATTACCGGTGCCCAGGCGGCGGTCATGCTGCAAAACGCATTGGACCTGCCTATAACCCAGCAGACCTGGGAGGCAGAACAGGCACAGGCTGAAGAAACGGCGGGTTGGAGCGCTTCTGCGCTGGCAGTGATGGCCGATAACGGCATTAGCCTCACAGCAGAGGAGGTTCTCACCCGGGGGCAAACCGCCCAGATTCTCTATCAGATGAGCCGGCTGGCAGTGGGTGCCCCCGGCATGGCAGTTTTCCGTATGCAGCAGTAATAGCAAATGCGCCGCAGAAATCTCTGCGGCGCATTACAGTAAATGAAGCGTTATAACTCCGGGCTTCTCCGGGCGGGAGTACTTACTTTCATTACAATTCTCGGAATCTTTGCCAGAAGCAAGGCGGCTATGGCGGTGAGAATCATTTCCGGCACCATATACAATCCGTTATAGACCACGGAATAGGTAAGGCCCAGTGCCTCCGGGCTGAGCGTTTCTACCAGTCTTGCGCCCCAGGCAGGGAAGCCCTCCTGTGTGAAGAACCATTCTGCCCAGCCGGAAAACAGGATGTAGCCAGAGGCGATATGGGTCACATATCGCAGACCCAGTGCAGCCACGCTGCCGCACAGCAGTGCAACCCCCGGGTTTTCGATGCGGTCACGGAACATTCCCCCAAAGCCCAGAACAGTAAAGGCTACCAGATAGTCCAGTACGCACATAATGAAGGCGTTGAGGAGCATGGTGCCGTCACCAAAATAGCCTGGCTGAAAGGCCGCACTGACGGTTTTTGCACCCAGCGCCATTTCCAGCGCAGCATAGGCAGCACCGGTTACCAGTCCCCATTTTACTCCATGCCGGTAGGAGATCAGAACCACCGGCAGCATACTGACCAGTGTTATCTGCCCGCCAAAGGGCATTTCCGGAATGAACATTTTGGAGACCAGCTCCAGTACGATTGCCATTGCCAAAAGCATGGCGCTTTCTGTGATGCGTTTGGTTTTGCTTGTCATATTACAGACCTCCTGAAATAAAAAATATCGCATTGCAAACCCGTCCAGGTGCAATGCGATACAGAAGGTATCCCATATGTGCATCTTTCCCTCCGACGGTACTGACCGTATCAGGTTCACGGGTCAGAGCAACAAAGCCCTATCTCAGCCGGTGCATCCGGCTCCCCGAAGACTAAATTTGTTTTGCGATTCTATGGGTATTATAGCGGATTTTGCGGATTTGTCAAGCCATTGTCAGCGCCAATTCCTGTCCGCCTAAGATATGGAAGTGCAGGTGATGCACCGTCTGACCGGCATTGGGGCCGCAGTTGGAAACCACCCGGTAGCCACCGGAGAGTCCCTCGGCAGCGGCAATTTGGGGAATCACCTCAAAAATATGGGCGACCACACCGCTGTTTTCGGGGGTGACCGCATCCACAGAGGCCAGATGCATCTTGGGAATCACCAGAACGTGGGTGGGTGCCTGGGGGTTGATATCCCGGAAAGCGTACACGGTCTCATCTTCATAGACCTTGGTAGAGGGGATATCCCCGGCAATGATTTTGCAAAACAGACAATCCATAATAAATTACCTCCAATCATATGGGGAAACCGATGTCCCCGGGTTTTCAATCTTCCTCTGCCTCCGGCAGGGTATCCTGTGCAGGCTCTTTTTGCTGCCGCCACTGACGGTAGGTCAAAACGGCGATTAGCAGTGTACCAAGGCTCAAAGCAATGACACCGATCCAAAATCCGGCGCCGGAGGGGGCATCGGCGCCGCCGGCAGCATAGGACTGGACCATTTGATAGATAAGGTACACAAGATAACCGATTGCCAGCAGGCGCAGGGGCAGCGCAGCATTGGGATTACCCTGGCCGGAGGACTGCCCGTAATCGGTTTTGTTACCAAAAACATTGGAAAACTTGCCCATAGTAGCTCCTTTGGTATGTTATAGCGAGAATAGTATAGTGGATAAGCAGTTTTTGGGTTACCGCCGTTTTGCCAGAGGCTTACACCGTTCCTGAATCAGCAAAAGGTCGGAGATGATGGTGTTGGAGAGGAGAAAGCCGTTGGGGGTCAGGTGCCAGCGGCCATCAAAGGTTTTGGCGGCCAGTCCCCGCTCCTTTGCCGCCTGCAAAGAGGCTTCCAAGGGCGCAAAGGGCAGCAAATACCGCTTTTCGTACTCTGCTGGGTCCAATCCGGTAACGGTGCGCAGCCGCATCATCAGATATTCGCCTGCCCGCTCTCTGGGGGGCACTTCCTGCACCTCCCGCAGGACCTGTCCGCCCGAGCGGATACCGTCAATATAGCCCTGCAAATCCCGGACAATGGCAAACCGCCGTCCGCCGAAATCGGAGCTGGCATCCGGGCCGAAGCCCAGATACTCCCCGCCGTTCCAGTATTTTAGGTTGTGGCGGGAGACGTTCCCCTTGCGGCAGAAATTGGAGATTTCATACTGCCGGTAGCCATGCTTGCGTAGTATTTCGATGGCAGAAAGGTACATATCTGCCTGGGCATCGTCATCTGCCAGATTGCAGAACTCCTGGTAATCGTACAGGGGTGTGCCTTCCTCTACCTTGAGTCCGTAGCAGCTGATATGCTCCGGGGCCAGAGTCAGCACATGCTCCAGCGTCCGCTCCCACTGGGAGAGGTCTTGTCCCGGCAGGCCGTACATCAAGTCCACGGAGAGGTTTTGAAAGCCGAACTTGCGAATCCGCTGTACTGCACTGACCGCCTGGGCGTAATTGTGGGGTCTGCCGATTTTTTTCAGGATTTCATCGTCGTCGCACTGGATACCCAGGCTCACCCGGTTGAAGCCCTCGCTGCGCAGCTTCCGGAGCAGCCGGTCGGATACGGAGTCGGGGTTGGCCTCGAAGGTGATTTCCGCGGTGTTTGCCACATCGAAGCTCTTGCGCAGCGTGCTGAGGATGGTGGTCATGCCGTCGGCTCCGAAGAAGGTGGGGGTGCCGCCGCCGAAGTAAACGGTGTCGACGATATAATTGGGCGCCAGAGTGCCGGCCTCTCGGATATGGGTGCAGACCGCGTCCAGATACCCGTCCAGCAGGCGGTCCTCCTTGACAGTCAGTGAGTAGAAGTCACAGTACTGGCACTTGCTGCGGCAAAAGGGTACGTGAATATAAATTCCCAGAGGGGTTTTGTGTTTACGGGCAAATAAGGGCATTGCTTCCTCCCATATGCTTAATCTTCGTCTAATTTAAGAACGGCCATGAATGCTTCCGAGGGGACGGAGACGGTACCGAAGGTGCGCATCCGCTTCTTACCCTCCTTCTGCTTTTCCAGCAGCTTCTTTTTCCGGGTGATGTCGCCGCCGTAGCACTTGGCAAGCACGTCCTTACGCAGAGCCTTGATGGTCTCCCGGGCGATAATCTTGCCGCCGATGGCTGCCTGTACGGGAATCTCGAACTGGGCCCGGGGGATGTTCTCCTTCAGCTTTTCGCAGATTTTCCGGGCGCGGGGATAGGCGTTGTCTGCAAAGAGAATAAAGCTCAAAGCGTCCACGATATCTCCGTTTAGAAGGATATCCAGCTTTACCAGCCGGCTGGGTCGGTAGCCGATAAATTCATAGTCCAGAGAGCCATAACCCCGGGTACGGGATTTCAGCGCGTCAAAGAAATCGTAAATAATCTCATTGAGGGGAATCTCATAGTGTAATTCTACCCGGTTTGCGTCCAGATACACCATATCCTTAAATTCACCCCGGCGCTGCTGGGCCAAGTCCATAATGTTGCCTACATACTCCTGGGGTGCGATCAGGCTGGCCTTCACAAAGGGCTCTTCCGCCAGCTGGATCTCCATGGGGTCGGGGTAGTCCAGGGGGTTATCCACCAGCATGACCTCGCCGCCCAGCTTGGTGATCCGGTAAACGACGTTGGGGGCGGTGGTGATAAGATCCAGATTGTACTCCCGCTCCAGCCGTTCCTGGATGATCTCCATGTGCAAAAGACCCAAAAAGCCGCAGCGGAAGCCAAAGCCAAGAGCGATGGAGCTTTCCAGCTCATAGACGAAGGAGGCATCGTTCAGCTTCAGCTTTTCAAGAGATTCCCGCAGGTCCTGGTACTTGGCACCGTCGGCGGGATAGATACCGGAGTAGACCATGGGCTGTACCTGCCGGTAGCCGGGCAAGGGTTCGGCAGCGGGATTTTCTACCCCTGTGATGGTGTCGCCCACCTGGGTGTCGGCCACAGTTTTAATGGAGGCGGTGATATAGCCAACCTCTCCTGCGCCCAGCGCCTCTCTGGGTGTCAGCCCCAGCGGGTTCATGGTACCCACTTCCACAACCTTGTAGGTGGCGCCGGTGGCCATCATCTTAATATCCATACCGGCCCGGACAGTGCCCTGCTTAATCCGGGTATATACAATGACACCCCGGTAGGGGTCATACTGACTGTCAAAAATCAGCGCCTGCAGGGGTGCTTCCCGGTCGCCGGTGGGGGCAGGCACGTTGGCTACAATCATTTCCAGCACCGAATGGATGTTGATGCCGTTTTTGGCGGAGATTTCCGGGGCATCCTCTGCGGGAATACCGATGATGTCCTCTACCTCGGCCTTTACCTCTGCCGGACGGGCGGAGGGCAAATCGATTTTGTTGATAACCGGCAGCACTTCCAGCCCTGCGTCGATGGCAAGATAGGTATTTGCCAGCGTCTGCGCCTCTACACCCTGGCTGGCATCTACAACCAGCACAGCGCCTTCGCAGGCGGCAAGGGAGCGGGATACCTCGTAATTAAAGTCCACGTGACCCGGAGTGTCGATCAGGTTCAGGGCGTAGGTCTGCCCGTTGTCAGCGGTATAGTTCAGCTGGACAGCGGTGGCCTTGATGGTAATGCCGCGCTCCCGCTCCAGGTCCATGGAGTCGAGGATCTGCTGCTCCATCTGCCGCAGGTCAATGGCGTTGCACGCTTCCAGCAGCCGGTCGGCCAGGGTGGATTTGCCGTGGTCAATATGGGCAATAATGGAAAAATTGCGGATTTTGGAAAGTTCGGTCATAGGGTCATACCTCAAAGTGTAAATTCTCAGAATACTGGCGTTTGGCGGACAACCGCCTATCTACCCATTTTCTTAGATTATAACGAAAAGTTCCCAAAAAGTAAACTGTATGTTTTCCCGAAAATCCGGAAATACTGTCTAATGCGGCGACAAAAAACGTCCAAACACGCAATTTTTGAAAAAATTCCTATAAAAACACTTGCCAAAAGATAAGAATCGGGATATAGTTTAACGGCGTGGAAATGACAAATAACCAGATAAAGAGGGATTGCAGTATGAGTACAGCCAAAAAGCCTGTAAAAGGTCAAGAGGATATGCAGGCAGTGCTGCAGGGTCTGATCGCCCAGGGCCGTAAGGATGGGATGATTCGGGCATCTGATCTAAATGCGCAGCTGGAGAAAATGGACCTGTCTCCGGAACGGATTGAGGAGATTTACGACCATTTCGAGGCGATGAATATTCAGGTTGTCAGCGCAGATCTGGATTTGGATCTGGGCGACGATGTGGTTTTGGGCCTGGATGACGATTTGGGTGACGATATCGATTTGTCCACTGTGGAGGATGAGGAGCTGGTCGATCCGGTGGATTTGGCAGCGGAGTACAATCTGGATGACCCGGTGCGTATGTATCTGAAGGAAATCGGCCAGATTAAGCTGCTGTCTGCTGAAGAGGAAGTGGACCTTGCCAAGCGGGTTTCCGAGGGCGAACAGGCGGCGAAAAACAAGCTGACCGAGGCGAACCTGCGCCTTGTGGTATCCATCGCTAAAAAATACTCCGGACGGGGTCTGCATATTCTGGATCTGATTCAGGAGGGCAACACCGGCCTTATCCGGGCTGTGGATAAATTTGACTGGACAAAGGGAAACAAGTTCTCTACATATGCAACCTGGTGGATCCGGCAGGCCATTACCCGCGCCATCGCTGACCAGGCCCGCACCATTCGGGTGCCAGTGCATATGGTGGAAGTGATCAACAAGGCTACCCGCTGCAACCGGAAGCTGGTGCAGGAGCTGGGCCGTGAGCCCACCGTGGAGGAGATCGCCGCGGAGCTGAATCTGCCGGTGGAGAAGATCATCGAGGCAAATCGCACCGCCGCCGATACTTTGAGCCTGGATACCCCCGTTGGTGACGAAGAGGATACCTCCATCGGCTCCTTCGTGGAGGACGAGCGTACCCCCGGCCCCGCCGACGCCACCTCCAACGCCATGCTGGCTGAGGCGCTGAAGGAGATCCTGGACACCCTCACCGAGCGTGAGGCCGATGTGCTGCGTATGCGCTTCGGTATGTACGACGGCCGCACCCACACCCTGGAAGAGGTGGGTCAGATCTTCGGCGTGACCCGTGAGCGTATCCGCCAGATCGAAAATAAGGCTATCCGTAAGCTGCGCCACCCCAGCCGCGCAAGAAAGATCAAGGATTTCTACTGCTAAGGGCAAAGAATTTTCGATTGCAAAGCATAAAAAAGGAACCGTGAAAACGGTTCCTTTTTTATCAGCAATTCATATTCGTATTTATCGATGTGTTTCTGTAGGGGCGGCCATTGGCCGCCCGTAAAGCATTGCCGTTATCGGCGTTGAGAATTGAGAGTTGAGAATGAATGTGTCGCCCATGGCGACTATTTTAATCATTTTCCGGAGGAAAATACCACAATTCTCAATTCTCCATTCTCAATTTTCTATTTTCGATTGCCGTAGCAGGCGGGCGTGTTGCAGATGGACACCGCTCCTGCGGTGTCCGCGGACACTCCGGGAGGAGTGTCCCTACGATATCCCAAGGAGATTATTCGAAATTGACGGTGCCGTCATAGACCGTGGGGCGCTCGCCGGTGCTGAGCTGGACGGTGACGGTAGCCCTATAGCTGCCGCTGAGAGCATCAAAGCTGCCCCAGGAGAAAGATGCGGTGCCGCCCGGGTTGATGGCCAGGCTGCGGCAGTTGGGACTGCCGGCACGGACAGCCAGCCGGTAGACCTCCTTGCCGCTGTCATCACGGAGGGTCACATACACATCGGAAATGCCGAAATTGGCCGTGACCTTGGCGTAAAACAGCTTGTTTGCGGCTACTGTATCGCCGGAAATGTTGATGCTGCACTGGGTCTCGTCGATGCCCTTGGTGCCTAAAAATTCTGCGTAGGTGAAGGGAATATAGGCATCGTTATATAGTTCAAGAAAAGTCATTTTCTTGTCTACGCTGTTTTTGATCTGGGCGGTGTCGCCGGAGGCGTTGGTGTATTCCTCCCAGCGCTGGCTTTGCTCCAGGATGGTAATGTAGCTGGTGGCGGCGTTGATTTTATCGCCAATATACTCCACATGGGGTTCGGAGGATGCCATAATGGCGTGACCGGCGGTGGTGTAGTACACCAGACCGTCTGCCAGGTGCAGCTGGGCGTAAGCTTGGCACATGGTCTCCAGACCGTTTTCGTCGCAGACCATTCTGGTGGTATACTGCTCGGAAAAACGGATAGTGCTGCCGGGGTAGGTGTAAGGCCCGATGGGCAGGTAACCGTTTATTTCCGTCATGTTGGCGGTGTAGGCATCACCCATGGAGTTTATCACACGACCCCAGCCCCAGAAGGTGGTGCAGGAGCATTGGTTGCCGAAAAGCTTGGGGTTCTGCATGGGCATTTCCATGTCCATGACACCGGTTTCTTCGTTTAAATAATCCATCATCCGGTAAACATTTCCCGTTCCCAGCCCCACATAGGGAAGTCCTGCATAAACAAGACCCTTGTAGATATCGTCCTCCGCACCCTGGGCGTTGCGGACAAAGTGCATGTTGTCATTGGGTGTCCACATGGCGGTCTTGGAAAAGCGCATAAAAGCCACGCAGGCTTCCCGCATTTCCTGAATGGTCATATCTGCCCGCTTGGTGGGAAGGGCGTTGATGGCCTCCCAGGTGAGCTTTTCGTTGATCTCCGGGTAAGGGAAGGTGTCGATAGGTTCGGTCACCTGGGTGGTGGGGGTGGTGACCGCCGGGGCGGCGTGGCCGCAGCCGGCAAGAAGTAAAAATAGCGCAAAGGCAAGAAGTAAACTAAAATACCGTTTCATAAAAAACTCCAGAAAATAATATATGCAGATCCTTCAAATTTTAATTTAACGCGCTGCCTTAAGGCAGCGCAACCGCATCTTGGCCCCCGCATTTATGAGGGGGCTGTCACCGAAGGTGACTGGGGGAGCCGTTGCGGCACAAAGCTTTTTCTCCCCCCGCCCCTTCGGGGCACCCCCCTCGTAAACGAGTGGGGCAAGGGTGCGGGGCATATTTGAAACAGCTCGATAAACCGGAAATTGTCGATATGTTGCTTTGCAACTCGATATATTTGCCTAATAACCCCTCAGCCCAGTGTGCGCACTGGGCAGCTCCCCTACAAGGGGAGCCAGCAAATTCGATATAACGCTACGCGTTTCGATATGATATAAATCCCCCACGCC
>JAZTZS010000005.1:0-1702 GCA_045637585.1 Faecousia sp. | reverse complement strand
GCAGCACAGTCCATCGGTGAGCCCGGTACTCAGCTGACCATGCGTACCTTCCACTCCGGCGGCGTTGCAGGTGACGATATCACCCAGGGTCTGCCCAGAGTTGAAGAACTGTTTGAGTCCCGCCGTCCCAAGAAGATGGCGCAGATTTCCGAGATTACCGGTGTTGTGTCCATTGACGATACCCACCGTACCGCCATGCGTAACATTACCGTTACCGCAGAGGACGGCGAAGTGAAGGTGTATCAGGTGCCCTACTCTGTTGGTCTGAAGGTTGCCCACGGCAAGCAGGTACTCAAGGGTGAGCCCATTACAGACGGCGCGCTGTATCCCCAGGACGTGCTGCGCATCTCCGGTGTGGAAGCGGTGCAGGATTATCTGGTACAGTCTGTCCAGGCTGTGTACCGTCAGCAGGGCGTTGAAATCAACGATAAGCACATTGAGGTCATTATCCGTCAGATGATGCGCAAGGTGCGGGTGAATGATGCCGGTGATACCAACCTGTTGGTCGGCACCGTGATTGACTCCTTTGTTTACGAGGATGCCAATGCTGAAATTCAGGCCCGGATCGATGCAGGCGAGACAGACCTGCGTTTGGCCGATGCATCTGCAGTGCTGATGGGTATCACCAAGGCTTCTCTGGCTACCGATTCCTTCCTGTCCGCAGCGTCCTTCCAGGAGACCACCAAGGTTCTGACAGATGCTGCCATTAAGGGCAAGGTTGACCATCTGGTTGGCTTGAAGGAGAACGTCATCATCGGCAAGCTGATTCCTGCAGGCTCCGGACTGATGGCCTACCGGGATTTCCAGCCCGGCGCAGTCCAGGATGACAGCACCGAAACGGAAGCTCCTGTGTCTGAAGTAATTTAAACTGAAAGGCTGCTGCCTGTTTGGCGGCAGCCTTTTTGTACCAAATACATTGAAAATGCGGCATGTTCAATAGTATGGAGCGGAAAGCAGACGCTCAACGGAGGACATGTGTGCGTCACGGATAAAACTGTGGCAGCAGCGGAGCCTTTGGCACAAACGTAGAAAATTTTTGCTAATTTTTGTTGACTTTTTCGGAAAATGGCGTATAATATTAAACCGTATGGACACGCGAAATTATGGAATTGACGCAGGTATTCCGGCGCTTGAAGATTTGCCCCGAAGTAAAATGGTAGTAGGGGCTAAGCAGCTGCGCAAAGCCCTGACAACCGGGCGGGCGCAGAAAGTATTTCTGGCAAGCAATGCCGATCCTGCTATCACAGAGCCAATTATGGCTTTGTGCCAACAGAACAGTGTTGAATATGCCTGGGTACGGTCCATGGCCGACTTGGGTAAGGCCTGCGGTATTGAGGTTGGCGCTGCGGCGGCAGCCTATGTACACTGAGCTTCCGATTCTAACGGATTTTTCCGTAGAATATAACCCGCCCATTGGGCGAGAACAAAAGAAAGGAGAAAATAAATGCCTACTTTTAATCAGCTTGTTAGAAATGGCCGTCAGCAGGTAACCTACAAGTCCACTGCTCCTGCACTGCAGAGAGGACTGAACACTCTGGATAACAAGGCAACAACTCTGCCCTCCCCCCAGAAGCGTGGTGTTTGCACTGCTGTTCGTACCACCAGCCCCAAGAAGCCTAACTCCGCTCTGCGTAAGATCGCCCGTGTGCGTCTGACCAACGGTATGGAAGTTTCCGCTTATATCCCTGGTGTTGGCCACAAC
>JAZTZS010000004.1:0-60330 GCA_045637585.1 Faecousia sp. | reverse complement strand
CGTTCCAGAATAGGAGCGGGATCACGCTCGTCCATAGCCTTGCGGATAGAAGGCGCGATGCAGTGGATACGCTCGCCGATGGTCACGAAGGTCTTGGACTCGGGGTTGTAGCCCTTGTACTTGACACCCATGTCAACCACTTCAATCTTGGGAACGCGGGTAGCCAGCAGTTCGTCGAAGGACAGCTCCTTGACCTCAACAGTGGCACCGGCAGCGGCCTTAGCAGCATTCTCGGCAGCAGCGGCGGCGGCAGCAGCCTCGTATTCCTTGTCCTTGAGGTACTTGGGCAGCTGAACAGCTTCCAGAGGACCGACAACCACGTTCCAACCGGGCAGCTTATCCTGAATTTCACCCTTCATAACGGCGACCTTGCCGGGGATAATCAGGGTGCGGTTCTTAATCTTATTCTCAATATCCAGCTCCTCGAAGGTCTTCTTAACCGTGGAGGAGGAGAACTTACCGGCAGCCCAGGCAGTCAGAACGGACATACCGGAAGCGTCGGTGATGATCAGGTTCACAGGCTGGTTGGAACGCTCCAGTTCGCCGGAAACCAGGAAGTAGGTCAGAGCAAAGTCAACGGTCAGTGCGCAGGGGCTGTTCTCGTCAGCGCCGTTCAGGGGGTAAATCTTAGCTTCCACCTTCATGGGCTTCTGAGGATCGGTGTAGATGTTCTGACGCAGGCCGTACAGAGGCAGAGCCTGTGCATAGCTCATGCCGCTCATAACGATGATAGATGCGTACTTCTCGGTGAACATGGAAGCATAAGCAGTCTCCAGACGTGCATCGCCCTTGGTGAGCTTAGCCAGATTCACGATGGAGGGATAACCGAAGGAACGGTCGCCGTCCTTGATGGCAGTGCGGCGCACCAGAACTGCATTGGCAAGGGTCTCCTTGGCAGTCTTGCCGGTTACATCCAGAACCAGATTCTTGTTGCCCTTGGCTTCCAAATTCTTTACCGTGTCATACAGATCGGAAATGTTCTCTGCCCAAACGCCCAGCACAACGCCTGCTTCGGTAGCAACAGCGTTCATAGCTTCCCAGTTAGCGGGGGTAGCGCCGTCCAGAATCACATTCTTGCCTGCAACTGCCAGAGCAGCCTTGGCGCAATCTACGTCCCAGCACTCCAGAATCAGGCTGCGGCCGGTAGCAGCGGCCTTTTCCACCAGCTTAGCGTAAACAGCGGGGTCAGACTGGGTATTGGCAACCTGAACGAACTCAACGTACATTCTCTCGCCGATACGCTCGTAGTCAACCTTAGCCATGTCGGCAAGCTTTGCATCTACGGTAGCCTCGTCCATGCAGGTGCACAGGGAGACAGCGTACAGGTTCTTGCTTACCAGAGTCTTCTCATGTCGGAACAGAACGGTCTCGCCGCCCAGCTTGTGCTCGCCCACGGAGATGGTCTTCATGGGAGGTGCAGTCTGCTCGTTGAGCATTGCCTTTGCTTCATCAGAGAAGTAGGGGCACTTGTCGATTTCAACAGCGCCCTGAGCCACCTTCATGCAGAATGCCATACAGGTGGGGCTGCCGCACTCCTTACAGTTCTTCTTAGGAGACAGCTTAAAAATATCAAGACCTTTTAAAGCCATTGTATGTATCCTCCTTCCGGTTAGACAAGTTCAGCGATGAACTTCTTAATGGTAGCCACAGCAGCGGGGTGACGCATGATAACAGCGTCGGCGCCGCCGGTCAGGTTGGCAGCAGCAGTGGAAATTTCCATGCCGATTGCACGCTCCTCGCGGCAGCCCCATGTGGGCTCGTCTTCTTCAGAGGCAGAGGACTCCTTCACGCCCCAGGTATCGGTGGATACGGGAGCAATGATGGGCATCTGCAGGTCAGCATCGGACTGTGCCAGTGCAGCAGCGCGAACGCGGTCCAGGGTGGAAGCTACGTACTCATAGCCATAGCCAACAGCTGCGGTACCAATGTTCATAACGATGCTCTCAGCAGGAACATTCAAGCCCTTGAGCATGATGTTCAGCTGCTTTGCCAGGTTGATGTCGTCAGCGGTCTCACCGCCGACCTTCTGGCGGTTTGCCAGAGCAACAGAAGCGCCTACGGTCTTGTAGTTCTCGTTCTTTGCGGACATGAACAGAACATTCTTGCCGGCCAGAGCCTCAGCGATAGCAGAGAACAGCTCAGCATCCTTTTCCAGGTGCTTGCAGCCCATAATAACAATAGGCATAGAAACCGCCTCGGCAACAGCCTTGGCATCGGCTACACATTCTGCCACGGAGCGGTTAGCACCGTTAGGATCGGCAGACTCAAAGTTCAGGCACAGGAAATCAGCGCCTTCCATGGTCTCTGCCTTCTTGGCGCGCTCAGCCATGGTAGTGCAGCCGGCATAGAAATCCATCAGGCCCTGAGCATTCCACTCATTAGCCATATCGGAAATCTCAACGCCGATCTTCGGTGCATGCTCGATGGCAGCATCAAAGGTGTAAAACGGCAGCACATTCTGGCCGCCGATGACAACGGCCTTGTCACCGGTGCCCAGCGTAACGGCATTGATCTTGCCGCTGAAGGGCTGCGTCTTGGGAACAAAAGACATAGTTGGAATCCCCCTTGTTAAAATATAATGATATTTTTATGATAGTGAATTGTGAATTGGGTATTGCCCATTCATTCTTCATTATACACTGTTTTACAGCCCGATGGACTGGAGAATGCCCTGCAGGGCTACCTTTACCGGATTGTTACCCGGCAGTCTGGCCGATGGCTCACCGGCACAGTCGCAGCGGTAAACGCCGTCGTCCTGGGGCAGAACCCCCAACAAATCCAGACCGTGCTTTGCGATTTCTTCCCGGACACCGTCATCCAGCTTTCCATCCGGCGCGCGGTTCACAATAAGTCCCAGCCGGGCAGGCTTTAGCTCCATTTCTTCAATCATCTCAGCAACGCGCGCTGCCGCTTGAATACCTCTGCGGGAACAGTCGGAAATCAGAAGCATGGTATCTACATGCGGCAGGGTTCCCCGGGCTACATGCTCCAGACCAGCCTCATTATCCATAACAATATAGCTGTAGTTCTTGGCGTACTTGTCCACCTGGGTTTTCAGGATGCCATTGACATAGCAGTAGCAGCCCTTGCCCTGGGTACGGCCCATGACCAGCATGTCAAAGTCGTCTTCCTCTATAATTGCGGAATTGAACTTATACTCTGCATAGTCAGCTTTGGTCATGCCGGCAGGAATGGAACCTTTCAGCTCCGCCTGTGCCATTTCCTCACGGATGGCACCCAGACTGGTCTCCACTTCTACGCCCAGCACCTCATTTAAATTGGAATTTGCGTCTGCATCCACCACAAGAACCGGGCCCTGCTTTTTCTTGCACAAATAGTCAATCAGCATGCCGCAGGTGGTAGTCTTACCTACGCCGCCTTTGCCGGCAACGGCAATGGTATGGGGTGTTGCCATAGTGTTTGCTCCTTCGTATCTTTGCTTTCTAATTATGTGTCTGGGCATACTCCACCCATATCGATACGACCATATCATATCATAGCGGGCGGATAAATTCAACCATAATTTCATGGGAATTTGATTTTTATTCCTTTGCTGTCTTCCCTGTACAACCAGTTGTCAAACGGGGGTGAATATAAATTTTTGAATCAGGCCATCGCAGTCTGCATAGACCGTCACCGAATTATCATCCCCTGTCTGGGATGAAAGCGATACCGCTTTCCCTTGCAAAAACATACGTACATACGCCTCCGGGTCATCGGTCTCCACCTCCTGGAAAAACACATCCCGCATTTGGTTATTGGGACACAGATTCTTGATCTCCCGAACCATTTCGTACTCTGCCACAAAGCTGCTCCTTTCATAATTCATACTTTATGATTATAGCATCTTTTTGAGAAAAACGCCACCCTTACCGACAAAAGGGGCTTGAATTTTCAGATTAGGCATGCTATAATACCCCCAATCTGCAGGGTTCGTATATCGGTAATACAACGGCTTCCCAAGCCGTGAAGGCGGGTTCGATTCCCGTACCCTGCTCCAAAAAGAAAGACCACCTTCGGGTGGTCTTTCTTTTTGAGAAGCAAGGGAATCGAACCCATCTAAATGCAACAGTCCGGGATTTATGAAGGATATATTTACCGGGGAGGGATGTACAGTTTATCTTCTGTCCATTTACCAGGATTCCCTTCGATGTAGTTCCATATATCCCGGTAGTCGTTATCGTTTCGAATCACATGGTCGTAGAAACCTTTCTGCCAAATGGCAAACCCTGCTTGTTTGGAAACAGTTCCCTTCATCAGCCTGACTACCGTTGATATCGTAGGGGCGATCATCCAGAACAGATTTTTGCGATTTTTCGTGCAGATGGTAATAAAATAAGCATTGGGTGTGCTATAATCGTATTCAGCAAGGCGATTTTGTTTCCGCTTTGGCAAGTCCATCCTTATCACCTTCCTGCACCTTTCGTAATATCGTACCCACCCATTTACAATTCTTTCAGCGCACCACAGCGGAAGCAATATATGTTCTCTTTTTTGAATCCGTATATAGAACCGGACAAACTGATATGCGGCTCAAAAGTAAAGGCTTCAACAGCGGACAGTTTTTCCGTATTTCCTTTTTCAATATAGATTCGCTGATTCTTATCCTTAACTATGGAATGCCCCAAGTTTCCAAGAAAATCAAGATTGACGTACCCACGAGCTTTGATCTGATTGTTTATGAAGTAGAACAGTTCCTCGAAAGTAGTGTTCTCATCTACGAAGCTGCGCATAGTTTCGTGCAGATATTCTTCCATTTTGAGACCGTTTCGCCATTCGTCATTATGTATTTCTTCTATATCTTTTACGATTTTTCCGTTTTCTAAAATCAGTGTTCTTGCGTAATCACCCCAAATGCAGTTGTTTTGCGGACTTAAATCGATAGTGATAATATCAGTTGGCGCAATTATGCGGTCATCTGTTTTATACTCTCGACCGGATACTGATACAGCAGTCTTATTGCCAGAAAAAACAAAAGCGCCCACACCCCAATACCAAAAGGAATCCGCACCGTGGGAGAGCATATATTCCTCACATAGTTTGCGAAGCTCAATGAGTGTCATACTGGGCACGATAAATGTTGAAGCATATTCAATAGTGGCTCGGTTCAAGTTTTGCATTTCGTGAATCGTCATAATTGCCTCCATATAAATACTGTTCAGATCGAATCGTTGATAAGATTGTTTTAATAATACCAAATACAAGTTGAGTTTTCAAGGGCGCACTTACTCACCACCGGCAAAAACCAGCGGTGCAGTACGGGCGGTCAATGACCGCCCCTGAGCACCGGCAACGCTGGTGATCAGAAAGCCTACAGAGGACAACGCCTTGATTTCTTGCGGTCAATCAAGTATAATTCAGTTAGATAAAGTTGAATTTGACGGAGGAACGAAAAATGAAAAAGATAACAAAAGAAGCCGAAGCAATACTGATTGAACGCTTTGGAAAAGACAGCATTATTGCATTAGCAACAATGGCCGATGGAACGCCCTATGTGCGCAACGTAAATGCCTTTTATTTTGATGGCGCATTTTATGTGCTTACTTATGGCTTGTCAAACAAGATGAAACAGATTGCAGAAAATCCCGTGGTGGCAATCGCAGGTGATTGGTTCACTGCCCATGGAAAAGGTGTGAATCTGGGATATTTCGGCAAAGAAGAAAACAAAGAAATTGCCAATCTGATGCGTACCATGTTTGCTGAATGGATTGGTAACGGACATAATAATTTTGACGATGTGAATACATGCATTTTGCGAATTGAACTAACACACGGATTACTGTTATCTCACGGAACTCGTTATGATATTGATTTTTCTAAGTGACTGACCAATTCCAATATGTCGAACAGTTTCCGAACCGAAACGATTCTAGAATTTTAGAATCAATTCAGCCACGAAAACAGCCACAAATGCGAAAAAGTATTGATACACAAGGATTTTTGTCGGGTTCGATTCCCGTCCCTTGCTCCAAAAATTTCTCAGATCCGTATGGATTTCGGAGGTTTTCTTTTTGCGCCGCAGAGAAAATATCCGGAGCATGATTTGATGAACCAAAGGGAGAACGCACCGGGTTTTTGTTGTCAAAGGAATGGTAAAACAGAAGAACACATAACCGCACCTCCGTGTTGGAGCGGAGTCTCTGACGATACAAATTTATTGCAGCCCGCAGACATTTGTACGCTTCACAAATACACAAAAACTGCAAATACGACGTATTTTTCCCAAAAAACGCCAGAAATAATTCAGTAAAAATACAAAAATTCAAACAAATTGTTTATAGAAAAACAGCAAAACATATCATTTTAGCCAAATTGCTTTCAAATTCAGCACTTTTTACATTGACAATATCCGCGTTGCGCTATATGATATAGCATATTACAAATCTCCATGGAGGTAAGATTATGAAAATCACAAAAACCATTGCACTCGCGCTTACTTTTGCTCTGTGTCTGGGTTTGCTGGCCGGCTGCGGCGGAGCTCAGAACAGTTATACCGCCAAGAACACCGAATACGTCATCGGCGTTTCCGGTCCTCTGACCGGCAGTGCCGCTATGTACGGTCAGGCTGTTGTCAATGCCGCTAAGATTGCTGTTGATGAGATCAATGCTGCCGGCGGTCTGAACGGCATCAAGATCAAGTTGGTTGCTACCGACGATATGAACGACCCCACCAAGCTGTCTACCAACTATTCTTCCATGCTGGAAGGTGGCATGCAGCTGTCTCTGGGCACCGTTACCACCCAGCCCGGTCTGGAATTCAAGAACCTGTCCGCTGACGACAATGTGTTCTTCCTGACCCCCTCCGCTTCCGGTGACGACATCCCCACCAACCCCAACGGTTACCAGATGTGCTTCGCTGACGGCAACCAGGGTAAGGTCGCCGCGGATTTTGTGAACAAGAACTTTGCCGGTCAGACCATCGGCGTTTTCTACAAGTCCGATGAGAACTACTCCAAGGGTATCTACGATCAGTTCAAGGCCAATCTGGATGCTTCTGTTACCGTGACAGAGACTTCCTTCTCCGACGCAAACGCCACTGATTTCTCCACACAAATCGATACATTGAAGAATTGCAGCTTTATCTTCATGCCCATCTACTATACTCCCGCATCCCTGTTCCTGATCCAGGCCAAGGACATCATGAAGGCTGACACCGTTTACTATGGCTGTGACGGCTTCGATGGCATCGACAACATCGATGGCTTTGATATCACCTCCATTCCCCAGGCTGTTACCATGCTGTCCCACTTCAACTCTAAGGCCGAAAGCGGTCCTGCAAAGGAATTCATCGACAAGTATGTTGCTGCATACGGCAGTGGTACACTGAACCAGTTCGGTGCATCTGCTTATGACTGTGTATATGCTCTGTACGGTGCTATGCAGAAGGCTATTGCTGCAGGCAAGAAGATTCCTGTGACCATCAGTGCCTCTGACCTGTGTGACATTCTGAAAGAGCAGTTCGAGGGTGGCTATACCATCGAGAATGCGGTTACCGGTGCGAGCATCACCTGGGAATCCACCGGCTACGTCAACAAAACTGCCATCCAGTATGTGATCAAGGAAGCAAACTAAAGAACAATCAAATATGATCCGCAACACACATGCACATACCGACTTTTTGCCGATATGTGCATTGTGTTGGTTTTCGGGGAAACTTTTTTCACACCGTTTTTCTCTGGAATCTTCTATTTTTTAAAGTAAGTTAGGAAAAAACTATGGAACAAATATTATCCACACTAATAAATGGCCTAAGCCTGGGCGGTATCTACGCAATGATTGCCCTGGGCTATACCATGGTGTACGGCATTGCGAAAATGCTGAATTTTGCCCATGGCGATATTATCATGGTCGGCGGCTATGTGATCTATGTCTTTATGGCAACCCAGAACCCGCTACTTGCGGTGCTGATGGCTGTCGTTTTCTGCGTTATTCTAGGCGTTACTGTTGAAAAAGTAGCCTACAAGCCCTTACGGGGCGCATCACCTCTGGCTGTGCTGATTACCGCCATCGGTGTCAGTTATCTTCTCCAGAGTCTTGCCCAGATCATCTTCGGCTCCGCACCCAAGATGGTTACTGTATACGAGTTCGGTTCCATTCATGTCCTGGGAGCAACAGTGCAGGTCTCTACACTTGTTACCCTGTCTGTAACGATGGTCATCATGGCGGCACTGACACTGTTCGTCAAGTATACCAGGTTGGGTCGGGCCATGATTGCCGTCTCCGAGGACCGGAGCGCTGCCCAACTGATGGGCATCAATGTCAACAGCATCATTACCATCACTTTCGCAATTGGTTCCGCTCTGGCAGCCCTGGCCGGTTTGTTCTACTTGCTGAAGGCTCCCAGCATTTCCAGCACCCTGGGCGCCATGCCCGGCATCAAGGCCTTTACTGCAGCGGTTATTGGCGGCATCGGCTCCATTCCCGGCGCTATGCTGGGTGGTATTCTTTTGGGCATGATTGAGAGCATTTCCTACAAGATCACTGCCATCGCCCCCTATACGGATGCCATTGAGTTCTCCATTCTGATTCTCATTCTGTTAGTTAGACCCACCGGCTTCCTTGGCAAGAAAAGGAGGGAAAAGGTATGAAGATTGGAAAATTCAAAGTTAATCACTATATCAATTACATGGTCATTGGCTTGCTAACGATTGTGCTTGGCGGCATTAGCCTTGCCGGCGGCAAGTTTGACAATTCGCTTTTGTTCCTGTTGGAAAAAATTGCTATCAGCATGATCCTGGCAGTTTCCCTGTCTCTGCTTGTAGGTTTTCTGGGAGAACTGTCCCTGGGCCATGCGGGCTTTATGTGCGTTGGCGCCTACCTGGGCGGCAAAGTGGCATCCCTGCTGGTACCCACGATGGGCAATGGTCTGTTGGCCTTTGTCATCGCACTGGTGGTTGGCTGTACTGCCGCTGCCATCTGTGGCGTAATCATCGGCATTCCCGCCTTGCGGCTTCGCGGTGACTATCTGGCCATCGTTACCCTGGCCTTCGGTGAGATTGCCAAGAGTCTGTTCCAGAATTCCTCCGACGAGACCTTCGGCGGTTCTCTGGGGTTGGAGACTCCCCGCTATAACAAAGCGTATCTGTTCATCATCGCCTTTGTACTGGTTCTGCTGACCTTGGCCATAATCCAGAATCTGATCCGTTCCAAGCATGGCCGTGCTATCACCGCCATCCGGGACAATGAGATCGCCGCCCGGGCCTCCGGCATCAACGTGACCAAGTACAAACTGTTGGCCTTTATTCTGTCTGCCACTCTGGCCGGTATGGCCGGCGTGCTGTACAGCTACAGCAACTACACCGTCCAGAGTTCCAAATTCGGCTACAACTACTCAATTGAGATTCTGGTAATGGTGGTGCTGGGCGGCATGGGCAGTATCAACGGCTCTCTGATCGCTGCTACTCTGATCACCTATCTGAACACCAAGCTGGCCACCATTCTCACCGGTGATCTGGCGGTACTGCAGAATCTGCTGTACGCGCTGGTTCTGATTGTGATTGTTATCTACAACAACGCCCCCGCCCTGAAACTCTTCCGTGACAAGTATAATCTGGGCAACCTACTGAAGAAGCTGCTGAAGAAGCATCATGACCCGGCTCATATTAAGGACGACGAAGCCAAATGGGACGTAGTGCCCACCAAGATCAGCATGGACGAGATCTTGTCCATTGACCTGACACCCAAGGACTTTGGTGACAATGAGAAGGGAGGCGACCGCTAATGGCTGAGTATCTTCTGGTAACCAAGGATCTTGGCATTTCCTTCGGCGGATTGAAAGCCGCTCAGAATGTGAATCTGCGGATCAAAAAGAACCAGATATATGGTCTGATCGGCCCCAACGGCGCTGGTAAAACCACCATTTTCAACCTTCTGACCTGTGTGTATAAGCCCACCGCCGGCACTTTCTTCCTGGACGGTGAGGAAATCAAGCGAATGACTCCGGATAAGATCAATATCAAGGGCATCGCCCGTACCTTCCAGAATATCCGACTGTTTAACAACATGACCGTGGTTCGCAACGTAATGGTGGGCCTGGCCAATCAGCCGGAATACCAGTGTTCCATTCTGGACTCCGCTCTGCGGCTGCCCCGGCATTTCCGGGTGGAAAAGGAAATGCGTGCGAAGGCCAAGGAGCTGCTGCGGATATTTGATCTGGAGCAGGAGCGTAACAGCTTGGCCTGTAATCTGCCCTACGGCAAGCAACGCAAGCTGGAGATTGCCCGGGCCCTGGCAACCAATCCCAAGATCCTGCTGCTTGACGAGCCTGCCGCCGGTATGAACCCCCATGAAACCGAAGACTTGGCCAATACCATCCGGTTTATCCGGGATCATTTCGACATGACCGTTCTGCTGATCGAGCATGATATGAACTTCGTGTCCGATCTGTGTGATGAGGTGACGGTGCTGAATTTTGGCACCGTGCTGGCAGAGGGCGATACCAAGACCGTTCTCCAGGATCCGGAAGTCATCAAGGCATACATCGGAGGGTAAACGCTATGGCAATGTTGGAAGTAAATAATCTGGAAGTATACTATGGCGTCATCTGCGCGCTGAAGGGTATCAGCTTCCATGTGAACGAGGGTGAGATCGTCTCCCTCATTGGTGCCAATGGTGCCGGCAAAACCACCACTATGCAAAGTGTCATCGGACTGCTTCCCAAAAAGTCCGGTACCGTCACTTTTAACGGCATGGACATTACGGCAATGCCCGCCCACAAGATTGTCCGCTCCGGTATGACACAGGTCCCCGAGGGCCGCCGGATCTTCCAGGAGCTGACGGTTTATGAGAATTTGCTGATGGGTGCTTACACCAATAAGGATCAAGCGAAATTCAAAGCGGATCTGGAATCCATCTATGGCCGATTCCCGAGACTTGCCGAACGCCGCAATCAGATTGCAGGTACGTTGTCCGGCGGCGAGCAGCAGATGCTGGCTATCAGCCGTGCGCTGATGTGCCATCCTAAGCTGCTGATGTTGGATGAACCCTCCATGGGTCTTTCTCCCCTGCTGGTGGATCAGGTATTCGAGATTATCAAGGACATCAACCGGGACGGCACGACCATCCTGCTGGTTGAGCAGAACGCGGGCAAGTCCCTTGCAATTTCCGACCGCGCTTACGTTATGGAGACCGGCAGCATCGTCCTGTCCGGTACCGGTGCTGAACTTGCCGCCAGCGAGAAGGTCCGCAAGGCTTATCTGGGTGGCTGATCATATTCCAATTAAAGAACGGAGAGGTTTTAAGACCTCTCCGTTTTTATATAGCATTACAGGCGCGTGATCAGTTGTTCCGTTAGGAATACGGCGGCGCAGCTGGCAACCGCGACGATGATCAGGCTCTTCTTTTTCAGTGCCAGCAGGACGGCAATCGCCAGACCGATTGCACCACTAATCATGTTCTCAGTGGCGTAAAGAATGGCAGGAAACGTCATGGCGCTGAGACATGCCGCCGGAACATAGTGAAGAAATGACTTAAAAAACCGATTCCTGATGGGTTTTTTGAACAGTGACAAAGGCAGCGCCCGGACCAGATAGGTGGTCACAGCCATCACAAGGATATATACATAAACTCTCATTGTGCCGCCTCCTCTTCTTTTGCGGGGAATAGGACAGCGCACAAAGAAGCGGCCGCGACCGTGCAGAGCACAATAGCCAGCCCGTCGGAAATCTGATTCAGCCAGGGTATCCATGTAAACATACCGCTGAAAACCAGCGCCAGCACCACAGAAACCAGAATTGGTGTTTGTTCTTTCGCTTGGGGTACCACGATGGCAATGAACATTCCATAGAGCATCACGCCCAAAGCCATCCGAATAGACTCCGGCAGCAGAGAGCCGGCAACCGCACCCATGGCAGTGCCTGCAGTCCACCCCAGTGCTGCGACCACACCTGCGCCGATGAAGAAAGCAGTTGTCAGTTGCTGACCTCTGGACATACCCAGGGCAAATATTTCATCCGTGTTGAAAAAAGCGGCTATCAGCCGTCGGCCGGTACCAGCTTTGGAACCCAGACGCTGCCCCAGGGCAAGGCTCATTAGGGCGTAGCGGCTGTTAATCACAAGCTGAGTTAGAATCATTTCAATTATGGTAGCCCCAGTGGCGATTACCGTCAATCCCGCGAACTGTCCGGCGCTGGTTAAATTGGATGCGGAGATCAAGATTGCCTGCCACAGGGTCAAACTCTGGGCGATTGCCATTGCGCCGAAACCGAAGCTCACAGAAAAGTAGCCGACACACACCGGCATACCGGCTCTCATGCCGGCCAGAAATTCTTTCATTTTCATGTATTGCATCTCTTTTCAAAGGAAAACTGACAAGGAGCAATCCTTGTCAAAATACCGTTTTTTGTATTTTACATACTATAACCCCAAAAGTCAAATACCTTTTGCGCGCGTCACCGCTGATGCTCTCTGGCAAGGTAGGTTTTGACTCCCGTACTCTATTCAAAAGAGCACCGCCCTGCCGGGCGGTGCTTTTTCGTCTGCTGTACCAGTCTTTATCCGGACAGCTTACCCTATCATTTTCCCAATGTGCCGGCAGCGCGGCTGGCCACACTGGTGCGGATCAATGCCCGCTTTAATCTGGCTTCCGCAAGGCGGAGCTCTGTATCGCTGGCGGTTTTATCTGCCAGAATTTTTTCTGCCCGCTGGCGGGATTCGTCAGCCCGCTTTACATCAATTCCCTCTGCCCACTCAAACGTGGTTGGAACCAGCGTCACTTTGCCATCCACCACCGACAGCATACCGCCGATACAGGCGCCATACCGCCGCTGTCCGTCTGCCAATACCGTCGCCTGCCCCATTCCCAGCGCAGCAACGGTACTGATATGCCCTGCCAGAATACCCATGTCTCCGGCCGTTGTGCGGACAATCAGTTCCTGCGCCTGCCCATCAAACTGGACACCGTCCGGTGTCACAATTGTCAAGGGAAATGTGTTCATACTCCGTCCCCTTTCCATTTGGCAACCACTTCATCAATGGTGCCTGTGTACAGGAAGAAGGACTCGGGAATGGCATCATGCTTACCTTCGATAATCTCCCGGAAGCCCCGGACGGTCTCCTGCAGTGGCACATACTTTCCCTGATAACCGGTAAATTGTTCTGCCACCTCAAAGGGCTGGGACAGAAAACGCTGCACCTTACGGGCGCGACTGACAGTTAGCTTATCCTCCTCGGATAACTCGTCCATACCCATAATGGCAATAATATCCTGCAGTTCCTTATAGCGCTGCAAAATCCGCTGCACTGCACGGGCGGTTTCATAATGCTCTGTTCCCACAATCTGGGGGGTCAGAATCCGGGAAGTAGAATCCAAGGGGTCCACCGCCGGATAAATACCCAGAGAGGCAATTCCGCGATCCAGAACCGTTGTGGCATCCAGGTGGGCAAAGGTCGTGGCCGGCGCCGGGTCCGTCAAGTCGTCAGCAGGGACGTAAACCGCCTGCACCGAGGTGATGGAACCGTTTTTCGTGGAAGTGATACGCTCCTGCAGAGCGCCCATCTCCGTTGCCAGTGTAGGCTGATAGCCCACGGCGGAGGGCATCCGTCCCAGCAGAGCCGATACCTCCGAGCCCGCCTGGGTGAAACGGAAAATATTGTCAATAAACAGCAAAACGTCCTGATGCTTAACATCCCGGAAGTATTCCGCCATGGTAAGGCCGCTCAGACCCACCCGCATACGGGCTCCGGGGGGTTCGTTCATCTGTCCGTAAACCATGGCAGTCTTGCTGATAACACCGGATTCATTCATTTCCCGGTACAGATCATTGCCCTCACGGGTACGCTCACCCACACCGGTAAAGACAGAAATGCCGCCCTGTGCCTTCGCCACGTTGTTGATCAGCTCCATAATCAGCACCGTCTTGCCCACACCTGCGCCACCGAAGAGGCCGATTTTGCCACCCTTTGCGTAGGGGCAAATCAAATCCACCACTTTAATGCCTGTCTCCAGGATTTCTGTGGCAGATTCCTGCTCATCATAGGCAGGCGCCGGTCTGTGAATGGGCCATGTTTCCGTCTGGGGCAGCGGCTCCCCCTGGTCGATGGTCTGACCCAACAAATTGAATACGCGCCCAAGGCAGTTTTCACCCACCGGCACATGAATCGGGCTGCCTGTATCCACCGCTGTAACTCCCCGCTGCAAACCATCGGTAGCATTCATAGCGATACAACGCACCACATTGTCTCCAATGTGCTGCGCCACCTCCGCCACAATGGTTGCTTCCCCATTGGCTATCTCAATGGCATTTAACAGTGCCGGCAAGCTGCCCTCCGGGAAGCGAATATCTAAAACCGGGCCCATAACCTGAACCACGGTACCTATGTTTTGGGACATGGGATTTCCCTCCTTCTTTCCTATTATGAACCCGCTACGATCTCCGTAATCTCCTGGGTTATGGCCGCCTGACGGGCTCGGTTGAATTGCAGCTGCAGATCCGCAATCATCTGTTCGGCATTATCTGTAGCGGCATCCATAGCTGTCCGCCGTGCCGCCTGCTCTGCCGCCCGGCTTTCACACAAGGTGCCATAGAGCATGCCGCCCAAGTATTCCGGCACAATGGCAGCAAAAACCGACTCACTGTCCGGCTCATAAATCAGTTCCGTATGACCTCCGGTCTTTTTTCCGGAATCTATCTGCAGCAGCGGAAGCATCCGCAGCGATACCGGTGTCTGTGTCAGCACCGACACAAAATTGGTGTACGCAACACGAATTTCATCAAATTCGCCTGCCAAATACCGCTTGCACAAATCCTTTGCCATGGTAAAGCAGTCACCCAAAGACACATTTTCCGCCTGGGCATAGCTGGCTGTGAGCAACGGTATTTCCCGAGTCTTAAAATACTCAACTGTTTTTCTGCCAATGGGCAGAACTGTTACGGTTTTGTCTTGAAGCTCCCCAGCCACCAGTTTAAACAGGTTGTTGTTATAGCCGCCTGCCAAACCTCTGTCACCGGCAATCACCACGTAGGCGATCCGCTTAACCGGCCTTTGCATCAAATAGGGTGAGGAAAACTCCCGGTTTGCCGCCACAATATCGCTGATGGTCGCATAAAGAATCTCAAAATACGGTCTGGAGGAGAGCACCTGTGCCTGGGCACGGCGCAGCTTAGAGGCCGCTACCATTTCCATCGCCTTGGTAATTTGCTTAGTGGATTCCATGCTCCGAATACGGTTCTTCATCTCTTTGGTGGAAACACCGGCCATCACGAAACCTCCTTACAGTGTTTTTTCAAATTCCTTCAGCAGCTGGGTTAGGGCCTCCTTCAGCGCTTCTTCCGTCTGCTGCTCCAGCTTGCCGGTGGCGCGAATCTGGCTGAGCACCGACCCATGGCGGTTTTCCATAAATTCGGCCAAACGCTGCTCAAATTCCGGAATTTGCGCTGTGGGGACATTCTTTAAATAGCCGTTGACAACAGCATACAAAATACACACCT
Source organism: Faecousia sp. (assembly GCA_045637585.1). GTDB lineage: Bacteria > Bacillota > Clostridia > Oscillospirales > Oscillospiraceae > Faecousia. The sequence continues at coordinate 44,902 of JAZTZS010000004.1, read as the reverse complement.
GCTGGGCCACTTCCTTGGGCTGGCTGTTTTTCTGCTTCAGCACCTCTACAATCCGCTCACCCTGGGCAAGCCGCGCCTTGGTATCGGCATCCAAATCGGAGCCGAACTGAGCAAAGCTCTGCAGTTCTCTGTACTGGGAGTATAACAGCTTCAGGGAGCCTGCCACCTTCTTCATGGCAGGAATCTGCGCAGCACCTCCCACACGGGAGACCGAGATGCCCGGATTTACCGCAGGCATGACACCGGCATTGAACAGCTCCGTTTCCAGGAAAATCTGGCCATCGGTAATGGAAATCACATTGGTCGGGATGTATGCGGATACATCACCTGCCTGTGTCTCGATAATAGGCAGTGCAGTCAAGCTGCCGCCACCCAATTCCTTTGACAGATGGGCCGCCCGCTCCAGAAGGCGGGAGTGGAGATAAAACACATCTCCGGGATAAGCCTCACGTCCGGGAGGACGGCGAATCAGCAGCGAAATCGCGCGGTACGCAACTGCATGCTTGCTTAAATCGTCGTATATCACCAGCACGTCCCTGCCCTGGTGCATAAAATGCTCACCCATTGTACATCCGCAATAGGGCGCAATATACTGCATAGGTGCCAACTCTGAAGCCGTGGCGGAGACCACAATGGTATAATCCATCGCCCCTGCCTCTGTCAGATTATTCACAATCTGCGCCACAGTGGAACGCTTCTGCCCGATGGCGACATAAATGCAGATTACATTTTTATCTTTCTGGTTGAGAATGGTATCCGTGGCAATGGTGGTCTTACCGGTCTGGCGGTCACCGATAATCAGTTCCCGCTGTCCGCGTCCAATGGGAATCATTGAATCAATAGCCTTGATACCGGTCTGCAAAGGCTTGTTTACCGGCTCTCTGTCCACAATGCCAGGGGCGGGCATCTCAATGGGGCGATAGGCCTCCGCTGTAATTGGGCCTTTGCCGTCAATGGGCTCGCCCAGGGCATTGACCACCCGGCCAATCAACGCTTGGCCAACAGGTACAGATACCACCCGTCCGGTACGTTTGACAATATCGCCCTCCTTGATTCCGCTATCGGAACCCAGTATGACAATGGACACCGTGTCCTCTTCCAGATTCTGGGCCATACCATAGGCCCCGGTAGGAAACTCCACCAACTCACCTGCCATACATTGCTGCAGACCGGTGGCCTTGGCTATGCCGTCACCCACCAAAATAACCACGCCGGTTTCACTAGATTCCAGCTTATTTTCATAGTGTTTGATTTGACTACGGATAATTCTTGTAAGTTCTTCGGGTCTTAACTCCATATTGTTCCCGCTTTCTGCATCAGAGCACAGTATTTTCCAACATTGTATGAATCGTCTTTAAACGGTTTTGCACCGTTCCGTCCACACGCTTTCCGTCATAATCCAGGCGCACACCGCCAAGGCAAGCCGGATCTATCCGGTTCATTAACCGCACGGTTTTCCCGGTAATTTTCTCAAGCTTCTGGGTTAGGCGGTGTATCTGTTCCCCGGTCAGCGGCACAGCTGTTACAGCGCATACCGGCACAATTCCATGTTCCCTGTCATAAAGCTCCCGGTACGCCTTGCAGCAATCCGAAAAAGAACGGATATGGCCTTTTTCCGTTAAAATTTTCAAGAAATTCAACAAATACGGCTGCACACCATCCCGAAAGCTATTGTCCAGGATATCGCAACGCTCCCCCTTAGGTATGTTGGGGGCAGCCAACAGCTGCAAAAACGCCGGTTCTTTGGAAAAAGCCTCCTGAAGCATCTCCATTTGTGTGAGGATAGCTTCCTCCAGCTTTTCTTCGCTTCCCAGGGAATACAGTGCCTGCGCATATACCTTCGCCAGCCGGTTCATACGCCATCACCCAGTTCTTCGATAAAATCGTCCACCAAAGCTGTCTGGTCCTGTACGGTCAAGCTCCGGCCTACTACCTTGCCGGCGATGTCCATAGCAATCACCGTAATCTCATCCTTGGCTTCGTTGACCGCTTTTTTCTTCTCCCGGGCGATGTCCGCATTGGCTTTCTGCAAAATGGCATCCGCGCGGTCGTTGGCCTGCCGGATGATTTCCTCTTCCCGGCATCTGCCGCGGGCGACAGCATCCTTTACCATCTGCTCTCCGGTCTGGGCCGCGATTGCCAGCTTGTCCGTATAAGTCTGTTGCAGCTGCGCAGCCTCTTGATTGGCCAGCTCTGCTTTGGCATACATATCATCAATCTCCTGCTGGCGCTGCTGAATCATCTGCATAACCGGCAAAAACAGAAACTTTTTTGCCACAAAGAAAACTGCCAATGTATTTGCCAGTGTAAACGCAGCCGTCCAGGGATTGACGCCCAGTAATTCTTCAAAGCCCATTTGCCTACTCCTTTCCTTCGGGTTCCCCAAAAGGGATTCAGTTCACTGCGAACAGAATCAAAAAGGAAATCAGCAGAGAATAAATACCGGTGGTTTCCGTAATGGCACAGCCCAGAATCATGTTGGTCCGCAGGGTGCTGGCGGCCTCCGGCTGGCGGGCCATGCCCTCCAGTGCCTTGCCCACTGCATTGCCTTCGCCGAGGGCGGGTCCAATAGCACCAATACCCATACACAGACCTGCTCCGATTGCACAAGCTGCCTTAATAATTGCATGTTCCATAAAATTTTCCTCCAAATTTTTTAATTCTCCTCCGGGGGAGGGCATGCTCCGGCAATATACACCATGCTCAAAAGGCTGAACACAAATGCTTGTACAAAGCCGGAAAATAAGTCAAAATAAACCGACAGTACCGCCGGGATACCAAACTGAAAAATCGGCACGTTCTGCAAAATGCCAAGGTTCTCAAGCCCGCCTAGCAGACCCACTGCCATACATACAACGCCAAAAATCCAGGCGAAGACTTTCTTTTTCCTTCGTCCCCACACAAACAGCAGCACGCCCACCGCCAAGACAATAATGGGGAGCACAATGGTTTTGGAAACCGCCCCAATCAACACATTAGAGGCCAAGCCCAAAGCCGTATATAAGATGCTGGTAATCACACCGCCGCCGGCCACATTGCCGAAGTGACGGAACGCCATGGAAATGGGCTGGGCAATTTCTGAAACAATGTTCATAGGGGTCATCACCGCAACAGGCTCTGTAAACCCCTTGAGCCAGCCCAAAAAGCCGTTGTTTTTGATGTTGTGATACCAGATAATAACGCTTGTCATCACCGCCCAGGTAAGGGGCACACTCAAATCAGCCGTGGAGGATCGAAGGAAGCCTGTCAGGCCAATAAAGGAGCCGCAAATAGAGGACAGGAAAATCGTCCCGATATACGGTGTCCAATGGGCATTGTGCTTTCCCATAGTATCACAGACCATATCATGAAGGATCTGTACCCCTTTTTCCGTCAGCACCTGTAATTTCCCCGGCCTTTTCTTCAAGTTCCGCCCCAAGCGCCAAGAGGCAATGCACAAAAGCACCGTCACAAGCAAAACAGATAACATCGTCTGGGTTACGGGAATCCCCCCGAACAAAGGGATTTCAAAATAGATATACGCGCCGGTAACATCTACATTCATGTACTTTTCTCACCCGGCTTTCTAAAAAATTCTGCAATCGTCAAAACAGGACGCACAAAAACCAGCGGCAATAACAGCGCAAAAAGATTGAATAGTTTACTTTTGATGCAGGCAAACAGCACTACAAACAAGATAACCGTCCGGACGGTATAAGACAGGCGAATGAGCTTCTGTCCGCCTTTTACATCTTGGTTTTCCGCTTTGTCCGCCGCAAGGCTGGTCCCCACGGCCATAAAAAAGAAGTTCAGGGTTGAAAGCAGTGTGCCCACCAATCCTCCCAGCAGTACCGTTATATCGAAACGCTTCAGCAGCGCAAAAACCGCATACATCATTCCCAGGCAGATTACCTGGCCCAGCAGCAGCGTGGCCGTGTGCTTCCACACAATCTTACGGGCATCCATTTTCTCCTCCCCCATTTCTTTCAGTCATGATCGTTAAAGGATACCGGAGGCGGCTCTTTATCCTCCTTTGCCATGCGTTCCATGGCCTTCAAGGAGGTTCGCAGCCCATCGATGGCACAAATAAGCCCCAGGACCACGCCTGCAATTACAACCCATACGCCCCAGTCAAACCGCTGGCGCAACCACAGTGCCAGCCAAATAAAGCCTCCCAACGGCAGCGCAATTGAAAGTCCAAGCTGGGTCAGCCAGACCAGCAAGGATACCTGTTTCACCGCGCCACCTCCCAATCCAACTTTTTCAATTATTATACTACAGGGCAAAACCCTATGCAAGAAAAACTTGTAAATTTTCCGCTCTTTGTCTAGTATCCCCCACAAAGGCAAAAAGTTTGCAAAAAGGCTTTTCATTTCCTCTGAAATATTGTAGAATATTATAATATAATACACTGATATTCTGGAATATGGAGCGATCCGATTTGACCGAATTTGAAATGGAAATCCTGCAAGGTGCCATTAGCGCCGTGGTATATCAAAATTACGATAACGGCTACGCCGTTTTGCGCCTGCGCTGTGCTGACGGACAGACTGTCACTGTTGTTGGCACCATTCCCTTGCCCGTTGTGGGAGAACGGTTGATGGTCACCGGAAAATGGGGCACCCACAGCAGTTATGGCAGGCAGTTTGAAGCTGAATTTTTGGAGCGGCTCATGCCCCAAACCGCTATGGAGATTATGAACTACCTGTCAAGCCGAGTAATAAAGGGGATCGGCCCCAGAATGGCCGGCCGGATCGTGGAACATTTCGGAGAGCAGACCCTGCTGGTTATGGAACGGGAGCCGGAAAGGCTTTCGGAAGTTTCCGGGATTTCCCTTAAAAAAGCCTTGACCATTGGTGAGGAATTTCGGCTGCAGGTGGGTATGCGCCATCTGCTGGAATTTTTCACATTACACCATCTGCCAGCAGAATTGGCGGTCAAAACCTACAAGCTCTACGGTGAGAGCGCCATTGACCTAATATACGATGACCCCTATATACTGATGGACGAGGAGCTGGAAGCGCCCTTTGTTGCTGTGGACCGGTTTGCCATTGACATGGGCATCGCCGGAGACGATCCCCGCCGGGTAGATGCAGGTGTACTTTTCGAACTGCGTTACAATTTAACGGTAGGCCACAGCTTTCTGCCGGAAGACAAGTTAATTTCCACCACTGCGCAGCTTTTGAGCGTGGATAATGGGGCAATTGCCGATAGCCTCGACCGGTTAGCAGGAGCAGAGCGGCTGGTACGTAACAGCCTTGCGGGTATCTCCGTGATCTATCTGCCGGAGCTGTACCAGGCAGAGGTGTATTGCAGCCAGAGTCTGCTAGCATTTGCCGGAACCCATTTCCCAGTGCCTTCCTTTTTGAACAAAAAGCTGCGTCAAGCGGCCACTGACAGTGGGCTGACCTATTCCCCGCAGCAGGAGCAGGCCATTGCAGAAGCCGCAACCTGCGGTCTTTTGCTGATTACCGGCGGTCCCGGCACCGGCAAAACTACAATTTTAAACGGTATTTTGTCCCTGTACCGCCAAATGGATCTGAAATGCCAGCTTGCCGCCCCCACCGGCCGTGCCGCCAAACGGCTGACCGAGGTCACCGGGCAGGAAGCCTCCACCATCCACCGTCTTTTGGGTGCCGGTATTGATCCACACACCGGACGGCTCTTCTTTGCCAAGGATGAATCCGACCCCCTCAAAGCTGACGCGGTGATTGTGGACGAAATGTCCATGGTGGATATCCGTCTGCTGCACAGCCTGCTGCAGGCAATTACCCCCCGCACCCGACTGATTCTGGTTGGTGACCCGGACCAGCTTCCCCCGGTAGGTCCCGGCTTTCCTTTCAACGATATGCTCCGCAGCAATTGCCTGCCCCGGGTGCATCTAACCGAGATTTTTCGCCAGGCCCAGGAAAGCCTGATCGTTATGAACGCCCACCGGGTCAACCAGGGGCAGATGCCGGAGCTGCGGAATGTAAAAAGCGACTTTTTCTTCCTGCCCTGTACCTCTGATGAGGCGGTGGGGCAGACTATTGCGGGACTTTGTTCCCAGCGTCTGCCCAAAAATATGGGCATCTCCTCAGAGCAGATACAGGTACTGACCCCCACCAAAAAGGGCAACGCCGGCACAGTCAACCTGAACAAACGTCTGCAGGCCTGTCTGAATCCTCCAGCGCCAGACAAAAAGGAGCGCCAGTTTGGGGACGTTGTCTTTCGGGAGGGCGACCGGGTTATGCAGATTCGGAACAATTACGATATCCTCTGGAAGCGCTGCGACGGCAGTGAGGTTGGCGCCGGTGTTTTCAACGGTGATGTGGGCATCATCCGGGAAATCGACCTCAATACGGAGCTGGTTACTGTAGTTTTTGACGACCGGGAGGCGGATTACGATTTCACCCAGCTCAACGAGTTGGAGCCTGCCTTTGCGATGACTGTCCATAAGAGTCAGGGCAGTGAATACCGGGCAGTGGTGCTTGCCGCATGGAACAGCTCCCCGTATCTATTAAACCGCAGTATCCTTTACACCGCCATTACCCGCGCCCGGGAACTGCTGATTATCGTAGGACGCGAGGACACCGTGGCCGCTATGGTACAAAACGCAAAAACCGGCCGGCGTTATACCGGCCTAAAGCTGAGACTGCAGGAGAAGGTGGATTGATATGGGTATTCTCTTTCCCCGAAAATGCACACTGTGCCGAAAATTGCTGGAAAAGCAGGAAACCGACTTGTGCCACCACTGCCGGACCCATGCACCGGAATTTATAAAATCAAAATTTAAGCTTTCCTTCCTTGCAGGATGGACTGCGGTATGGTATTATAAGGACGAAGTGCGGCAAAGCCTGCTGCGGTATAAGTTCGGCAATGCCCGCAGTTATGCCCTTGTCTATGGAAGGCTGCTGGCAATGAAGCTGCAAACGGAAGATTGGACGGACTTTGACGTGCTGACCTGGGTAAGCACCGGGTGGCTGCGTAAGCTGTGCCGTGGCTATGACCATGTGGCGCTGATTGGGCAGTCTCTTTCTGAGGAGTTAAACATGCCCCTGACTAAGACTTTGAAAAAAGTCCGCAACACGCCGCCCCAGTCCGGCATCTCCGACCCCGCGGCGCGCCGGGCCAATGTACTGGGCGCGTATCAGGTAATCTGTCCTGCACAGGTCAAGGGCAAGCGGATTCTCCTGCTGGATGACATCATCACGACCGGGGCCACAGCATCGGAATGTGCCCGGGTGCTTTTGACTGCAGGGGCAAAGGAAGTTTACTGTGCCGCTGTGGCTGCGGCCTCACACGATACTAAATAAGCTGTAGGTGAAATATATGCAATTACTCTCTCATGACTTAGGTGTGGATTTGGGCACCTCCAACATTCTGATTTACGTGGATGGAAAAGGTGTGGTTATCCGGGAGCCCTCTGTAGTCGCTGTGGACAAAAACACCGGCAAGGTTCTGCAAGTTGGCTCCGCCGCCAGAAACATGCTGGGCCGCACCCCCGGCAATGTGGTTGCCATGCACCCGCTGCGGGATGGCGTCATCTCCGACCACGAAATGACCGTAAAAATGCTGCAGTCCATGTTCCTCTCCGCCGCAAAGACATCTCTCTTCACCCCTAAGCCCAGAGTTGTCATTTGTGTTCCCAGCGGCATTACCGAGGTTGAAGAACGCACTGTTATCAACGCCGCCATTGAAGCCGGTGCCCGCCGCGTCTATTTGATTGAAGAACCCTTAGCCGCTGCTCTGGGTGCCAATCTGGACATCAAAGATCCCAACGGGCACATGGTGGTTGACATTGGCGGCGGCACCACAGACATCGCAGTACTGTCGCTGAATGCTGTTGCCGTCTCCTCTTCCATCAAGGTAGCCGGTGATGCCTTTGATGAATCCATCGCCCGGTATATGCGCCGGAAACACGGCATCATCATCGGGCAGGTTACCGCCGAGGATATCAAAATTCAAATCGGCTGTGTCTACCCCCGCAACCAGGATGCCACGATGCTGGTTAAAGGCAGAGATGCAAAAACCGGCGTCCCCCGGGAAATGAATCTGCTCTCCTCAGAAATTTATGAGGTGCTGCGCCGTCCCGCCCGGACAATTGCCGATGAGGTACTGACGGTTCTTGAAGATACTTCGCCGGAGCTGGTGGGCGATATTGCTGAGAACGGCATCACCCTCACCGGCGGCGGCAGCCAGATTTGGGGTATGGACCTACTGCTGACCGAGCGCACAGGTATCCCGTGTGCGCTGGCCGATGATCCTGCCTCCTGCGTTGCCTATGGCTGCGGTAAGAGCCTGGCCTGGATCAACCACATGAGCGAGGGTCCCATCAACATCGCCCGCAAGCGGCTTCTGCGGGGTTGATTGCAACTTTTCTATATAGATACAGAAGAAGGGTGCGCTTTACAACGCACCCTTCTTTCAGTTGTTTTCTGCAGTACAGCAGCTGCCCTCTCCGTCACAGGACCGGTCACACCCCTTAGGTGCAAACTGGGCATCGGGGAAGGGAATCCGGCTGAACATCTCACAGGGATCCTCGGCGCACCCAGGCGCGTCACAGCACTCCTTGGTAGGCATGCTATAGGCCAGCATCGGTACTACCAGTTGGGCATCCCGCTCCAGACGGATAATGGAAAACTGTCCCAGTGTCACATACAGGCGGTTTTTTTCGTCTGTAAGCACCAATTCTTCGTCAAAAAGCTTACGAATACCATCGGGTATCTGTGCAGCGGCCGATTCCCCACAGCCACAAATCTCCCGAACCTTGGAGCTGAGCACCATGGGATCCAGCACCTCCACCACTGCCGTAGGACGCTTGGCACTGTAGCGGCTGAGTCCGTCCAAATCTCCAAATCTGGTATCACTGGTAAATATGTGGGCTCTGCTGTCCTCACCGCACAGAACGGCCCGCTTGGAAAACGCCGCCAGCCCATAAAGTGTAGCCGGGCGGGCGCCGCCCACTACGGCATCGGCCAGAATCCGGTAGTAAAAGGTCACATCAATGCAATAGTGATTCCGGTCAAAGGCCACCGGCTCCACATCGATGTAGGTATAAATAAGATCCGCACAGCGAACCTTTGCCCCCGATGCCGCATTTAATAAATTCTGTGATCCCCGGGTCAAATAGACCCGCAAATCCTCAATGCAGTCCTTATCCCGGCAGCTGTCTGTGATTTTTCTGGTGTGAATGGACAGTGCTTCCTGCAGATCCTCTGGCCTGCAGCGCACACTCCCCTGACAACGCTCTGACATATGGATACCTCCCGTTTGAAATTGGCAAGCAATAAGCAACATCGCTTATAGGACAGTTTATGCACCAAATTGCAGACTGTGCAAGTTACGGCCTGTCCTCCTTGCAGCCTGCTGCGTCACTGGTTTGATTTTTGATTGGCAGTTGTACTGGATGGCAAACTTCTTATGACCTGTGTAATTTTCCACCCCTTTGGGAATCCTGTTTCCAAAGGGGTGTTTTTATGGAATCACTATGGAACAATACTGCATCTTCTGCACGCTATCCTACGCTAAAGAAAAACATTACCGCACAGGTGTTGGTTATCGGCGGGGGCATGGCAGGTATCCTATGCGCCAATGCACTGCAGAAAAGCGGGAAAGACGTTGTGCTGGTGGAGGCCAACCAAATCGGCATGGGGATTACTGCCGGTACAACCGCGGTTCTAACCGCCCAGCACGATATGTTGTACGGGGACATTATTCGGTGCTTTGGTATATCCGCAGCCAAAGCTTATTTGCATCAGAATTTACAGGCTGTGCGTACTTTCAGAAAGCTGTCCTCGGACCATCCCTGCGATTTTGAGGACATGCCGTCCATCCAGTTTACGACCGAAGCGCCGGATACACTGCAAAAGGAAGCGGAAATTGTGCAGCGTCTGGGACACCCTGCTATGTTTGATGTCACGGTACCTCTGGACATTCCCACCACCGGTGCCGTTGTGTATCCGGACATGGCACAGTTTCATCCTCTAAAGTTCTTGACAGGCATCGCCAAAACCCTCAGAATTTACGAAAACAGCAGAGTTCTCCGGCTGGAGAATAACACAGCCCATACCGCCCAGGGCAGCGTCACCGCCGAGCAGATTGTGGTAGCCACACATTTTCCCTTTCTCAACAAACACGGGATGTATTTTTTGAAGCTGTATCAGCAGCGCTCTTATGTTTTGGCCTTGGAAAACGCACCCGACCCGGGTGCGACGATGGCGGAATTGAATGGCCGCGGTCTTTACTTCCGCCGCTATGGGGATTTATTGCTGCTTGGCGGCGGTGACCACCGTACCGGCAAACCCGGAGATGGCTTTTCCTATCTGCGTTACTACGCAAAGCGGTACTTTCCCGAATCCCGGCAGCGTTACGCCTGGGCCAATCAGGACTGCATGAGTTTGGACGGGCTGCCCTATGTGGGACGGTACAGTCCCAATCTGCCCCATGTATATGTGGCAACCGGTTTCAACGCCTGGGGTATGACCAACTCCATGGTCGCAGCCAATTTGATTGACGATCTGATTTGCGGCAGAAAAAACCCACTGGCCTCTGTGCTGCGGCCTAACCGGGGAATGCTGCACAAGCAGTTATTTTCCAATATAGGCACCACACTGCTGGACTTTATAACGCCGCGTGCCAAGCGATGCCCCCATATGGGCTGCACGCTCCGTTGGAATCCCTATGAACACAGCTGGGACTGCCCCTGTCACGGCTCCCGCTTTGATGCCGATGGTACACTGCTGGACACACCCGCGCAAAAGGATGCCAATATATAACGCGAAAACGAAGGGGCGACCGCTATGGCCGCCCCTTCGCTATTTAGTACATGATTACTTAATTGCCTTCCGCAGAACAGGCAGTAGCAGCATCGCCAGTGTGCTGCCAATAATGGCCGTAATCAGCTGCGGATAGGAAAACATCACCGAAAATGCAGCTGCCTGCTTTTCCGGAAGTGACGGGCCCATCGCAGGTATCAGCACCTGCACCACCGCTAGATACAGCATCACAAATTTTGCCGCCGCAGAAACCGCAATTGCTATGACCTTGCGCCAAATGGGCATAGGCCATACCGGCAGCAAGAAGTGCAGCGCCATCACCAGCACCAGATTCCCCAGCGCAATGGCCGGTACTACCTGAATCACCTTGGGGCCAATTCCCAGTAGGAACGCACAGACAGGAGACAAAGCCGCTACCGCCACGCCACTCCAAAGCCCTCCGAACAGCACAGCAATTGCCAGTACGCAATTGACAAGGCTGCCTGTTATATACTGACCTGCAAAGGCCTGTGTCCCGGCGGTCAGCCACTGCACCGCGATTAGCAGCGCCACAAGGATTCCCGTGCGGGTAATCCATATAATCCGCTTTTTGTTGGTTTCCATCTGTTCGCTTCCCATCATTTCAGCTCCCATAGCTTTATCTGGCTGGACTTTTCATAAAGCCGCAGATAACTCTGGTAGCGCGTTTTCTCTATATCTCCCTGTTCCACGGCCGTTCGGACTGCACAGCCCGGCTCCGCACGGTGTGAACAGTCATGAAATTGGCACTGCCCCAAAAACGGGGCAAAATCCGGGAACGCATACTGCAGATTCTCCTTCAGCAGCACATCCATCTGCTCCGTATCAAAGGAGGCAAATCCCGGGGTATCTGCCACATAGGTATTCTCTGCCAGCTTGTAAAGCTCCACATGCCGGGTAGTATGGCGGCCTCTTCCCAATTTTTCCGAAACCTCACCTGTTGCCAGATTCAGTTCCGGGCACAGGGCATTGAGCATACTGCTCTTCCCCACGCCGGTATTGCCGGTAAAAGCCGTGAGTTTTCCCTCCAGCAGCTGCCGCAGCTGCTGCACACCCTCACCGGTCTGTGCGCTTGCTTGGATCACCTGAAAGCCCGCATGCCGGTATATCTGCACCAAATCCACTGCCGGATCCAAATCGCATTTGTTCACACAGATATACACATCAACGCCTTGGTCTCCGGCAATGGCCGCCACCCGGTCAATGAGAAACGGCTCTGTCACCGGATTCACATTGGCCGCAAACACTACCAGCGCATCCACATTGGCAACCGCCGGACGTACAAACCGGTTGCGGCGGGGCAGAATCTTTTCCACCATGCCTTTATTGCGTTCTGCGGTGATTTCGACCATGTCGCCGGTTAGAGGCACCTCTGTACCGCGGCGCAAACTGCCCCGCCCCCGGCAGGTGATCAGTCCTGCCGGGGTCTGGACATCATAAAATCCACTCAGCGAACGTACTATACGCCCGGTCATTTTTTCACTCATTGGCCTTAAAATCCACCCATTCGTCCCAGCCATCCTGCTCATTGATGATAACCACATATTTCTGCGGGCCGCTTCCGGTTTGATTTGCCAGCGTAACGGATGCCGTTCCCTGGGGAACAATCTCGTTATAAATGGTTACACCGTCCCGGCTGACCGATACTCTGCACTCGGCAGCATCGGCACTGCTGCGCAGGCCGATAACCACATCCATGGTCACTTCCTGGGGCTGCGTCTCTGCCGGGCCCTTGGAAATTTCAATTGTGATCTGGGTATTGACAGGAATTTCCGTATTCTTCTCCACGGACTGGCTGACTACCGTGTCCTTTTCTTCCTGACTGTCCACATATTCAATAATAGGCGTATTAAAACCGGCACCCTTCAGTACATCAACAGCCGTCTTAACGCTCATTCCCACAACATTGGGCATATACTCCATTTCCGGTCCCTTGCTGATGTAGAGCTTGACTTCCTGTCCGGTTTTCAACTCACCGCCCTTTTCCGGATCTGTGCGCACCACACATCCTGCTGGCACTTTGTTGTCAAACACTTCTTCATAGGAAATCTTCAGCTTCAGCTTTTGGTTGTCCAGAATGGTTTTGGCCATTTCCTTCGTACCTTCTAAAAGATTGGGCATTTGTCCCACCTTTACCTCTTCGCCCTTGCTTACCCAGAGAATAACCGCCTGTCCTGCAGTTAATTCTGCGCCCTCTTGCGGCTCTGTACGGATAATATTTCCAGCCGCAATGGTCTCGCTGTACTCCTCGCGCACCTCCACTTGCAGGTTCAGTTCCAAGCCATCAAGCATGCTACTTGCCTGGTCTTGAGAAAGATTCTCCAAATCCTGCATGAGAATCGCCTTGGGAACCGGACCTAAGCTGACTGTGGCAACCACCAGCGTGCCTTCCACCACCTTGTCACCGGCAGCAGGCTCCTGACGGATAACAATGCCGGCATCTGCTTCTTCATCGTAGACCTCTTTTTTTGTCACGTCCAATCCTGGGTACTCCGGCAGCTGTGCATATACTGCATCCACCAGATTGGGTACCGTTATTAGCTTCTCTTTTTTGAAGTTAAAGATACCACCGTTCAGCAGGGTTATCAGGAAAATTACAATCGCTATGAGCGCCACCAAAGAGCAGGAAATGATGGCAATGGTAGCCACACGGCTGCGGCTTTCCTCCGCATCTTCCCTTCTTTTCGCGGGCGCGGAACTGCTGCGTCTGGACATTTCGGCAGCGGATCTCCTTGCCGGTGCTTCACCGGGCGTACGCCGCCGGGCGCCCACCTCCCTTTCTGCTACCCGCTCTGCAGTACTTCTGGGGGTTTTCAATTCCAACGGAGGCCGCTGCAGTCTGGTAACTGCGTCCAGCGGAGGTGTATTGTAATCAAAGAGGACTGCCGGATTTTTTCGGAATTCGTCCATATCCGCCAGCATCCGGGTTGCAGAGATATACCGATCCTCTAAATCGTGGGCCATTGCCTTCATAATAATCTGCTCAAGGCCGCCGGGGATGTTGGGATTGAGCAGCGACGGCATCACCGCGCCGCCATTGATGTGCTGAATAGCCACCGATACAGGAGAATCCCCATCATAGGGTGGCCGTCCGCTCATCATCTCATACATCACAACGCCCAAAGAGTAGATATCAGACCGGTTATCCACCCGGCCGCCTTTGGCCTGCTCCGGAGAGATGTAGTGAACAGAGCCCAGGGCTTCCTTGGTCAGGGTATTGCCTTGCGACATCATCCGGGCAATGCCGAAGTCAGCCACCTTCACAGAGCCGTTTTTCAGCACCATCACGTTGTGGGGCTTAATATCCCGGTGGACAATGCCCCGGCTATGGGCGTGCTCCAGCGCCTTTGCAATCTGGATTGCAAAGTGCAATGTCTCCTTCCAATTGAGAACGCCCTTCTTTTCCAAATACTGCTTTAAGGTAATCCCATCGATCAGTTCCATGACGATATAGTCTGCCTCCAGGGAGATAGAGGTTGACACATCATAAACAGAGACAATATTGGGATGGCTCAGCATGGCAACTGCCTGGCTTTCCGCGTGAAAACGGCTGCGGAAATCCTCATCCTCTAAATAATCGTCTTTTAATATCTTAATCGCAACAAGGCGGTTGAGTCTGTGGCATCTTGCTTTATACACGACAGCCATGCCGCCTGTTCCAATTACTTCCAATATTTCATACCGGTTATCCAGCAACCGGCCTATGTACTTATCCATAAAACCAAAACTCCTTTCCCACCGGATCAAACCACAACCAAAACACTGGTCACGTTATCCGGCGCGCCCCGCTTGAGAGCGATGTCCAGCAGCCGCTGGCAGCATTGTTCCTTATCGGGAACATGGGCAACTTCAAACAGGATTTCCTGCTCATCCAGCAGGTTGGACAGTCCGTCCGTACAGAGCAGCAAACAGTCCTCCCGCTCCAATTTGCGGTAAAAAATGTCACAGCTAACCGACGGCTCTGTGCCAATGGCCCGGGTAATCAGGTTTTTGCCCGGATAATTTTTGGCCATTTGGGGGTTCAATTCCCCTCTTTCCACCATCATCTGTACAAGAGAGTGGTCTGTTGTCAGCTGGTGGATCCCCTCAGCATTGATACTGTAAGCACGGCTATCACCCACATTGACAATGGTTGCTTTCTTTCCCTGAATCAGTGCCGCCACCAATGTGGTTCCCATTCCCATAAACTCCTCAAACTGCTGGGCCTGATCGTAAACGGTGTAGTTGGTCAGCTTCACCGCATTTTTCAGCATTTGATCCAGTTCGTCCTGTTCCATGTCCGG
Organism: Faecousia sp.; assembly: GCA_045637585.1. Lineage (GTDB taxonomy): Bacteria > Bacillota > Clostridia > Oscillospirales > Oscillospiraceae > Faecousia. The sequence goes on along the minus strand of JAZTZS010000004.1, from coordinate 29,865 downwards.
TGTCCAGGTTCGTTTGATCTCCTGGGTAAACACATCTGCTGCCAATGTACTTGCCACATTGCCGGACTTGGCACCACCCATTCCGTCGCAAATAATGCAAAGCAGGGTATGCCTGTCCAGCATCTCAATATGATAGACGTCCTGGTTTTGGCTGCGGGCACAACCAGGGTCGGTTAACCCCCAATATTGCATATGGCTCCACTCCTTTCAGGGTAAAACAGGGTTACTTTTGATTCTTTGTATATTTTCTGCGCAACTGACCGCAGGAAGCATCGATATCGCTGCCCAGCGTACGGCGTACGGTAGCCGCCACGCCGCCGTCCTCCAGAATCTTTTGGAAGGCTGCAACATTCTCCTTGGTACTGGGTTTCAGGGGACTCTCTTCCACATGGTTAAGGGGAATCAGATTTACGTGGGCAGGCAACCCCTTCAGCAGCGCCAAAAGCTCTTTGGCATGTTCGCGGGTGTCGTTGACCCCCTGAATCATGGCATATTCAAAATGGATGCGCCGGGAGGTCTTTGCATAGTATCCTCTGCAGGCCTCCATAAGCACCTCTATGGGGTAGGCTTTGTTCACCGGCATAATCCGGCTACGGATTTCGTTGTTGGGGCCATGGAGGGAAATTGCAAGACTGATCTGCAGCTTCTTATCCCCCAATTCATCAATCTTCGGCACCAATCCGCAGGTGGAGAGGCTGATGTGCCGCATAGATATATTCATACCGTCCGGGCTGTTCACCAGTTCCAAAAAGCGCAGCACATTGGGAAGATTATCCAAAGGCTCACCAATGCCCATGAGCACAATGTGCGAGATGGGCAACCCGGAATCCACCTGGGTAAACAGCACCTGGTCCAGCATCTCAAAGGGCTCCAGCGGGCGTACCAGACCGCCCAAAGTAGAAGCGCAGAACGCGCAGCCCATCCGGCAACCCACCTCCGTGGAAATACACACGGTATTGCCATAGTGGTAGCGCATGAGAACGGTCTCCACACAGTTACCGTCGGACAGTTTCCACAGATATTTAATTGTGCCGTCCTTCTGGGACTCCTGCTTACGCACCACTTCCGGGGCGCAGATGGGGTAACGGCTTGCCAGCGTATCCCGCAGGGATTTGGGGAGGTTGGTCATCTCCTCGTAACTGCGCACGCCCTTGTGGAGCCAGGAATAGACCTGCTTTGCCCGGAAAGCCGGCTGGCCCATTTCTTTCAGCACCCCGCCGATTTCCGGGATGGTCATGGATTTCATATGATTCATAATTTTCTCCGCAGACGGCAGATAAAAAAGCCGTCTGTGTCATATTCCCCAGGCACCAGCGCCAGCATTCCGCTTTCATTCTTGGGAAGGGGAGCCGGCAGCGGCAGGGGTTCTGTGGTAAAATCAGGGTGGGTACGGAGAAATTCCGCCACCATTCCCTCGTTTTCCGCCTGCACCAGCGTACAGGTGGAGTACAGCAGCAGTCCGCCTGGCTTTACATAGCGGGCCACGTTGTTTAAAATTTTCTTTTGCAGCGCAGGCAGTTCTGCCATGGCTGCCAAATCCTTATAACGGATATCCGGCTTTTTGCGGATGATACCAAACCCGGAACAGGGTACGTCTGCAATCACCGCATCCATTTGTTCTTCCCAGCCGGTGCAAAACTCTGTGGCATCCTGCTGTTTGGCGGTAATTCCGGTTAAACCCAAACGGGCTGCGCCTTTGGCAATCAGTTCAATCTTGTGGCTGTGAACATCACAGGCGGTGATTGCCCCCTGCCCTTTCATGGCAATGGCAGCGGCAAAGCTTTTGCCGCCGGGGGCTGCGCAGCAATCCAGCACCCTTTGACCCGGCTGGAGCTGGGCGCACAGAACGCTGAGCCTTGCCGCACCATCCTGCACGTAGAACAGTCCCTCCCGGAAGCTGGGCAAATGCTCCACATTCCCTGTGCCGGAGAGCACCAGACAGTCTGAAAGCCAGGCATGTGCCTCCGCGCTCACGCCCTCTGCTTCCAATCGGGCCTGCAAAGCCTCTGCGGTGGTCTGCAGTGTGTTTACCTGCACTGTCATGGGGGCAATGGCATTATTGGCCCGGAGCATGGGTTCCATGCGTTCCTTTCCCACATAAGATTTCAATAGATTAATCAGCTCCGCCGGATGAGAGTACCTGTCCTCCCAGGAATTTGGCTCTTTCAAGCTTCCCTTGGTGCGAACTGCGCTGCGGAGCACCGCATTCACAAGTCCGGAAGCATTGCGCTGCTTGCGGCAGTACTTTTTGGCCAGCTCCACAGATTCATTCACTGCCGCAGATTCCGGAATTTTGTCCATCAGATAAATCTGATACAGACCCAGATGGAGAACATCCCGGATTACCGGGTGTAAATCCTTGATTCTGCCGGTGAGCAGCTGCTGCAGGTAAAAATCCAGATAATTCCGGTTTTGTGTCACCCCGTAGCACAACCGCGCTGCCAAACCGGCCTCCCGGCTGTCCAGCCGGTCACGGAGGGTATAGTCCTTCAGCACCCCGTTAGACCAGCCGCCATCCTTCCGACAGGCAATCAATACATTCAGGGCCGTTTCTCTGGCACCCATGGTCAAGCCTCCAGGGGATGACCCCGGAAGTAATCGGGCGCCGCCATCCGTTTGCCACCTTCGGCCTGCAGCATACGGATTTCCACCGCACCCTGGCCGCAGGCGATCTGCAGGCCGGTTTTGGTCAGACCCAGTACAGTGCCCGCAGGTGCGCCGCTGGGATTGTCCACCACCACGGTGGAATAGACCTTAAATATTTTCCCCTGCAGCTCCATGGTTGCAACAGGCCAGGGATTTAAACCCCGTACCTTGTTGTGTACCTGGCAGGCAGTACAGGTAAAATCAATAGGACACATGCTCTTATCCAGCATAGGCGCATAGGTCACCTGCGTGCAATCCTGGCACGTACCGCAGGCAGTCCCCTTTTCCACACAGGAAAGGGTCTGGCTGAGCAGTTCGGCGCCCAATTCCGCCAGTCTGTCCAGCAGCTCACCGGCTGTTTCATTGGGTCCGATGGGGGTCTTTTTACAGGCAATGATATCGCCCGCATCCATCTCACGGCACAGATACATAGCCGTCACACCGGTTTCTGTAAGTCCGTCCAGCACCGCCCACTGATAAGGTGCAGAACCCCGGTACTGGGGCAGCAGGCTTGCATGGATGTTAATGAATCCCTTGGGGGCAACATCCAGCACCTTTTGGGGCAGTATGCGGCCATAGGCAACCACCGCCGCCACATCCGGCTTCAAATCCCGCAGCTGTTGGACTGTCTCCTCCTCCCGGAAATTTTCCGGCTGGAATACCGGGATATTGTGCTGCATTGCCACTTCCTTTACGGGAGAAGCTACCAGCTTCATGCCCCGCCCCTTGGGCCGGTCCGGCTGGGTATAGACACCGACCACATCAAAGCCGTCGGCAATAATTCTTTTAAGACAGGTAGCCGCAATATCCGGCGTACCCATAAACACAACACGCATAGGATGCCTCCTGAAAATTACTCTTCCTCATCTGAAGACAGATCCTGCAGCTCTTCCTCTGTCAGGAACCGCTCCATCACCTCTGTATAGATGATGCCGTCCAGATGGTCCAGCTCATGGCAGAAACACCGGGCAGTCAATTCCTCACCCTCTGCCTCAAACCAATTGCCGTCTCTATCCTGCGCACGCACCTTGGCATAGTAAGGACGCTTCACTATGCCGTATTTACCCGGCACGCTTAGGCAGCCCTCTGCGCCCTCCTGCTCACCGTCGGTTTCGATCAGAACAGGGTTCACCAGCTCCAGAATTTCCTCTCCGTTGTCCACCAGTACCACACGGCGCAGAATGCCCACCTGGGGCGCAGCTAAACCAACGCCACCGGAATCAATGAGGGTTTCCTTCATATCCTCCAGTAAGCTGTGCAGCCGCCTATCAAAATTTACCACCGGTTTGCACACCTTATGCAGTGCCGATTCCTTATCTGTTAAAATTTTTCTCAGTCCCATAGTTTTCTCTTCTTTCTAATCAAATCCGTTTATATCTATAAATGCCGATATGCCCCGGTTCTCCCTGTCCTGAGAAAACTGCCGCAGCAGGTGACACAAAAGCCGACGCAGCGGTTTGGTCATGCGGCACCGCAAGGTCAAGCGATAACGGTAATTATAATTGATTCTTGCCACCGGACAAGGGGCCGGTCCCAACACGCTGCAAACCTCCCGGGCAAATTCCGGTGTTTTCAAACAGGCATTCAGGCTGTCACGAAGCTTCACGGCACCCCGCAGCACACGGGCTTCCTCCTGCCCGGTGACCGTCACCAGTGCCAAATCCCCAAAAGGCGGGCAGTTCTGCACCCGGCGCAATTCAATTTCCATCCGGTAGAAGCTGTCATAATCCTGCTTTGCCGCCAGTGTAATCACCTTATGCTCCGGTACCATCGTCTGAATAATGGCCTGTCCTGCCATTTCTCCCCGCCCTGCCCGTCCAACCACTTGGGTCAGCATATTGAAGGTGGTCTCCGCAGCACGGAAGCTGTCGTTATACAGGCTCAAATCCCCGTCCAGAACACCTACCAGCGTCACATCCGGCAGATTTAGACCCTTAGCAACCATCTGCGTGCCAATAAGCACCGGAATCTTTTCGTTTTTAAAGTGGTCCAGTATCTTTTCATGGGAATTGGCGGCGCTGACCGTATCTGCATCCATCCGGTCTACCCTCATATCCCCAAAAACATCTATTAACTCCTGCTGTACCTTCTGTGTGCCGGTTCCTACCCGCTTGAAGGGGCCGCCACACTGGGGACAACGGGCAGGAACCCGTTGGGTGTGGCCGCAATAATGGCACATAAGCCGCTCATTGGCACTGTGATAGGTAAGCCGTGCACTGCAGCGGGGACACTCCGGGGCCTCACGACAGTCTACACAAACCAGCGCCCGACTGTTGCCCCGGCGGTTAAGAAACAGAATCGTCTGTTTCCCGGCGTCTTTCGTCCGGCCGATGGCCTCCTGAAGAGGAAAACTCAGGGATGAATCGTTGCCCTGCTTTAGTTCCTCTTTCATATCTACAATTTCCACTTGCGGCAGAGGCTTTTTGTTATACCGCTGCTGCAGGGAATAGAGCCGGTATGTTCCGGTTTTTGCATGGTACATAGACTCCACCGAAGGTGTGGCAGAACCAAGCAGCACCAGTGCCTTTTCTTTGATACCCCGCCATAAGGCCACCTCTTTGGCGGCATACCGGGGGGCATTTTCCGATTTATAGGAGTGCTCCTGTTCCTCATCCAGAATGATGAGACCCAGATTGGTACAGGGGGCAAATACCGCAGAACGGGTGCCCACTACCACAGCCGCATCCTGTTTTTGTATCCGCTTCCACTGGTCATACCGCTCTCCGGCAGGCAGACTGCTGTGCAGCACGGCTACCTGGCTTCCGAAATAGGCTGCCAGCACCCCCAAAAGCTGAGGGGTCAAAGCAATTTCCGGTACCAACAGCATCGCCTGTCTGCCGCTGTCCAAACAAGCCTGAATCAGTTTGATATAAACTGCTGTCTTTCCTGAGCCGGTCACACCATATAGCAGCGCTGCACCGGGCGTACACGCTTCCATTTGCCCGGCCAAACCAAAAAACGCTGCTTGCTGTTCTTCGTTGAGTACCAATGGCCCATTGATTTCTGCAGGCTGAATCTCCCGGCAGCGCAGCACAGCCCTTTCGGACAGTGACAAAAAGCCCAATTCTGCAAGCCGCCGGACAGTGGCCGGCTTTGCGCCGGTGAAATAACAAATTTCTTTTACCGCCGCGCTGCCAACGGAACACATCAGTTCCAAAACAGACCGCTGCAGTGCCGCCGACTTGGGGCGTCCGGCAGCGTACGCCAAAGCCTCCTCCGATGGCACAGCCAATGTGGCAATTTCTTCAGATTTTTCCCGGGTTCTGGTCTGCATATGCCTGTGGGCAGTTACCCACTTCTTTCGCAAAAGATAATCAATTGCCTTTTGGAATGTATCGTCGGGCAAGTCCTGCTGCAAGACGCTCCTGTCAGCCTGTCCACCGCAATCTGCAAGACGCTGCAAAACAGTAGCCGCATCTGCCTGGCGGGGTGTCTTTTCCTGCCAGGAGCGGTCCTCCGTCAGGGCATATTCCTCTTTTGTCTGAAACCAAAGACCTGCCGGGAGCATGGTGCGAATGGCATCGTAAAAGGTGCAAAAATACCGCTCCCGCAAAAAGGCCGCCAGATGCAGCATAACATCGGACAGTACGGGCGTATCGTCCAGCTGCTGCAGTACGGGCTTCAGTCCATCCGCTTCTCCCACCTCCACAGACAGAACCACGCCCTCAGAAAGACGGTTGCCCCGCCCAAAGGGCACGGACACCCGTACGCCGGGCTGTAGGCGCATTTGCGGAGGAATAAAATAAGAATAGGGCTTATCAATGGCAAAATTAGCCGCGGAAACAGCAATTTTTGCAATCATACAGCCCCTCCTTTGGTTGACACGGGAACGCCGCAGGCGTTCCCAAAGCACTTAGTTCTTATATTCGTCCTTTAAAGTGGCAGACAGCTTTCCGTCAGCCACCTCCTGGATAGCCAATGTAACGGGCTTTTCAGGCAGTTCCTCCTGAAGTTCCTCAGCCTCAACAGCAATCTGTCTTGCCCGCTGGGCTACCACGTTGACCAGCAAATACCGGCTTTCCACATTCTTCAATAAATCTGCTACAGGGGGGTAAAGCATAGTATATTCCTCCAAAATTTAATCTGCCCCTTGGGCGATGATGTGCAATATTTTATCGGCACAGGCTTCCACCTGGTCGTTGATAACAAAATGATCGTAAGACCTACCCTGCTCCATTTCCCATTGTACCCGCTCCAGACGCAGGCGAATCTGCTCCTCATCGGTATCTCCCCGGTTTCTGAGGCGGTTCTCCAGTTCCTGCAAAGAGGGTGGCGCAATGAAAATCAGCACCGCATCCGGCCGTTTTCTACGTACTGCAAAGGCACCGTTGGGTTCAATATCCAGAATCACATGGCCCTGCTCCAGCTTTTCTTCCAGCTGCTTTTGGGGAGTTCCGTAATAATTGTCCATATGGGCATCATACTCCAAAAAAGCGTCCTGAGCAATCATATCCAAAAATTCTTCTCTGGAAACAAAATAATAACTGACACCCTCCTGCTCACCGGGACGGGGCTTACGGGTAGTTGCAGAGACAGAAAACTGCAAATCTGACCGCTGGGCCATCACCCGGCTCAGCACGGTGCTTTTTCCCACACCGGACGCACCGGAAAGTACAAACAGTTTTCCCTTACCCATCCTGCTCCTCCTTGTCCGCCCAGCGTGCGGAAATGCTCTCCGGGGTCAGGGCAGACAGGATCACGTGGTCTGTGTCCATCAGAATTACTGCCTGGGTCTTGCGCCCATAGGACGCATCGATCAGCATGCCCCGGTCTCTGGCCTCCTGCACCACACGCTTAATGGGCGCCGAATCCGGCTCCACAATGGCCAGTATCCGCCCTGCGGCAAGCATACTGCCAAATCCAATGTTGATTAACTTCATCGGCAAACCTCTTACTCAATATTCTGGGTCTGTTCCCGGATTTTTTCCAGTTCTGCCTTGATGTCCACCACGATCCGGGCAAGCTTCACATCCGTGCACTTGGAGCCAATGGTATTGGCCTCCCGGTTCATCTCCTGAAGCAGAAAATCCAGCTTTCTGCCCACTGCACCGCCGTCAGTGAGCATCGTGTTCATCTGCTGCAAATGGCTGCGCAGACGGACAGTTTCTTCGTCCACAGCCACCTTATCGGCAAAAATGGCTGCCTCTGTAAGGATCCGGCTTTCGTCGATGGCTGTATTCTCCAGCACCTCGCGCAGCTTCGCCTCCAGCCGGGCCCGGTAATCGATTACTGTCTGGGCATTGCCCTGCTCCACCTGGGAGACCAGCTCCAAAATGGTATTGCCGCGGCTGCGCAGATCCCGATCCAGCGCATGGCCCTCTGTACAGCGCATGGCATCGTAGCCTGTCAGCGCAGTCTGCACCACGCCCATCAGGTCGGCAAGAAGCTGATCTTCATCCACCTGCGGCTTCTCAATCACAAACACATCCGGCAGACGGGAGACTGTTGAAACACTGATATCATCGGCAACCCCAAACTCTGCAACCATTCGGTGCATAGCATCCAGATAACCTGTCAGCACCTTCTCGTTCAGGCTTACGTCTACCTCATCGCCGCCCTCACTACGCACGGACACAAACACATCCACCTTACCGCGGGAAACCGAGGCTTTTACCGCCTGCTTTATCTGCTCCTCAGCAAAGGTCAGTATCCGGGGCAGACGCACATTGCAGTCCAGATAGCGGTTGTTCACAGAGCGCAGTTCTACAGAAAACTCCCGGCCGTTTACCGTTTCCACGGCGCGACCGTAACCGGTCATACTTTTAATCAAGGTCATTATCCCCTTTTTTGTGGGGCTTTGGGTGAGATCACCCAAAGTACCCCTAATTCATTTGCTTTTACTGGTTTACTTGGTTTCTTCCGCTTCCTGAAGGGTAGCAGAAACGCTGTAAGCACCCATCGCGCCTACGTCACTGAAATTACTGCCAATGGTAACCTCCGCCTTCATGGTAGCCGTTCCCGGCTGCGCACCTGCGAAGTCTACCGTAACGGTAATATCCGTCTCATTCATGGCATTCACACGGGCAATGGGGCCACGGACTGTCACCTCCAGCGCCTTCGTGATCATGTCCACTTCCATGCCTTCCGGCACATTGATCACATTGATTTCCGTGACGCTAAAGCGCTTGGTTCTCAGGTTCGGGAAGCGCACCTGCACAGTTGCCTCCGTTAAGCCGGTCTGATTGGTAATGCCCTCCGGCAATACGATGGGGAATTTCAAACTGGCATCCCTTTGGAGCTCTGCCAGATTTATGGTTCCCAGCTCCAGCGTATCCAGGCCCTCCAGCAGCGCATCACTGCCGGAAACCCGGATTGTCTCCTCCGGCAGAATTGTAATGGAACTGGAAGCTGCGGTAGCACCGCCACCGTCAATGACCGCCACTGTCAGTTTGATTTCCTTAACCCGCTGAATGGTTAATTGCAGATTCACAGCCTCTACATTGGTTGTCACCATTTTCACATCCACGGGTTCCCCCTCATCATCGCAAAGGGCATAATCAAATGTCCCGATCAGTGTCTGGTCCTGCTGGTTTAGGTCCACCTCGATTTTTGCCTGTTTCACCTTATCCACCACCGACTGCGGTCCGGACACCTGAATGACTCTGTAATCCAGCACTACATTTTCCTTATCCGCAATAAAACCGTCCGGCACTTTGGAGTCGCCGTAATCGATCTTAACAGGCACGTTCTTTGTGATTTTATTTTCAATTTTCAATTCTACCAGATTCGGGTCGCCGCTGAGCACTGTAATGGCATTGTCGGGTACGCCCGAATAGGAAACAGTATAATTGAGCCTATGGGTGCCCGGAGCTACGATACTGTAGACATTGGACAGCACCGTAATGTTACCCTGGTTCAGTTCGATCAAATCCGTACGGTTGCCCTGCAGACGCAGGTTCACTGTGGGCGTTTCGCTGGTAATCATGAGGCCGCGTTCTGCAAGAATACTCTCATTTTGCAAAATCACCGGGATGTTGTAGTAGGTATCCTCAGACTCCGGACTGACCACAGTAACAACATACAACCACAGGCCAAAGGCTATCGCCAGAGATACCAGAGCCGTCAAAATCTTACTTTTCACTCCGACCATCCTCCTTCTCCTTTTTCTGGAGCTTCTGGCGAAGCTTTACCACCAGGTTTTCCTCATTTGCTTCTTCATGGCAGAGCTCATTGCGCAACAGCCGCTCCAATGTCTGGGGCGCCAGATGACGCTTGAGCATACCGCCCACAGCAACAGAAATCGCACCGGTCTCCTCCGAGACCACCACGACCACTGCGTCGGATACCTCACTCATACCCACGGCAGCCCGGTGCCGGGTGCCCAGATCCGCACTGATTCTCTCGCTTTCGGAAAGGGGCAGTACACAGCCGGCAGCCATCACACGGCCATCGCGAATAATCATTGCACCGTCATGGAGTGCTGCCTTGGGAAAGAAAATATTGCGAATCAGTTGCTCGGAAACCTGTCCGTCAATCATAGTACCGGTCTTGAAATACTCCTCCAGCCGGTTGTCTCTGGAAAACACAATCAGCGCGCCTACCCGCTCATGGCTCATCACCTCACAGGCTTGGACTGTCTGCATGATCACAGGAACCATTTCCTGCTCCGGCTTCTCCGCGCCTAACAGGCGCTTAATCTTCAGGTTCCCCAAGTGGTCCAGAATCCGCCGCAGTTCCGGCTGAAACAGCACCACAATAGCGATGATTCCTATCGAAAGTACCTGATTGATGATATAGTTCAGCGCATTCAGATTAAACATGCTGGGACTGGTCAGCCAGGCAATGAGAAATACTGCAACCATTACCCGCGCGACCCTTACAGTACCGGTGGAACGAAGCGGCGGCAACAGCTTATATATTAAAAACGTAACCAGCAGTATATCCAGATAATCCGACCATTTCATAATTGACAGCTGCTGGACCAAACTTTCTAAATACTCCATACACGCCCCTCTTTCCCGCTTTCTCTATGTCAATGCCAGCGCTTTTGTGCAGATGGCATACCTATCCTATTATCTGTTTTATTATAGCGGATTGCCCCGCCGATGGCAATAGGAAATCATATTTTTTTTACATTTGCCCGGACAGTTTCCCTACAGTCCGCAGCAGGGCATCGGTCTGCGCCGGGCTTGCATTGTGTCCGAAGCTGACGCGCACAGTACCGGTTTCCAGCGTCCCGGCGCTTTCATGGGCAAGAGGTGCGCAGTGCAGTCCGGCCCTGACCGCAATCCCCTGCTGCCCCAGAAATTCCGCCGCTTCTTCGCAGTCCGTGTGTGGCACAAAAGATACTGTGCCGCCTTGATGAGGGCCGGAAAAGACCCGCAGTCCCAGTTTTTTCAGGCCAGCAACACACCGCGCGGCCTGCTCCCGTTCCCGCTGTAATATATGCTCCACGCCCTCCTGCTGCAGCCAGGCAAGCCCTGCAGACAGTCCGGCAATGCCCGGCACATTCAATGTGCCGGCCTCCGCCCTGTCCGGCAGAAAGTCCGGCATCTGCCGCTGCATAGACTGGCTCCCGGTACCGCCGCTTAGCAGCGGTTTTGGCAAGCTTCCACACAGAAGAATCCCCGTCCCTTGGGGACCCAGCAAGCCCTTGTGCCCCGGCATAGCTATAAAATCGGCCCCCAGCGCGTTTAATTTTACCGGGAGCATACCCGCTGACTGTGCCGCATCTATCACGAAAGGAATCCCGTACTGCCGGCACAGAGCTGCCATTTCCTCCACCGGCAAAATATAGCCAAAAACGTTGGACACATGGGTAAATACCGCCGCCTGCACACCCTTGCGCAAACCTTTCTCAAACTGCTCCAGAGTGTCCTCCCAATCAAACAGCCGCCTGCCGCAAACCACCGGCTCTGCCCCCAAGGCGTACAGCGGACGCATCACTGCATTGTGTTCAAAGCCGGACACGGCAATCCTCGCCCCCGGCTTTACCAGTGTAGCCAGGGCAATGTTCAAGCCATGGGTACAGTTGGACGTAAAAACCACCTGCTCCGGCTGACAGTCAAACAGCGCTGCAGCCCGTTCCCGGCAGCGAAGCACCACGCCCGATGCCGTCATTGCCGACGGATAACCTCCACGCCCTGGATTGGCGCAGCAATCCAGCGCGTATTTCACCCCCCGGTATACGCACGCCGGCTTGGGGTAAGAGGTAGCACCGTTGTCCAGGTAAATCATAGGTCCATCTCCTCCACCATGCCACCCTCCCGCTGCAGATACGCACGCCGGAAGGGTACATTGTTGCTGCGCAGTAATTCTGCCGCTGCCGTTGCCTGAGACACCCGCAGCCGCAGGCTGTACCCGCAGCCCTGTTCCTCCATCCATCTGGGTGTCCGTTGTAGGCTGCATGCCACGCCTGCCCGTTTTAAAACCATTTCTCCCCGTTGGGCTGGCGTAACGGAGCGAAAGGTAATGATACAATTTTTCATAGAAAAAACCTCCCGTGTCAGCCTATGCCCGGGAGGTTTTGTTTGTGTATTCGACAAAAACGTTTCTTTTTCAATTTTAAATTATCGGCTTTCCAGCAGGCACACCGCATGGCAGGCCATGCCGCTGCCGTCCCCGGTGAAGCCCAGATGCTCCTCTGTGGTAGCCTTGACGTTAACACAATCCGGCTCTATCTGAAGCGTCCTGGCCAAATTCTCCTGCATGCGGGGAATATAATCCTTTAATTTAGGACGTTGTGCAATCATCGTCACGTCCACATTGCCCACCCGGTAGCCGGCGGCATAAATCTTCTCCACCACGCAGGACAAAAGCCCCAGGGAATCTGCTCCCTTGTAGGCCGGGTCCGTATCCGGGAAGTGTCTGCCAATATCCCCCAGCCCCGCTGCACCCAGCAGGGCATCGGAAACTGCGTGGAGCAACACATCCGCATCTGAGTGGCCCAAAAGCCCCAGTTCATACGGGATTTTTACACCACCCAGAATCAAGGCCCGGTCGGGCACCAGCCTGTGCACATCGTAGCCATGTCCGATTCTCATACGCTCTCCTCCAACAGCATCTGCGCAATTTTCAGATCCAAGGGCGTTGTCACCTTGATATTCCGCTCATCACCCTCCACAATTTTTACCTTCATGCCCAGACGTTCCACAGCGGAGCAGTCGTCAGTAATCTCCGCTTTGTCCTCCTGCGCCTTCTGCAACGCACCCCGGAGCATATCAAAATCAAACACTTGGGGTGTCTGCACAGCCTGCAGCCGGCTTCTGTCCGGTGTATCCGTGACCACACCCCCCTGTACCTGTTTGATGGTGTCCTTCACGGGAATTGCCGGTGCGGCTGCCCCGTAGGTATGGGCTGCCCGCACCACCCGGTCAATCACTTGCCAGGTAACCAACGGTCTTGCACCGTCCTGAATGGCCGCAAGCTTTACACGCCCAGACAGGGCGTTCAGTCCCAAATGCACTGATTCCGGACGGCTGTTTCCGCCGACAACCACCGCCCGCACTTTGTCAAAGCCTGCGCACAGGTTGGTAATCGGCACAATCAAATCCTGGCGAGTGACAATTACAATCTCCCGGATGGCATCGGTATTCTGAAATGTACGAACCGTCCGGACGATCATCGGCTCCCCCTGCAGCGGTGCCATGACTTTGTCAATTCCACCCATTCGGGAGGCTGTACCAGCCGCCACAATCACCGCGCCGCAGTATTTCAGCTTCAATAGCTTGCGCAACTGACAAGTCACCTTGGAAATTTCCATAATTATAACTCCTCGATAAGGGTCTTATAATACTTTCCCCGTTCCATAAAGTTTTTAAACTGGTCAAACGCCGCGCAGGCCGGACTCATTAAAACCACATCTCCCGGCCGGGCCGCTGCCGCAGCCGCATGTACCGCCCCTGCAAAGTCTCCGCAATCGACGATTTCGGGGCAGCCCGGGCGGTATTCCGGCGCCGCTTCCACCGCTGCGCGGATCTTCGCGGCTGTGGCGCCATTTAAAAACAGCTTTTTCACGCGGTCACACACCACCGGACCCAGCACATCAAAGGGAATTTGCTTATCATACCCACCGGCAATGAGCAGTACTTTTTGGGAGAAGCTATGCAGCCCGGCAATGGTACGGCTGGGAGAGGAAGCAATAGAGTCGTTGTAGAATTTCACGCCGTTTTTTGTGCGTACCAGTTCAATCCGGTGTTCCACGCCCCCAAATGTTTTCGCCACTGTGCGGATGGTCTCGTCCTTTACTAGACCCTCCACTGCCAAAATTGCTGCCATGTAGTTTTCCACATTGTGCTCGCCGGGAATGACAATATCCCGTCTGTCCAGCACCGCTACGCCGTCCCTGTAGAGCATATCCCCCTGCCGGTATACATTCCCGCAGCTTTTTCCTCTGTTGGAAAAAGCCTTTGTGGTTCCCACACCGGCCAGCGGCGCTGTCAGCGCATTGTCGGCGTTGACGATCAACACATCCGTCGGTTTCTGGAACCGGTAAATATTCTTCTTTGCCTCCACATATTCCTGCATATCCTTATGCACATCCAGATGGTTGGGCGCCAAATTGGTAATCACCGCCACATGGGGGCTGTAGTGCATATCTATCAGCTGAAAGGAGCTCAGTTCCACCACCGCGTAGTCCGTCTCCTTCATCTGGGGACACAGGGGCAGCAGAGGCGTACCGATATTACCGCCCAACCAGACAGTTTTCCCCTCCGCCTTTAGCATTTCCGATATGAGCGTCGTGGTGGTGGTCTTTCCATCTGAACCGGTCACCGCCAGAATCGTACAGGGACACAGGGCAAAAAAGGTCTCCATCTCACTGGTAATCACAGCGCCCTTTTCCCGCAACGCTGCCAGAGCCGGCGTGTCCGGGTGTATGCCGGGGGTGCGAAATACAACATCCGCCTGCAAATTCTCCAAATAGTCATCCCCCAGCTGCAAAATGCAGCCCAGTTTTTCCAGCTCCTGAACTTCACTGTCCAGCTTCTCCCGGGGCGTTTTGTCACAGCCGATTACCTGACAGTCGTGCGTCAGCAGCAACTTCACCAGCGGACAGTTGCTGACACCCAGCCCCAACACTGCAATGCGCTTTCCCCGCAGGGAAGAAAAATATTCCTCAAATTGCATATGCATATTCCACGCTCCTTACCATTCCCAATTCCTATATATAGTATAGCTTGTAAAAAAAGAATTTGCAAGATATTTGACAATCTCTGCCCAATGGGTTACAATATTTCCGCGACCAGGTTGGACAGCCGCGGCTGGGCTCCGAAAGGGCCCAGGTGAGGAAAGTCCGGGCTCCACAGGGCAAGGATAACGGGTAACGCCCGCCGGGGGTGACCCCAGGACAAGTGCAACAGAGATATACCGCTGTCCCGGTATCTATGATGCCGGACAGTAAGGCTGAAAAGGTGCGGTAAGAGCGCACCCGGCCCATGGAGACATGGGTTTTACGATGTAAACTCTATCCGGAGCAACACCGTGCAGGGAACATTAGGCTTGCCCGGCCGTTCCCAAGAGGTGGCTGGAACCCGTGAGCAATTGCGGGTCTAGATAGATGGCTGTCAAGACAGAACCCGGCTTACAGACCCGGTCGCAATCCAACCAATAAACGGACGTGCTTCGGCACGTCCGTTTTGTTTCCCGAAATATTGCATCAAACTTTGGGCAGCAGGCTGCTTCGCTTCAGCGCGGGGCGCAGGGCAAGATACAGAACAGTGGCTGTCACCACAGCCACAACTGCATTGACAGATGTGGTAACCGCTCCCATCTTAGCCCAGATGCTGGCAGCCTCCTGGGGTACGCCTAGGATATACATTTTGTAAAAATACCCTACCAGCGGATCTGCCACCACGTTAAAGCCCATGCCTGCCGCGCAGCTCACAGCTGTGGCCACCGGCAGCGGCACTTTCCGCTCTCGCTCCTGATTTAAGCGGAACACCTTGTGGGCAACCAAACCGGTAATCAGGCCGATACACAGTTTCAAAAGAAAGGTCTTGGGTGCGGAGGTCACATAGGCTGTAGTCAAATCCGCAATGGTCATACCCACCGCACCGGCCATGCCGCCCCAGAATCCGCCGATAAACAGGGCCGCCAGAACACAGAACACATTCCCCAAATGAAACGCTGTCTTTTCCATGCCCACAGGAATGTCGATTTTGCAGTAGGAAAAACCGATGTAACACAGTGCCGCAAACAGTGCCGCCATGGACAGTGTTCGTACCTGCACCGGCTTGCGGGCTGGCAGCACACCCATAATAAACACCAAAATCCCCGCCAGCGTCAAAATCAGACTCAGTGCAAAGAGAACCGTATTTACTGCACTGGCGTCCTCTGCCAGCGCAGCGCTACGTGTCATCCAGACCATTGCCACACCCAGCACCGTCAGCACCAGTCCCAGGGCCATGGTTAACCATTTTTTCTGTTTCATCCGGCATCCCTCCATGCTTTATTTGTCTGTATCATAGCAAAAACTGGCAATAAATAAAGCGCCAAATTTTTTATATAAAATAAGGCCAGATTATTTATTGCTCCACCCATTACCGCGCCCCTACCCCGTGGGGATCATGTATAACCAGGCCAGATTCCGGGTATTCTTTCCAGAAAAAGGAGGATATACTATGGACAACCAACAAAAGCAAACCATTCTAAACCTGGCCCGGGCCTTTGCCGGGGAGTCCCAGGCCCGTACCCGTTATACGATTTACGCCCAGGTGGCACGAAAAGAGGGCCATGAATGGATTGCCCGGGTTTTCGAGGAAAGCGCCGCCAATGAGGCAATCCACGCAGAAGAATTTCTGGAGCATCTGAATAAACTGGGCGGATGCGCCCCCAATATCGACGTTGCCGCCGGGTATCCCTATCAACTGGGCACCACTGCCGAAAATCTGCAATTTGCTGCCGAGGGGGAGCTGCACGAGCATAAGGAAGCCTACCCCCAGTTTGCAGAGCTGGCCCGCCGTGAAGGCTTTGATGATACCGCAAGGCTCTGGATGCAGATTGCCAGAATTGAGGGCGTTCACCACAACACCTTCCGGCAGCTCCACGAACAGCTCTCGGACGGTTCTCTCACAGAAAAATCCAGCCCCATCGTCTGGCGCTGCCTGAATTGCGGCTATACCTATGAGGGCATCCGTTGCTGCAACCCCTGCCCCGTCTGCGGTAAGGAAGCCGGCTGGCAGGAAGGTCAGCTAGATACGAAAATGCTGATGCAAAAGTAAATGCACACAAAATCCGTTCTGCGGCATTGTGCCGCAGAACGGATTTTGAATATTCCCCTCTTTTTGCAACTTCCTGTTTACAGAACCCCCGTCTTTATGGTATGATAAGCATAAATACAGCTATCATACTTGGTTATGAATTGAGAATATAAATATTGAGGTTGCAAGCATATGAACTATATCGTATTGGATATGGAATGGAATCAGCCCTGGCCAGGTTCCCCCTCCTCCCGGAAGGTGCTTCCGGTGCAAATCCGGGGGGAAATCATCCAAATCGGTGCCGTGCGCCTAACCCAAGACCAGCAGGTCGCTGATAAATTCCAAATTCTGATTAAGCCGAAATACTACCGCCGGCTGAACCGCAGAGTCAGTAAGCTCACCGGTATTAAGGAAACCCAGCTCCGGGACGAAGGACTGCCCATGGCAGAAGCCATGACACGTTTTCGTGCCTGGTGCGGTGAGGATGCGGTGTTTTTGACCTGGGGCTTTGATGATATCACCATTCTCCGAGAAAACCTGTTGCTTTACGGCATTGAGGACTCCTGGGTTAGCCGCTGGTACAATGCCCAGATGATTTTCAACGCCCAGACCGACGGCTCCACTGCCCAGAAGGCACTGAAAACCGCTATGGAGATGTTCAGCATTGAAGCTACCCTTCCGGCTCACGATGCGCTGGGAGACGCTTACCACACCGCCCTTATCTGCGCACGGCTAGATTTAAAAAAGGGCACTGCCGAATACGAAACCGCCCTTAAAAACCACGTAAACGGCTTCCACGGTGCGGAATTGCCCGGTTGCATCAGCCGTAAGGTGTTCTACGATTATGCAGATAAGCACGCTGCTTTATCCGCAATGGCAGGCCCGGAAAACCTGTGTCCTGTCTGTGAAAAAGCCATGCTTGGCTCCCGTTGGTTTGCCCAGCCCGGCCACCGGTATATGGATTTAGCAACCTGTCCTGAGCACGGAAAATTTCTGATTCGGGTACGCCTGTCCAGCCAGCCGGATGGCACTGTCCGAGTGAGCCGGTTGACCTATGAGGCCACCTCTGAGGCTGCTGAGGCCTATGCCCGCCGGGCGGAAAAAGCAGACCCGGAGGTGCGCAGACCCAGCCCGGAGCGCCGCCGTCGCCGCAGCAAGCTGCCGGAGCGGAAAGACTAAAACCGTTCCTATGGATGTATAAATGCCCTCCGCCGTTTTAGGCGGAGGGCTTGTATTTTATCCTGTGAATCAGTCAGCCTTTTCCAAAGCCAGAGTTCTGGTGGTCAGGTCACAGACCTCGCTGGGTCCAAAGTACTGAATGGCGCCGGGATAGACATAGCAGGTCTCCACAGCCCACTGCTCACGGTTTGCCTCGAAGAACTTGAACGGCTTGCCGTCCAGCTCAACCAGAGCTTTGCGGATAACGGGCTTATCGTGGCCATGACGGCGCTCAATGTTCATCATCTTGGTGATGGGCATACCGCCGGCAACCCACTCCTCAGCAGGCTTGCTCAGATTGGAAACCTTGGACAAATATCCGGTGTAGCCATACTGAATCAGCATGAAGGCATTGTAGCCGAGAGAGTAGCAGTAGTCAGCATCAAAGTTGGAGGGGAAAGCGCAGCGGCCTTCATAGCCCAGGAAGTGATGCAGAGGGGAGAACTTACCCTTGTAGCTGCCATTGGCCTTCCGGGCAGCCAGATTGTTTTTCACCAGCTCGGAGAACAGTTTCTCGGACTCGATGAGAGAGACCTGCACGTTGCCGTGGGGGTCACGCTCCAGGAACAGCTGCTGCTGGATGGACTGGGGCAGCAGTGCGAAAACAGCCATGGATTCCTTTGTGAGGCCTGCCTCGATAAAAGCGTACTTGGCTTCCCAAGTGGGCAGTTCATTGAAGGCATCTGCCTTGCTGCCTGCCAGCAGCTCGTTGATTTCCGCAATCAGCACAGAGAACTCGGGAACAAATTCCACAATGCCCTCGGGGATAATGGCAACGCCGAAATTCCAGCCCTTGGCTGCGCGGTTTGCAACAGAGTCGGCAATGTAATCGGTGATCTGAGCCAGAGACATTCTCTTGGCAGCCACTTCTTCGCCGATCAGGCAGATGTTGGGCTGGGTTTGGAGCGCAGTCTCCAGTGCCACGTGAGACGCGGAGCGGCCCATCACCTTTACAAAGTGCCAGTACTTCTTAGCGGAGTTGGCATCACGCTCGATATTGCCCACAATTTCGCCGTAGGTCTTGGTTGCAGTGTCGAAGCCGAAGGAGCACTCAATATCCTCGTTCTTCAGGTCACCGTCGATGGTCTTGGGGCAGCCGATTACCTGCACACCGGCACCCTGGGCAGCAAAGTACTCAGCCAGAACGGCCGCATTGGTGTTGGAGTCGTCACCGCCAATAATGACAATAGCAGTAATGCCGTGCTTCTTGCAGTTTTCTGCCACAACAGCGAACTGTTCTTCGGTCTCCAGCTTGGTACGGCCGGAACGGATAATATCAAACCCGCCGGTGTTGCGGTACATGTTGATGTACTCGTCATCAAATTCAATAAAATCGTCCTCCAGCAAGCCGCTGGGACCACCCTTGAAACCGTAGAGCACATTTTCCTTGTTGGTAGCCTTCAGTGCATCGTACAGGCCGCAGATAACATTGTGGCCACCGGGTGCCTGGCCGCCGGAGAGGATTACACCCACTACCTGCTTTTTGGCTTCGGAAGTATTGGTTCCCTTCTGGAAGGTGATCTCATTCTTGCCGTAGGTGTTGGGGAACAGCGCCTTGATCTTCTCCTGATCCGCTACGCTCTCGGTAGGGTTGCCGTTTTTGACACAAATCTCAGAAATACCGTTTCTGAGCATGCCCGGCAATTTGGGATTATACTGGTATCTTGCCAGCTGAAGCGGTGTAATTTTCATAATAAAACACTCCTTGCAGTTAACTGCGGTAAAAGATTTCGCGTTTCATTATACTTCATTTTCAAACAAAGGTAAATAGGATTTTCCAATATTTTTCTCCAAAAAGTACCCAACACAGAGAAACGAAACTGTTCATTTCACATATAAATTCCGTAAATTCAATATTTATATTGAAAACAGGAAAAGCTGTGTTATAATGGAATCTGTAAAAATGCGGGCATGCCCGCTGAAATAAGAAAGGATTGATTCCAATGGCTCTTGTTACTACTACCGAGATGTTCAAGAAGGCTTACGACGGCGGCTACGCAGTTGGTGCTTTCAACGTCAACAACATGGAAATCGTTCAGGGCATTACCGAGGCTTGCCGCGAGGAAAACGCTCCCGTTATCCTGCAGGTTTCCAAGGGTGCCCGTCAGTACGCCAACCCCACTTACCTGGTAAAGCTGGTTGAGGCTGCTGTTATCGAATGCCCCAACATCCCCATCGCTCTGCACCTGGACCACGGTGACAGCTTCGAGACCTGTAAGTCCTGCATCGACGGCGGCTTCACCTCCGTTATGATCGACGCTTCCTCCCATTCCTTCGCTGAGAATATTGAGATCACCAAGAAGGTTGTAGAGTACGCACACGACCACGGTGTTGTGGTTGAGGCTGAGCTGGGCTCTCTGGCCGGTATTGAGGATGATGTGAATGTTTCTTCTGAGGCTGCCTCCTACACCCGTCCCGAAGAAGTGGAAGAGTTTGTAACCAAGACCGGCTGTGACTCCCTGGCCATTGCCATCGGCACCAGCCACGGTGCTTACAAGTTCACTCCCGAGCAGTGCACTGTCAACGAGCAGGGCATTCTGGTTCCTCCCGCTCTGCGTTTCGACGTTCTGGAAGAAGTCACCAAGCGTCTGCCCGGCTTCCCCATCGTTCTGCACGGCTCCTCCTCCGTTCCCCAGGAGTACGTAAAGATGGTCAACGAGAACGGCGGCAAGATGCCCAATGCTATCGGTGTGCCCGAGGAGCAGCTGCGCAAGGCCGCTTCCCTGTCCGTCTGCAAGATCAACATTGACTCCGACCTGCGTCTGGCTCTGACCGGTACTGTTCGTAAGTACTTCAACGAGAACCCCTCTCACTTCGACCCCCGTCAGTACCTGAAGCCCGCCCGCGCAAACATCAAGGAAATCGTTCGCCACAAGCTGGTTAACGTTCTGGGCTGCGCCGGCAAGGCCTAATCTACTACAAGCAAAGACCTCCCGTTTGAAACGGGAGGTCCTTTTTTTATTGTCTTGTCGCAAAAAGCCTGCTGCAATTGGCAGCAGGCTTTTGATGCTTAATACTGCGTGGGCTGAATATGCCAGATTTCCTGAGCATACTGCCGGATGGTGCGGTCGGAGGAGAACTTTGCCGCGCTGGCAATGTTCATCAGGCACTTGCGGCCAAAGGACAGCCGGTCAGCATAGTCCCGGTTGGCTTGCAGCTTTGCCTGCAGATAAGCCTCGTAGTCCATCAGCAGGAAGTAGTGGTCAGCCCTGTGCCAGTGAGTGCCGTCCAGCAGCGCATGGTATAGTTCTCTCTGGTCATCATCTGTGGGCACAGTGCCATCCACCAGTGTGTCAATGGCGCGGTGGAGGCGGGGGTTGGAATCATAAATTCCCCGTGCATAGTAGGTGTCTCTGGCAGCATTGATCTGGTCAACCGTTGCGCCGAAGATATAGTTATTCTCCATGCCGGCTTCCTTGACAATCTCCACATTGGCACCGTCCAGCGTGCCCAGTGTAACAGCGCCGTTGAGCATCAGCTTCATGTTGCCGGTACCGGAAGCTTCCGTACCTGCAGGAGAGATCTGCTCAGAAACATCCGCAGCGGGGATGATGTGCTCAGCATAGGAGCAATTATAGTTCTGGACAAAAACCACCTTAAGCTTGCCGTCCATATCCGGGTCGTTGTTAATCATCCGAGCGATTCGGTTGATATAACGGATAACAGCCTTGGCGCGGGAATAT
Source organism: Faecousia sp. (assembly GCA_045637585.1). GTDB lineage: Bacteria > Bacillota > Clostridia > Oscillospirales > Oscillospiraceae > Faecousia. The sequence goes on along the minus strand of JAZTZS010000004.1, from coordinate 8,180 downwards.
CCGGGGGCAGATTTTGCGCCAAACAGGTACACTGTAGGCTGGAAGTCTGTGAGACTGCCGTCCTTCAAGCGGAAGTAGATATCCACAATAGAAAGCGCGTTCAGCAGCTGCCGCTTATACTCATGGAGCCGCTTGACCTGCACATCAAACAGGAAGTCCGGATTCAACCTGACACCTTCGTGCTTGTAGACAACCTCGCACAGCTGCTCCTTCTTCACCCGCTTAACAGCGTTAAACTGGCGTACCATATCATCGTCAATCATGGGTTTGAGCTTATTCAGCTTATCCAGGTCCTTCAAAAAGTCGCCGCCGATGCGGTATTTAACAAGCTGTGTCAGCTCCGGATTGCACAGACCCATCCACCGGCGGGGTGTCACGCCGTTGGTCTTATTCTGGAACCGCTCCGGGAAAGCCTCATACCATTCGTGGAATACATCGTCCTTAAGAATCTGGGAATGAATTTCCGCAACGCCGTTGACATAGGTGCCAACATAGACACTCAGATTGGCCATATGGGCAGTATTGTCCCGTACGATAAACAAATTGGGATGCTCGCGCTTCAGCTTCTCATCAATCCGCAGAATGATGTCCACAATTTCCGGCACCACAGACCGCATAAGATCCAAGTTCCACTTCTCCAGCGCCTCTCCCATTACCGTGTGGTTGGTGTAAGAGAAGGTCTGCTGGGCAATGCGGAAGCTCAGGTCAAAGTCCATGCCCTCGGCCATGAGGAGGCGAATTAGCTCCGGAATGGACATAGCGGGGTGGGTATCATTGAGCTGGACAGCGTACATTTCCGCAAAATGACTCAAATCATTGCCATGGGCAGATTTATATACCCGCAGCATATCCTGCAAGGAGGCCGAGCTCAGCACGTACTGCTGCTTGATGCGCAAACGCTTGCCCTCCCAGGTGGAGTCATTGGGATAGAGAACACGGGTAATATCCTCCGCCTTATTCTTCTGCTGCAGCGCCCGCAGATAGTCCTGATCGTTAAAGGCATTGAAGTCCAGTTCCTCCTCTGCCTCGCACTGCCACAGGCGCAGGGTATTAATATTCTGCGTACCATAGCCGATAACCGGCACATCATAGGGCACCGCCAGTACTGTATGGTCCGGGAATTTCACCTTTACTGTGTGATTATACCGGCGGTAGGACCAGGGATCCCCGAATTTGCTCCAGTCGTCCGCGTTCTCCTTCTGACTGCCGTTTGCATCAAAGCTCTGTTTGAACAAACCAAACTTATACCGCAGGCCGTAACCGGACAACGGAATATTGGTAGTAGCTGCGGAGTCCAGGAAACAGGCTGCCAGCCGGCCCAAACCGCCGTTACCCAGCGCAGCATCTTCGATATCCTCCAGGATCGCCAAATCCACGCCCCGTTCGGCAAACAGCTGCTTCATCTCCTCCAGAATGCCCAAATTGTAGAGGTTAGCATATACCAGACGGCCAATCAAGTACTCAGCAGAGATATAATAGGCCTTTCTCTCATGCATCCGGGTGTGCTTACTGTGATTCCAGTTGTCGGAAATGGCCATCATCACTGCCTGGCTCAAAGCTTCATGAAGCTCTTGGGGGGTCGCATCCTTTAAAGATACGTCATGGGTGTACTTCAGCTGAGCCTCCGTCCACTTTACAATGTTTAAACAGTTATAACTCATATATACAATCTCCTTATTTCAGGCGCCCATAAAGCTGGGACATCCGGTGGATTTTTTCTGCAAGGGCATCGGTCAAAAGCCCGTCTTTCACGCGCCAGGTCCAGTTTTCACCGCTCTGTGTTCCAGGGAAATTCATTCTTGCCTCGCCGCCCAACTCCAGATAATCCTGAAGCTGCACCACACACAGGTCGGACACGCTGGCCATGGCCGTTCGGATCGTGCCCCACACAAAGCCTTCCCCTTCCGTTAGGCTCATATACTCTCTGGCATAGTCCACAGCATACTTATCTGCGGTTTCAAACCACTGCCGCATGGTCATATTGTCATGGGTGCCGGTATAGCACACCGTATTGCGGGTATAAGTATGGGGCAAATAATCGGAGGGTTCCCGGGAATCAAAGGCAAATTCCAGCACCTTCATACCGGGATAACCGGCATCATCCCGCAGTGCGCGCACCTGGGGGGTAATAAAGCCCAAATCCTCCGCGATCATTTCCACATGGGGCAGTTCCTTGTGCAAGGCCTCTATAAAGGCCATACCCGGTCCCTTCACCCACTGGCCGCCCCTTGCGGTAGGCTCCCCATAAGGTACCGACCAATAACTTTCAAAGCCTCGGAAGTGGTCAATACGCACCACATCATACCGGCTGCCCGCTGCCGCCAGACGGCGGAGCCACCAGGCAAAGCCGTCCTGTGCGTGGACATCCCAGCGGTACAGGGGATTTCCCCACAGCTGTCCATCCTCCGAAAACGTATCGGGGGGACAGCCTGCTACCGCAACGGGATTCAATTCCTCATCCAATTGGAACAGCTCGGGACTGCTCCATACCTCCACAGAATCCAGCGGCACATAAATGGGCACATCCCCAATAATCCGCACACCCGCTTCATGGGCATAGCTGCGAAGCGCCTCCCACTGGCAGTGGAACAGGTACTGAACGAAGCTGTAGAACCGGGTCTGCTCCCGCAAACGCCGCCGCGCCTGCCACATGGCATCCGGCTTCCGATGCTTCAGGGCATCCTCCCATTGATACCAGGGGGCGCCTTGATTTTCATCTTTCAGCGCCATAAACAGGCTGAAATCCGAAAGCCAGCTGCCGTTGTCCCGGCAGAACCCGTCAAACGCTTCACCGCCCTGAAAACGATTGTAAGCACACCGCAGGATCTTCAAGCGGTTTTGATACATTAGGCCAAAATCCACCCGGTTCTCCCGGTGTCCCCACGTAATACTTTGCACTTCCCCCGACAGCAGAAGACCATCGGCCACCAATGTGTCCAAATCAATCAGATAGTGGTTTCCTGCAAAGGCAGAGCAGGACTGATACGGGGAGTCTCCGTATCCGGTGGGTGTCAGCGGCAGTATTTGCCAACTGCTCTGTCCTGCTTTCTTCAAAAAATCAACAAATGCATAGGCATACCTTCCCATTGTTCCCACACCATAAGGCCCGGGTAACGAGGTTATGTGCATTAAGATGCCACTTTGTCGCATAACGGTTTCTCCTTACAAAAAATCTATCGCACCTATGAACCAGTATATGGGCATCGGAAACCCGGGGTGCTTCTCCACCCCCGTTTGCCATATCGGCTCTGATGGCAGTCCTGAAAATCAGCAGATTTTCTGTAACACAAACGTTTCCAACCGACACTATAAGAGAGTAATATGTTTTTCGGCATTTGTCAAGAAAAACCCGTCCGTACCACCTATGTTTTCTGTTTTCTCCCGGGGAACTTGCTTTTTTCTGCTGTTTTGGATCCTGCTGCACAGCAGTATGCTTGCATGTATTTATATGTGCAAAGAGGTGCGTTCTGCAACGCACCCCATCGCTATTTCCGAACAGATGCCTCTTTTTTCCGCCTTCTCCCGGTACCGTGGGCAATGGGTTTCCAGCTCTTTGGCTTACGCACCAACGCCCAGATATGCAGCGGATACCACGAACCGATAAACAGCGGATACAGCAGTATGGCATTGCGCATTTTCCACACATTCCGCTTGGCCGTAAGGGCCAGAAAAAGCCCCATAGCCATAAGGCCCAACCAAAAGCTCAGCAGGGACAGACCAAGTGTCTGCACCAGCTGCAGCGGCCGCAATCCCCAAAAACTGTACAAAACCGGCAGCAAAGCCAACAACTGCACATAAATCATACTCATATGGGCAGCCAAATCCCACCGCAGCCAGCTGGGCCGTCTCCTAAGCAGACGCCCGGCGTACCGGTTGGCAACACTCTCCACGCCGGCACTCCAACGTAAGCGCTGCCGTAGAGAAACCCGGAAGGACAGCGGCTGCTCATCATAGGTCAGTGCCTCCGGTACATAATGCACCATAACGCCAATCTCAGCGCACTGCGCGGCAAACTCCAAATCCTCTGTCAGTGTTACTGTATTCCAGCCGCCCAGACGCTGCATCAAACTGTCCGTCACCATAAATCCGGTTCCTACCAGCTTTGCGCTCAGGGGAAATGCCGCTCTGGCCCGGCTATGGAGCAAATTGATGTTCTGAAAGTACAAATCATAACACCCGGTTACCCAATTGTCATAGGGATTCAGGGCACACTGACGGCTCTTGGCAACCTGTCCACCGGCTGCCACAACATCGTTCATCCGGGCCAGGAAAGCAGCATCCACCACGTTATCCGCATCAAATACACAGTAGGCATCGTACTTTCCCATCAGCTGGGCAAATATCTGGTGCAGCACCTCACCTTTGGTGCGTACCGGCTCTGTACAGTACAGAATCTGCGCCCCCGCCCTGAGGGCAGCTTCCTCCGTAGCATCGGTGCAGTTATTGGGAATCACAAATATATCATACAGTTCCTTAGGATAATCCTGCCGCAGCAGGCTTTCCACCAGTGTACCAATCACCGTTTCCTCATTCCGGGCGGCAATGAGCACCGCAAATTTGGTTTTGGGCGCCACCTCGTTTTTTTTCTTTCTGGGAAGCAGAAAACAAATGCCCATAAGGGCGGTGTAGCCGGTAATAATCTTCAGCAATACCTCCAGAATATCCATAAACAAATCCAGTCCGTACACCCCCTTTTATCGTGTGGCTATCATAACAGATTTGTGTCAAAAAAGAAAGTGAAAAAAACTTGGAATTCCTTAAGATTTTCTTATTATAAAGCTATCCTGCAGTTTTTCAAAAACGCCCGCAAATGCACTTCCCCAGTTTACCTACCCGTACAAACCGGGGAAGTGTTGCCTATTTAGGCTTCTTCTACCTTTGGGGGCGGTGCCATGCCTGCCACATCACAGACCGGCAGCGAGAAAGTAATGCCCTGGGCTTTCTTGCCCATACCCATCCGCTGATACAGAGCATTGAGCACCTTATCCCGCATTTCCTTTTCCACCACCATCATGAGAATCTCCTTCTCTGCATGGATGGTAATACCAAAGAAAGCCGCTTCCTTCTCCCGGGCCACACCACGGGCATTTAAAATCGTTCCGCCACGGACACCCTGTTCCCGGGCAATTTCCATTGCCTCCTCTGCAAAGCCGGAGTTGACAATTGCAAAAATCACTTCATGGTTGTCAGTTGTCATATCCACCCTCCTTTTTCAGATGGTTATTGCTTAAAAACTGATACATATTCACCCCGATAACACTGGACAGGGGCACCGCAAAGGCGATTCCGTTGCCCTTGCGGATTGTGGTAAATTTCTCCTCCAGACACTGCATGATCGCATCAGTCATATCCTCACGGATTACGCTGAGAATGACCGCCTTATGAATATTGAGGCCCAGCATGTCCACCAATTCCGAAGTGGCTGTTCCCTTGCCGCCTGTGACCATCTGGCAGTTCACCTCAAATTGGCTGAGTACGTCCAGATAGAACTCCGCCTTGGGACGGTCCACGATGGTAAACAGCAATTTTAGTTTCTTAATCGCAGATTCATTGATTGAGTTTGCCATACATGTACCTCCCTTACATGAAATTGATAATTTGCTGGTCATCTGCGTCCAAAATCCGCTTCATCGCCCGCTTCTCCTGGATGTGATTATGGACAACTGCCCGGAAACCCAGAAGTTGGATGGTGATCAGCGGTGCCATGGCAACCAATGCCACCACACCGAAGGCATCCCGTAAAACTGCACTTTCACCCTGTGCGCCCACGCACACACCAATAGCAAAGGGCAGAATAAAGCCCGATGTCATTGGGCCACTGGCAACGCCACCGGAGTCGAATGCGATTGCCGTATACACCGGGGGTACAAACAGGGACAATGCCAGCGAGATAAAGTAGCCGGGAATGATGTAATATGTCAGCGAGAAATCATAAAGAATTCTCACGACAGACAGGGTAATCGCCGCCCCGACACCAATACAAAGGCCGGTCAGCATAGCTTTTCTCGTAATGTAGCCACCGGTTACATCCTCGACCTGCTGGTTAAGTACATGAATGGCAGGCTCTGCCAAAACCACCAGAACACCCATAACAAGACCCAGGCCGATCACAACCCAGTGGTTCATTCCCGCCAGTGCAACGCCCAGCTTGTAACCGATTGGCATAAAGCCCACGTTCACACCGGTAAGGAACAGCACAAGACCCACATATGTCAGCACTGTACCCAGTGCAATCCGAATCATCTGCCGCTTGGGAAGCTTTAAGAATACTACCTGGCATACGAGGAAGAACACAACAATCATACCCAATGCCAGCCCAACCTCCCTGCTAGTGTGGGCAAAGGTATGGAGAAAAGCCCCGAGGATATCCTCACTGACTGTATAATCCGGAACAGTGTATGACAGCTCGGAAGTAGAGAATACCCCGAGAATCAAAACTGCCAGAACAGGGCCTACCGAGCACAATGCCACCATGCCAAAGCTGTTTTCCTGAGAACGCCGGTCGCCCAGAACGCTGGAAATACCTACGCACAAGGCCATGATAAACGGCACTGTGATTGGCCCGGTGGTCACGCCTCCGGAATCAAAAGCCATGGGCATAAGCGCCAGGTTGTCATTGACCGCCAGCAGCAACGCCATAGAAAACAGCAGCATATAAAATAGCATCAAAATCATACCCAGCCGCCGCCTAAAGACAATACGCAAAATCGCAATAATCAAAAACAGGCCAACACCAATGCCGACTGTAAAAATCAGCAAAGTACCATTCATAACTGATGCGACCTGCTTGGCAAGCACCTGCAAATCCGGCTCTGCAACTGTAATCAGCACGCCAAGCACAAAGCAGACGGTCAGCAAAAGGCTCAGCTTCTTCTGCCGGGACAGACCGGTACCCACATGCGTGCCCATAGGCGTCATCGCCAAATCCGCGCCCAAATTGAACAAGCCAATGCCCAGTATCAAAAATAATGCACCAATTGTGAACGAGATCAACTCTGCCCGAGAAAACGAAAACCAAGGCAGGAACGAAATCAGGTAAACAATCAATGTGATTGGCAAGGCGGAAATCAAAGCTTCCACGATTTTGGAACGCAACTCTTTCACTTGTCTATCACACTCCTTCAAGAATCTTAATTAGTATAAGTATATCATAAACTCTCACAAAAACCTAGCAAAAAAACCATATTAGCGAAAAAAGTTCCCCGGCCGGAGGCCGGGGAACTTAGATAAATCGGATTTTTAAGAATTACTCGTAGATCTCGGTAACAACACCGGAACCAACGGTACGGCCGCCTTCACGGATAGCGAAACGCAGGCCCTTCTCAATAGCGATGGGGGTGATCAGCTCAACGTTCATAACAACGTTGTCGCCAGGCATGCACATCTCAGTGCCTTCGGGCAGGGAGATGATGCCAGTAACGTCGGTGGTACGGAAGTAGAACTGAGGACGGTAGTTGTTGAAGAAAGGAGTATGACGGCCGCCTTCTTCCTTGGACAGGACGTAAACCTGGCCAGCGAACTTAGTCAGGGGCTTGATGGAGCCGGGCTTGCACAGAACCTGGCCTCTTTCGATTTCCTTCTTGTCAACGCCACGCAGCAGAGCGCCGATGTTGTCGCCAGCTTCAGCGTAATCCAGCAGCTTGTGGAACATTTCGATGTCGGTGCAGACGGTTTCCTTCATCTCGTCACGCAGGCCAACGATCTGGACCTTGTCGTTCTTGTTGATCTGGCCACGCTCAACACGACCGGTAGCAACAGTGCCACGGCCGGAGATGGTGAACACGTCCTCAACGGGCATCAGGAAGGGCATGTCAGCCTTACGGTCGGGAGTGGGGATATACTCGTCGACAGCGTCCATCAGAGCCTTGATGCAAGCATACTCGGGAGCATCCTTGTCGTTGGACTCGGAGATCAGAGCGTTCAGAGCGGAGCCCTGGATAACAGGGATGTCGTCGCCGGGGAACTCGTAGAAGGACAGAGTCTCACGGATCTCCATCTCAACCAGCTCCAGCAGCTCCTCGTCATCAACCAGGTCAGCCTTGTTCATGAAGACAACGATAGCGGGACCGCCAACCTGACGACCCAGCAGCAGTTGCTCCTTGGTCTGAGCCATGGGGGGGTCGGTAGAAGCGATAACCAGGATAGCGCGGTCCATCTGAGCAGCACCGGTGATCATGTTC
>JAZTZS010000003.1:0-10881 GCA_045637585.1 Faecousia sp. | reverse complement strand
CATCTTGACAGTGAACTCCCACTGCTTTTCCTTTTCCTCGGGAGTGAACTTGATGCGCACGGTTTCACCCAGGAATTCAACTTCCGCGGGGTTATCATCACGGCCTTCCTTGCAGTGCTCCTTGGTCCAGGCCAGAGCCTTCTGGTATTCTTCCTCGTTGTAGATGCCTTCTTCCATGCGGCGCAGGATCTCGACCTCATCCACGGACTCCACACGCATACCGAAGTATTCTTCCAGCATGCTCTGATCCATGATGGAACCGGCAATACCCATGCACTGCGAACCGATCTGCAGATAGGACTTACCACGCATGGTAGCAACTGCAACAGCGGCACGGCCAAAGCGCAGCAGTTTCTCCTTCACATCTTCGGGCATCTGGGTGACCTGATCCCGGTCCTGGACCTCATGTCCGTAGATACCGAAAGCGGGCAGACCCTTCTGTGCATGACCGGCCAGAACAGCAGCCAGATACACCGCACCGGGACGCTCGGTGCCATTAAATCCCCAGACACCCTTGATGGTATGAGGATCCATATCCATGGTCTCGGAGCCGTAGCACCAGCAAGGAGTAACGGACAGTGTAATAGAAACGCCTTCCTTCTTGAACTTGTTGGCACAGGCAGCAGCCTCGGGAACACGGCCAATGCAGGTATCAGCCATGACAACCTTTACGGGTTCGCCGTTGGAGTAGAACAGGTTCTCCTCGAACAGCTTCTTGGCGGACTCGGCCATTGCCCAGACCAGGGGCTCCAGAGATTCACGCATCATCTGCGGGCCGCGGCGGCCATCAACAATGGGACGAATACCGATTACGGGATAATCGCCAACGTATCTGTTTTTTGCCATTTTAAAATCTCCTTTTTGTTGATTTCTGCGGCGTTGCCGCAGGAGTTTATAGTTGGAATATATTCATAAACAGTGCAGGCACTGCAAATGACTAGGGGACAATTTTGTTTTCCAGGCGGGTCAGACGGGGAGGAAGGTCACAGCCCTGCAGGCGTTCTATTAAATAGGTGGCGGCAAGACGGCCCAGCTCATGATCGGGCTGCTGCACCACAGGAAGCGGCGGCGTCATCATGCAGCCAACTTCTGTGCAGTCATATCCAAAGACGCTGATCTGCTCGGGAATCTGAATGCCGTGCTCTCTGGCGGCGGTAATAACCCCCAGGGTAATGTCATAATTAGTAGCAAGGATAGCTGTAGGGGGAGTAGGCAGTGCCATAAGCTGTAAAAAGCCCTGGTAGCCGGTGGTGATAGAATTGTTTCCGCTAATGACAAGCGTGTCATCATAAATCATATTCCGGTCAGACAGTGCACGCAGATAACCCACAAGACGCTCTTTGGCGGTGAAAACCGTTTGCGGTCCGGAGATAATGGCTATCCGTTGGTGTCCGCTGTTCAGAAGGCGGCTGACTGCCAGGTAGGTGGCATCGGTATTGTTGGTAAGCACCGTGTCCGTATGGATTCCGGGAATCATTCGGTCAACAAGGATGACAGGGATACGGTAATGGGCGGTTAACTCATTGAATTCTTCGGGACTCAGATTTTCGGGAATGTAAATCAGCCCATCTATGCCGGTGCTCAGCAAGAATTGCAGTTTGTTGCGCTCCAGACCGTGATTGGCATCATAATAAGCTACCAGACTGTGGTATCCGTTTTCCCGGAGCACTCGGTCAAGGGCGGTGATCACATTTCCCCAGAATGCTACGGTCATATCCGGCAACAGAACACCAATAGTGCGGCTGCGCTGGGTTTTTAAATTGCGGGCAAATGGGTTTACGTGATAGTCCAGTACAGCAATCGCATTTTGAATGGAGGAGACATTTGCCGCCTTTACACAGCCACCATTCAAATATTTGGACACGGTAGATGGGGCAACCCCTGCAAGCTTTGCGACATCTTTAATAGTTGCCATAGTTACTCCTTGAATAGCGAAACGATTCGCTTTTGTTCGATAATCATCAATGTCTGTATAGATTTCATGATACCATATGTGTTACAAAATAATAATATAGTAAAATTTCACTGTAGTCAATAAAAATTTTGAAAAAATGTCTTGATTTTTTTGCTTGAATCGTATATAGTACAACCAGATGAGTGTGTCTGAAGCTTAAAAATATGCGGAAATATAAGCGAAACGATTCGCTTTTTAGACATTACGTCGTTTTAATTCAGTAGGAAGGTGATTAAATTAATGGCGGAGACAATTCTAAAGATGCACGGTATCCAGAAGTATTTCCCCGGTGTTCACGCACTGGATAATGCACAGCTGGAAGTGCGGCCTGGCGAAGTCGTGGCACTGATCGGTGAAAACGGTGCCGGCAAGTCGACCTTAATGAAGATCCTCACCGGAATTTATCCCAAGGACGGGGGTACCATTGAGTACTTCGGTGAAGAGATCGAAATTAACGGTCCGAAAGATGCCCAAGACAAAGGCATCTGCATTGTCCACCAGGAGCTGAACCTGATGCAGCACCTGACAGTGGCGGAAAACATTTTTATTGGCAGAGAACCGATTAAGGGCTTGTTCGTTGACCAGGCCAAGCAGAACCAGATGACCCGGGATCTTTTGGCCAGCCTCCATCTGGATCTGAATCCCAAGAGTGTGGTCAAGACATTGTCTGTCGCCAAGCAGCAGATGGTAGAGATTGCAAAGGCACTTTCCTACAACAATACCAAGCTGCTGATTTTGGACGAACCTTCCGCTGTTTTGACAGATACGGAAATTGATGACCTGTTCCGGTTTATCAACCGGCTGAAGGAAACAGGCGTCGGCATCATTTACATTTCTCACCGTATGGATGAACTTAAGCGTATTTCCGACCGCATCACGGTTATGCGCGACGGACAGTATGTGGATACGCTGGAGACATCCAAGACCACCATTGATGAGGTTGTCCGCCTGATGGTTGGCCGCGTGATCTATGAGGAACCTAAAACGCAGTCTGCTGTTGCAGAGGATGCGCCGGTTATTCTGGAAGTTGAGAACCTGAACTCTCTGGATGTGAAGAACGTCTCCTTCAAGTTGAAAAAAGGTGAGATTCTGGGCTTCTCCGGCCTTGTGGGTGCCGGCCGTACCGAAACCATGCGACTCATTTGCGGTGCAGACCCCATGGACTCCGGTATCATTCGCAAAGATGGTAAGGAAATTAAGATCAGCCGTCCTCAGGATGCAGTGCGTCACGGTATTGGCTATCTGTCTGAGGACCGGAAGCGCTTTGGCTTGTGCCTGGGCCTGTCCATTACCGACAACACAGTATTGCCCAGCCTGGATAAGATTTCCAAGGGCTTGTTTGTAAACGACAGCAGCCTGGATGCGGAATCTGAGAATTATATTAAGAAAATCAAGACCAAGACACCGACCACACGGGCAAAAGTGGGCAGCCTTTCCGGCGGCAACCAGCAGAAGGTGGTTATTTCCAAGTGGCTGCTGCGTGACTGCGACATTTTGATTTTCGATGAACCCACCCGGGGCATTGACGTGGGCGCAAAGAGTGAAATCTACAAGCTGATGAACGAATTGGCTGCAGAAGGCAAGTCCATCATCATGGTTTCCTCTGATATGCCGGAACTGCTTCGTATGTCTGACCGCGTTATCGTCATGTGCGAGGGCTGTGTGACCGGCGAGCTGCGAATTGAAGAAGCAACACAGGAAAGAATTATGGAATACGCTACCAAGCGGGAAGTGGGGTAATAAACTATGAAAACACTTGAGAGTAAGAAACTCGATTTGCAGAAGCTGCTGGCACCGGCAGCACTGGTGATTCTGTATATTGTATTCTCTATTTTTGGCAACAATTTCCTGACCCTGGACATGGTCAAGAACATTTTGGAATCCAGTTACTACATCGGCTTTATGGCCTTCGGCGTCACCTTCATCATTATGACCGGCGGCATCGACCTGTCTCTGGGTACGGTTATGATGACTTCTGCACTGTTGGGTGCATATGCTTTTAAGGCACACCAGTGGCCTCTGATTTGCGCTCTGCTGCTGAGCGTGGGCGTGGGTGTTGTTTTCGGCTTTGTCAACGGTGTGCTCATTGCCAAGCTGAAGCTGCCTCCCTTTATCGCAACACTGGGTACTCAGATGATTTCTATGGCTACCGGCTCCATCATCACCAACGTTCAGTCTCAGACTTGGCCCACTGCTACTGCTGAGGTTGGCAGCTGGTTCAAGAAGGTATTTATCCGCGCGGACATTTTTGGCATCAATGGCTTCCCTGTGGGTGCTTTCTGGCTGATTGGCTTCTTTGTTATCGCTGCTCTGATTCTGCACAAGACCAAGTTTGGCCGTTACATTTACGCCATCGGCTCCAACGAAGAGGCAACCCGCCTGTCCGGTATCAATGTGGATAACTGGAAGGTTGCTGTCTACACCCTGTCCGGCTTCTTTGTAGGTATGTCCGGTATCTTCTATGCCGCAGCTTATACTACCATTACTCCCGGTACCGGCAACGGTCAGGAAATGAATGGTATTACCGGTGTTATCATCGGCGGTACCTCCATGGCCGGCGGCAGCGGCACCATGGTTGGCACCCTGATCGGCGTGTTCATTATGTCCGTTCTGAAGAACGGCCTGGCTTCCTGTGGCCTGCAGGCCCCCTGGCAGCAGTTCCTCACCGGTGTCGTGGTTATCGGCGCTGTTCTGTTGGATATTGCCAGAACCAAGTCTGCAAACCGCGTTAAGAAGTCCTGATTCCCTTGTAAGCGTGCGAGCAATTACTGCCGCTTAAATTAAAGTAAGAAGAAATTTTTAGGAGGAAACAACAATGAAAAAACTGATCGTGCTTCTGTTGGTCGTTGTCATGGCTCTGTCTCTGGTAGCCTGTGGCAACGCTAACAAGGGCGAAATGTACATCCCCGTTATGGCAAAGGGCTTCCAGCACCAGTTCTGGCAGGCTGTTAAGACCGGCGCTGACGACGCAGCCAAGGAGCTGGGCGTAAAGATCTACTTCGACGGCCCCGCTTCCGAGACTGAGATCGACGCTCAGGTTAACATGGTTAAGAACGAGATGGCAAAGAAGCCCCAGGCTCTGGCTCTGGCTGCTCTGTCCACAGAGGCTGTTTCTGAGATCCTGGCTGAGTGCGCTTCCAAGAACATCCCTGTAATCGGCTTCGACTCCGGTGTTCCCGGCGACACCTCCGGTGCTGTTAAGGCTACCGCTTGTACCAACAACGAGGCTGCTGCTGCCATCGCTGCTGAGAAGTTCGCTGAGAACAAGGATCTGGCTGCCAAGATGGCTGCTGCTACCCCCGATGCTCCTATCGTAATCGCTTGCCTGTCTCAGGACGCTGTTTCTGCTTCCGTGACTGGCCGTACCACCGGTTTTGTCGACAGGATGGTCGAGCTGGCTGAGAAGGTTCAGCCCGGTAAGGTTTCTGTTGAAGGCCACACCAAGTGGGAAAAGAAGGTAGACGGCGCGGCTATCATCATCCGTGTTGAGATTTCCGCTACCACCGAGGCTACCTCTGTTCAGACCGCTGCCAACTCTCTGCTGGCTCTGGAGAACCTGGCTGCTGTGTTCTGCTCCAACGAAGGCACTGTTACCGGCTTCCTGGCTGCTGTTTCCGATGGTCAGGATCTGGCTGACGGCGGCAAGTACGCTGATCTGGTAGTTGCTGGCTTCGACGCTGGTAAGGCTCAGAAGGATGCTGTCCGTAAGGGCTGGTTCTACGGCTCCGTTACTCAGGATCCGTACCAGATTGGTTACCAGGCTGTTGCCATGGCTGTTAAGGCTGCCAAGGGCGAGACTGTTACTGATGTTGACACCGGCGCTCAGTGGTATGACGCTTCCAACATCGACGACGATATGATCGCTCTGCTGGTTTACGACTAATCGATACTACTGCCAATAATTTGCCGACGCCGCGTAAGCGGCGTCGGTTTTTTATGGGGAATGTGCTTCTTCGGTTGCAATTTACAATGGTATACAGTATAATGAAAACTACATTGTGCAGTGCGCAAAAATGAAAAGGAAAAGTGAAAGTTATGCAGAATAAAACGGAAAGCTTTGCGGTAGATACCACAAAACGCACGCTGAAGCAGTGGGTTTGCGGTTTGTTTGTACTGTTTGTGGGCCTGATGATTGCCCATCTTGGTGTTACCCTGTTCCTAATGGCGGAGCTGGGTACAGATACCTTTACTATATTTATTCAGGGCCTTGCCAACACAGCGGGTCTCACCATCGGCACCTGGCATGTGAGTATTTGCATCTTGTTAATGGTTGTGATGGCGTTAACCACAAAGGGCTATGTGAAGCCGGGAACCGTGCTGTGTGCCTTCTGCGGTGGCTGGATTATTGATTTCTACCTGTGGCTGTTTGGCGATGCCATCACTGTGAATTCTCCCATGGTTCTTCGCATTGCTGCGATGCTGGTCGGCTGCGTCATTCTTTCCTTTGGCATGTCAATTGTTATGAAAAGCAACTCCGGAACCGGCCCTAATGATTTGGTGGCGATTATCTTGACGGACAAGTTAAACACCAAATGGAAGGTGCAGTTCCGCTGGGTGCGCGTGGCCTGCGATATCTTTTTTGTTGTTACCGGGTTTTTGCTGGGCGGAACACTGGGTATGGGAACGGTTGTTGCCGTGCTGCTGACGGGTCCTGTGGTGCAGTTCTTTTTGCCCATAAGTGAAAAACTGATTCACAAAATGTTCCACGACCTGTAGACAAATGGGGATGTACCAAAGACAATCATTATATGATTTTTTAGCATATTAAAGGGTTAAAAATGCAGAATTTTCTCTTATTAACGGGAAAAGTAAAAAACTTTTGCAAAATTGTAAACATTGCAAAATTGTCCTTGACAGTGGAGTGAATTATTGTTATAATTCCCCGGGAATTGCAAGGGTATGTGGAGGTTTTACGGTGAGCTTTCTGGAACTACTGCTGCTGGCAGTCGGCCTAAGCATGGATGCCTTTGCGGTCTCTGTGTGCAAAGGGTTGTCGGTAAAAAAAGCCACAGTTGGGCAGGGTGTTATCTGCGGCGGCTGGTTTGGCGGCTTTCAGGCACTGATGCCGCTGCTTGGTTATCTTCTGGCCAGCATGTTTGCCGAGGCCATTGCGGCCTTCGACCACTGGATCGCCTTTGGCCTTCTGGTCATTATCGGCATTAACATGCTGAAAGAGGCTTTTGAGCCCTGCGGCTGCCGTGAATGTCAAGAGCAGAGTGAGGCGGATTTTTCTGCCAAATCCATGTTTGTTATGGCGGTGGCGACCAGTATTGACGCGTTGGCAGTGGGTATTTCTCTAAAAATGGCCGGCAATGTAAACATCCTGTTGGCTGTTGCGCTGATTGGTGTGATTACCTTTGTCCTCTCTGCTTTGGGTGTCAAAATCGGCAATGTATTCGGAAATCGGTTTGAAAAGAAAGCGCAGGTAGCTGGCGGCGCAATTTTGATCATATTGGGACTCAAAATCTTGCTGGAGCACCTTGGGGTTTTGCAATGAAAAGAACGCGCGGACGGCTTTTCCTTTGCCTTGCGTTGCTTACTGTCAATCTGTTGTTCATATGGGGAAACTCACTGCTGCCCGAGGGGACATCCAGTGTTTTTAGCAGTTGGGTGAAAGATATTCTGGCACGGATTTTTCCGGGACTGAATGCCGGCGGAGGGGACAGAGGACATGCCATGGTTCGAAAGCTTGCGCATTTTTCGGAATTTGCCTTGTTGGGTTTGCTGCTGCGCTGGCTTTTCGCCATGCTGCTGACCCGTACATTTCCGCAATTTGGAATGCCGTTGCTGGCGGGCTTTTTGGTGGCCTGTCTGGATGAAATAATCCAAAGCTTTGTGCCGGGACGGAATCCCAGTCTTTTTGACGTAGGTATCGATACTGCAGGCGTAGTTCTGGGTATCGTTTTAATAACCTTAATACACAATCAAATAATAAAAAGCAATAAAGGAGTAAAATTATGAAGAAAATTGTTTCCCTGCTGCTGGTACTGACAATGGCTGCTGCCCTGTTTGCCGGCTGTGCAGCAAAGACCAAGGTTGAAGTTCCCGCCAGCGCTTTGGAGATTCTGGAGAATATCTGGGCAAAGTACGGCGAAGAAGAGAAGTTCTTTGTTATGGGCGGCAACGCTGAGAACGCTGTCATGGATGCCCCCGGCGCTTACGATATGGCCGCTGCTGAGGAGCTGACCTATGTTCTGCAGGTTCCTGCTGATCAGCTGGCAAATATTGACGGCGCAGCTACTATGATGCACGCTATGAATGCCAACAGCTTCACTGGCGGCGTTATGCACATGACCAAGGGTGCCGATGCTAAGGCTTTTGCTGCTGCTATGAAGGATGCAGTTCTGAATGCCCAGTGGATGTGCGGCTTCCCCGAGAAGCTGGTTGTTGCCGTGGTTGGCGCTGAGTATGTTCTGGTTGCATACGGTCTGAATGATTTCATGACTCCCTTCCAGACCCACCTGGCTGCTGCTTACGCTGATGCCGAAGTCCTGTATGTTGAGGATATTGCGTAATTTCTAACATTAAGAGTAACAGGGGCGACCATTGGTCGCCCCTGTATGTTTTTAATAATCATAATTCAGCATTTGCCCATTAGGCGGATGTAGAATGCCACAGACCGGGCAATTACGTCCAAACGAATCCGTTCGTTGTTTCCGTGGATGGAGCTGCGTTCTTCGGCAGTCAAATCCATGGCGGAGAAGCGGTATACACGGCTGTGCCTTTGGGCGAAAGGCCAGTGCCCGAAACAGAGTAAAACTGCCAGAAGCGCTGCAATTGCACCGAGAATGATATAACCCATTAAACGAAGCCTCCTGCGATATCTTTAATAACCTCGCCTGCCAGAATCAAGCCGGCAACCGACGGGACAAAGGCACAGGAACCGGGGAGGGCGTTTCTGCCCTGGGGCAGTTCTGCCCATGCAGGGTCATCCGGGGGGAGCGCGGGGACAATAGGCTCTTCTGTGGAATAGACCACCTTTAACCGGTCAATGCCGCGCTTACGGCACTCCTTACGCATAATCCGCGCCAGCGGGCAGACAGAGGTCTCATACAAATCAGCCACTTGAAAGGCACTGGCATCCAGTTTGTTTCCTGCCCCCATGGAGCAGATAATCGGTACATTGGCGGCCTTTGCAGCCATTACAAGCGCCAGCTTGCCGGTGACGGTGTCGATGGCATCTACCACATAGCTGTACTGGGAAAAGTCAAAATTCTGGGCAGTATCCGGCCCGTAAAAGGCTTTTATTGCACGTACCTGAATGTGCGGGTTGATGGAAAGCGCCCGCTCTTTTGCAACCTCGGCTTTGTCCCTGCCCACAGAAGCTTGGGTTGCCAAAATTTGCCGGTTAATGTTGGTGATACTGACGGTGTCGTGGTCAATAAGGTCCAGCGCACCGATACCGCTGCGGACCAGGGCTTCTACCGCATAGCCGCCTACGCCACCGAGGCCAAATACGGCCACCCTTGCGTTTTGCAGCCGGGCCATACCCTCGGCCCCCAGAAGAAATTGTGTTCGGGAAAAAGGATTCATAAATACGCTCCTTTATGGTTCTTTGTATATCCTAGCATGAAAAAAAACAGGTGTCAATGCGGCGCAAGACAGAATTGGTTGACTTATCTCTCGATTAGAGGTATGATATGTTTAAATTATCACCAAAGGAGAATGGATATGAAAATTGCAGTTACCTATGAAACAGGAAATGTGTTCCAGCACTTTGGACACACCGCCAGCTTCAAAATCTATGAGATTGTTGACGGAAGTGTAGCATCTGCCCAGGTCGTGGATACCAACGGCAGCGGACACGGTGCGTTGGCAGGCTTTCTGGAGGATATGGGGGTCGATACCCTTATCTGCGGCGGCATTGGCGGCGGCGCAAGAATTGCGCTGGAGGAAGCGGACATCACAATTTATGGCGGTGTGAGCGGCGATGCGGATGAGGCAGTAGCGGCACTGCTGGCAGGCTGTCTGGACTTTAATGCTCACGCCACATGTAATCATCACCACGGCGACCATGACCACCATTGCGGTCACGACCATGACTGCGGTCACCATCACCACGAACACCATGACCATCACTGCGGCGACCATGGCTGCAGCGGTCACCACTAAAACATGCTCGCACGCAGAGAAAATGCTTCTCTGCGTGATTCTTTTTTGCTGCTGTAGGCAGAAATGGACAGGATTGCAGATAAAGGGGAGTGCAAAATAGGGATTGATTTTTTCTGTGTTTTCGACTATTCTAATGCATAGATTGAAAAGATAGGAAGTGCAGTATGAAATTCCCATATAAACGATTGTGGAAGGTATTTGCCACTTTTTTTAAAATTGGTGCGTTTACCTTTGGCGGTGGGTATGCGATGATACCGCTTATCCAACACGAGGCTGTGGAAAAAAACGGCTGGATATCCGATGACGATATTTTGGAGATTATTGCCATCGCTGAGTCTACTCCCGGTCCTATAGCCATCAATTCGGCTACCTTTGTAGGCTATAGAACCTGTGGCGTCTTGGGCGCGATGTGTGCAACGCTGGGTGTAGTGCTGCCCTCTTTTGTGATAATCTTGGCAATTTCCTATGTGCTGCGGCAGTTTCAGGAACTGAAGGCGGTACAGTATGCCTTTAATGGTATCCGGGCAGGCGTGCTGGCACTGCTGGTAAAGGCCCTGTGGAACATGTATAAGAAAAGCCCCAAGGGCTGGGTGTCTTATGTGGTGATGGGTGCCAGCTTCCTGCTGACTGCCATCCTGAAGGTCAACCTCTTTATCGTGATCATCTGTTGTGCCGTCTTTGGCTTAGTGACGGCTATGATCGCAGAAAGGAGAATGACGAAATGATCTTTTTAGAGCTTTTCTATGTGTTCTTCTGTATCGGTGCGTTTACCTTCGGTGGCGGCTATGCTATGCTGCCGCTGATGCAGGAGCAGG
>JAZTZS010000002.1:0-4119 GCA_045637585.1 Faecousia sp. | reverse complement strand
ATAAGGATACCACCTTTCTGCATTCTTGCAGTGATTATATATCCGCTGTAGCAGGTTGTCAATCATTAAATCCCTGGCTTGAAAACCGAAAAACGGGGAATTCTTGTCAAATGGATTGGCAAAAAAGCGGACGAAAATATCGCGGCTCATTGCGGGCCGGGATATAGTGTTTACAGAAGTAAATTAATTCTTCAGGGCCTCTTCAACAGCAACAGCCACGGAGACGGTCATGCCGACCATGGGGTTGTTACCAGCGCCCAGGAAGCCCATCATCTCAACGTGGGCAGGAACGGAAGAAGAACCTGCAAACTGAGCATCACCGTGCATACGGCCCATGGTGTCAGTCATACCGTAGGAAGCGGGACCTGCAGCCATGTTATCGGGGTGCAGAGTACGGCCAGTGCCGCCGCCAGAGGCAACGGAGAAGTACTTACGGCCGGTTTCCATGCATTCCTTCTTGTAGGTACCTGCAACGGGGTGCTGGAAGCGGGTGGGGTTGGTGGAGTTACCGGTGATGGAAACGTCAACACCCTCGTAACGCATAACTGCAACGCCTTCACGAACATCATCACAGCCATAGCAGTTAACGGCAGCGCGCTCACCCTTGGAGTAGGGAATGCGCTCAACAATCTTCAGTTCGCCGGTGTAGTAGTCAAACTGGGTCTTTACATAGGTAAAGCCGTTGATGCGGGAGATAATCTGTGCAGCGTCCTTGCCCAGACCGTTCAGGATAACCCGCAGGGGCTCCTTACGGGCCTTGTTGGCAGAACGGGCAATACCAATAGCGCCTTCGGCAGCGGCAAAGGATTCGTGACCTGCCAGGAAAGCAAAGCACTTGGTCTCGTCGCGCAGCAGCATAGCACCCAGATTGCCGTGACCAAGACCGACCTTGCGGTCCTCAGCAACAGAGCCGGGGATGCAGAATGCCTGCAGGCCGATACCGATAGCTTCAGCAGCCTCAGCGGCGTTCTTTACGCCCTTTTTCAGTGCAATTGCAGCGCCTACGCAGTAAGCCCATGCAACGTCCTCAAAAGCGATGGGCTGAATGCCCTTGGTGATCTCATAGGGGTCAAAACCCTTAGCGGTGCACAGCTCACGGCACTCCTCAACGGAGTTCAGGCCGTACTGAGCGAGGACACCATTGATCTTGTCGATTTTTCTTTCGTAACCTTCAAACAAAGCCATTGTGTGTTCCTCCTCTTATTCGTGGCGGGGGTCAATGTACTTGGCAGCGTCAGCAAAGCGGCCGTAAGAACCCTTAGCCTTCTTCAGAGCCTCGTTTGCATCGTCGCCCTTCTTGATGAAGTCCATCATTCTGCCCAGATTGATGAACTCGTAGCCGGTGATCAGATTGTCCTCGTCCAGAGCGATGCGGGTAACGTAACCCTCAGCCATCTCCAGGTAGCGGGGACCCTTAGCAGCGGTGGCGAACATGGTGCCAACCTGGCTGCGCAGACCCTTGCCCAGGTCTTCCAGGGAAGCGCCAATTGCCAGACCGTCCTCAGAGAATGCAGACTGGCTGCGGCCGTATACGATCTGCAGGAACAGCTCGCGCATAGCGGTGTTAATGGCATCGCAAACCAGGTCGGTGTTCAGAGCCTCCAGGAGGGTCTTGCCGATCAGAATTTCGGAAGCCATAGCTGCGGAGTGAGTCATGCCGGAGCAGCCCAGAGTCTCAACCAGAGCCTCTTCAATGATGCCCTCTTTCACGTTCAGGGTCAGCTTGCAACAGCCCTGCTGGGGAGCGCACCAGCCGATACCGTGGGTAAAACCACTGACATCTTTAATTTCCTTGACCTGAACCCACTTGCCCTCCTCGGGAATGGGAGCGGGGCCGTGATAGGCACCCTTGGCCACGGAACACATGTGCTGTACTTCAGTACTGTAAATCATGGCAAAAATCCTTTCTTTTCTAAAAGACGGCCAGGCCGCCCTTGGTGATATTACCGCGGAAAACCGCATTTTCCAGAACTATTATACTGGCTGATCCAATAAAAGTCAATCGCAAAGAACAAAAAACGCAGCAGGTCTGACGTATAACCGTCAGAAAAAACGCATGCAGTCCCGGTGGCTTTTGGACAGCAAAACATTACACTCTGGGAATGCTGCCTGTAATTTATTAACCAGTACGTTACAGATGGGGTTTTCGGTTTGAAAATGACCGGCATCGATAAGATTGAGGCCCATATTCTTGGCATCCCAGAATTGGTTATACTTTACGTCTGCTGTGACAAAGGTGTCACAGCCAGCATCCATTACGTCCAACAGTCCGCTGGCGCAGGCACCACCGCCTACAGCAACCCTGTGAACCGGTTTCCCACCGTCAACATACCGCAGACCCTCACAGCCAAGGACTTCCTTTATATGAAGGAGAAAATCCTTTAGAGGCTGCGTCTGTACGGTGCCTTTGCGCAGCAGACCCATGGGGGTATCCTGCGCATCTGTACTGTTGGGTGCGATGACTTGAATGTCTTTAAGACCCAGAATGGCAGCTAAAGTGTCATTGACACCGCCGGGTGCGCAGTCCAGATTGGTGTGTGCATTGACGGCAGCTATGTCATGGGAAATCAAAAATAGAATATCTCTACCCAAATACGTACTGTCTGTAATAGCGTGCAGGGGCTGAAAGATAAGGGGATGGTGGGTAACAATCAGATCTGCGCCAAGCTGTGCTGCTTCCCTGCAGACACTCTCAAAGGGGTCAAGGGCTACGAGAATCGTATGCACTTCCTTGTTACTTTGGCCACAAAGCAAGCCCACATTATCCCAATCCGCTTTTAAGCTGGGGGGGGCGATAGATTCTAGAAAAGAGAGAATGTCAGCAACCGTTGTCATGGAGTTCCTCCTTAAGCCACTTAAGGGCGTTGTCGTTGTCTAATTCGTGTAGTGCGGCAGAAAAAATGGGATCTGACTGATGCTGCGCTGCAAGCCGCAGGCCGTCAATGACCCGGCGGTAATACTCCGGAAGCTCCTTGTCTGGATTTTCCAGTAGGGCAGGTGGGAAGTACCATTGTCCGGGTGAGAGAAGGTGACCGGGCGCATGGACTGCTTCCATAACGGTATACAGGAAACGTCCATCCCGAAGGACACGTTCTTTGCAAATACGCCAGCCGGTCTCAGATAAATACCGCCGCAAAAAGGGAGTTTTGGACTGGCACTGTAAGACCAGCCGGTAAGTATCAGATTGCAGCCACGGGGCGGCAGACAAGATAGATACGATGGTATCTGCGCCCATACCAGCACAGACCAGAACATCAAAATCCCGTGGGATATCCCGCACACCGTCAGACAGATAGAAGGACATTTTATCTCGCACGCCGTACTTTTCTGCATTCTTCATAGCCGCTTCCAGCGGCATTTTATTTACATCTGCGGCAATGACAAATTGAGCGACACCGGTTCTCAGAAGCTGAATCCCCAAATAACCGTGGTCGCAGCCAATATCCGCAACCCGGTCGCCGGGATTTATGAAGCCACAGCATGTCAAAAGTCGGTTGGAAATAGGCAGATTCATAGCGTTACCTCAAAAGATCTGCCATCCCGGCAGCGGGATGGCAGACAGGATGTTACTGTGCCTTTTCAGCCTGGTCAGCTTCATAAGCTTCCAGGAAGTGGTTCAGCTGTGCCAAAAAAGAGTCGCAATCGATGTCATGAACCATGCAGGCTTCCTCAACGGTCTCACCACGGGAAGAGGGGCAGCCCAGACAGTGCATGCCGATAGCAAAGAACAAAGGCGCAGCCTGAGGAGCGATATCCAGAATATCACCAATAATTGTAGTTTTCTCGATTTTTACAGCCATAATATGACCTCCTATTTATTACTGGCCCTATTATAACCGCTTCATACGGAAAAAACAAGAGGGAATCCGAAAATGCAGATTTGATATATGAAGAAAAATTTTATAAAAAAGAAAAAAACACTTGCATTTTCTGGAATGGTATGTTATAGTATGCAAGCACGTTGCGTGACATGTGCATGCGCCGGTAGCTCAGTTGGATAGAGTGACTGGCTACGAACCAGTAGGTCGGGGGTTCGAGTCCCTTCCGGCGTACCAAAAATATGGGATAGGCTTTTGCCTGTCCCATATTTTTTATACACTGAGGACTCGAAAGGGCGGC
>JAZTZS010000001.1:0-14555 GCA_045637585.1 Faecousia sp. | reverse complement strand
TCAAGGATTTGTCTTCCTAAGACCGCTTGGCCTCCGACTTCAGCGTGATTGTTTCCATGTTTGGCCGCGAAACTCCCGTCGAGTTCGAACTCGATCAGGTGGAGGCAATTTCCCAGTAAACGCATCGGACCGTAATTTCGGTCGGAACGTGGGAGGGGTTTCAAACGCCGCAAGAAATGCGCAAAGCGCATATTACCACATTTTATTCAGGAGGTGCTTATTATGGCACAGAAAGTCACTGGCATTATTAAGCTTCAGATCAACGCCGCTAAGGCTACCGCTTCTCCCCCTGTCGGCCCCGCTCTGGGTCAGCACGGCGTTAACATTGCTGCATTTATCAAGGAATTCAACGCACGTACCAAGGATCAGGAAGGCTACAAGATTCCCGTTGTTATCACTGTTTACGCAGACCGTAGCTTTACCTTTATTACCAAGACCCCTCCTACCCCCCTGCTGATCATGAAGGCAATCGGTCTGGACAAGGGTTCCGGTGTCCCCAACAAGACTAAGGTTGGTACCATCACCAAGGCTCAGATCTCCGAGATCGCCAAGATCAAGATGCCCGACCTGAACTGCCCCACTCTGGAGGCTGCTGAGACTCAGGTTGCCGGTACCTGCCGCTCCATGGGCGTTACCGTCGTCGATTGATTATTTGTTTTCCGGAAAATTTTGATCCGGACATGTGGGAGGATTTTTCCGCATTACCACTATTAGGAGGATAAAAAATGTTTAGAGGCAAAAAGTATCAGGAGAGCGCCAAGCTGATTGACCGCTCTGTTCAGTATGATCCCAACGAAGCCCTGGATCTGGTTGTGAAGGGTGCTTCCGCTAAGTTCGACGAGACCGTCGAGCTGCATATCAAGCTGGGTGTTGACTCCCGTCACGCAGACCAGCAGGTCCGTGGTGCAGTTGTTCTGCCCAACGGTACCGGTAAGACCCGCCGCGTTCTGGTTTTCACCAAGGATGCCAAGGTTGAAGATGCTAAGGCTGCCGGCGCTGACTATGTTGGCGGCATGGAGCTGGTTGAGAAGATCACCAAGGAAAACTGGTTTGAGTTTGACGTAGTTGTTGCTTCTCCCGACATGATGGGTCTGGTTGGCCGTCTGGGTAAGGTTCTGGGCCCCAAGGGTTTGATGCCCTCTCCCAAGGCCGGCACTGTTACTCCCAACGTAGGTGCAGCTGTTCAGGAAATCAAGGCTGGTAAGGTTGAGTACCGTCTGGACAAGACCAACATCATCCACTGCCCCATCGGCAAGGTTTCCTTTGGCGCAGAGAAGCTGACCGAGAACATGGATACCCTGATGAGGGCTGTCGTTAAGGCAAAGCCCGCAGCAGCTAAGGGTCAGTATATCAGATCCTGCGTGGTTGTTTCCACCATGGGCCCTGGCGTTAAGGTCAGCACTGCCAAGTACGGCAACTAATTGTTTAAAACCGGAAAGGATTGCTTTCCGCAAGCTATGGAAAAAGTCCAGCATCTGCTGGACTTTTTCCTTTACCTTTCATATCTATACTTTAACCCCCATGCACAGCCTAACTGCGCATGGGGGTTCTCGATAACTTGTACATTCTTGACATCCGCAAAAGGCGCGGTTTTATGCCAGAACAGCCTTGTGGAATACTTTTTTACCCTTACGCAGCTTAACGCCTGCGCGCAGCATTTCCTCGTTTACTATGAAAGTAGGGTCAGAAACCTTCTCGTCATTTACAAACACACCGCCTTGCTGTACCAAACGTCTGGCTTCACCGTTAGAGGCCGCCAGCTTGCATGCTACCATTAGGCTCAAAATGCCGATGTTTCCATCGGTCAGCTTATCTGCGGTGATTTCTGTTGTAGGCATATTCGCGTCATCGCCGCCACCTACAAACAACGCCTTTGCCGCTGCTTTTGCCCTGTCTGCTTCCTCTTCGCCGTGTACCAGCTTTGTCAGCTCGTAGGCAAGAATCTCCTTGGCTGTATTCAGCTGGGCATCTTTCCAGGACTCCATTTCATCGATCTGCTCAAGAGGCAGGAAGGTCAGCATGCGGATGCACTTGAGTACATCTGCATCCTCTACATTGCGCCAGTACTGGTAGAAATCAAACGGTGTGGTCTTGTTGGGATCCAGCCAAACAGCACCCTTGGCAGTCTTGCCCATCTTCTTGCCTTCGGAGTTAAGCAGCAGCGTGATAGTCATGGCATGGGCATCCTTGCCCAGCTTCCGGCGGATCAGTTCAGTACCACCGAGCATATTGCTCCACTGGTCATTGCCGCCAAACTGCATATTGCACCCATAGTTCTTGTACAGATAGTAAAAGTCGTAGGACTGCATGGGCATGTAGTTAAACTCCAGGAAGGACAGACCCTTTTCCATTCTCTGCTTAAAACATTCTGCACGCAGCATATTGTTCACAGAGAAGCAGCCGCCAATCTCACGGATAAAGTCAACATAGTTTAGCTTCAGCAACCAATCGCCGTTGTTAACCATCTGTGCCTTGCCCTCGCCAAACTCAATGAAGCGGGACATCTGCTTTTTAAAGCACTCACAGTTATGGGCAATGGTTTCCTCTGTCATCATAGAACGCATATCGGTTCTGCCCGACGGGTCACCGATCATTGCCGTTCCGCCGCCAATCAGTGCAATGGGCTTATTGCCAGCCATCTGCAGCCGTTTCATCAAGCACAGAGCCATAAAGTGGCCTACGTGGAGAGAATCGGCCGTAGGGTCAAAGCCAATGTAGAATGTAGCCTTGCCGTTGTCGATCATCTCACGGATTTCTGCCTCATTGGTAACCTGGGCTATCAGGCCACGCGCAACCAGTTCATCATATAATTTCATTTGAATTTCCTCCAAAAAAGTATTAAAAAACAAACCCTCTGTCCTTCCGGACAGAGGGCGCAATTACGCACGGTACCACCTCTGGTTTAGAACAGGCTCACACCTGCCCCCTCATGGCGTCAAACAACGCCGTCCGCTGTATCGGGCGTACCCGTCTTTTCCTACTGGTTTCAGAAAAGCCGCTCCGGGAGGTATTTGGGCGTGTTCCCTTACTGCCTTGCACCAACCGGCAGCTCTCTGAAAGGAGAATTTACGCTTACTTCATCCCATCTCAGCGTTCTATAATTGAGGATATCCTAGCAGAAAGTTCTCGTTTTGTCAAGTGTTATCCTTTCAGCATCTCCTCAGCACTCTTCAGTGTTGTATCTGTAATATATGTACCGCCTATGATTCTGGCCAGCTCCCGCTTTCTCCCCTCCCTGTTCAGGGGGGTAACAGTCGTATATGTACGGCCGTCGTGCTCTTCCTTGGCAATCAGAAAATGGGTACTAGCCAATGCCGCCAGCTGGGGTAGATGCGTAACACACAGCACCTGCTTGCCCCTTGCCACACTACGCAGCTTTTCAGCCACCTTCTGGGCTGCTCTGCCGGAGACACCGGTATCCACTTCATCGAAAATCAGGGTTGAAACCGCATCATGCTGAGCCATCACATTCTTCATCGCCAGCATAATGCGCGCCAATTCGCCGCCGGAGGCCACTTTATTCAATGCCTTCAAAGCCTCACCGGCGTTTGCTGACATATAAAAGGCCACTGCATCTGCGCCACCGGCAGAAAGGGCTTGCTCCGTAAATTCGCAGGAAAACTGCACCTTGGGCATATCCAACTGTGAGAGTTCTTCGCGTATTCTCTCTGAAAGCGCCGCAGCCGCATGCTTTCGGCTCTGCCGTAGCGCCAACGCTTCCTCCCAAGCCGATTTCTCCGCTTTCTGATATTTGATTTTCAGCCGTTCAATATGGTCATCGGCAAATTCAATTTCATCCAACTCCGCCTTTGCCTGTGCAAGATACTCCAAAATATCCTCGCATGTAGCACCGTATTTTCTGCGCAGCCGGTGGATCACGTCCAGACGACTTTCGATCTGCTCCAATTCGTCAGCAGAGTAGCTTAGATCATCCCGGGCATCCCGCACTTCCTCGGCAGCATCCTGTACCTGGTACATTAGATCTGAAACCTTTTCATGGAGCGAAGCGTAGGCATCTGTGAACCTAGACAGGCGCGCAAGCTCCCGCTCCGCCTCCGCCAGCAGGGATGCGGCACCATCGGTATCCTCTCCGCCGTAAAGGCATTCCACAGCTGAATTGATTCCGTCGCTTAGCTTTTCCGCATTTTGGAGCACCTTACGGCGCTGTTCCAAAGCTTCATCCTCACCGCCTGTCAGATTGGCTTTTTCAATTTCTTCAATTTGATATCGTAGCGTCTCCATACGGCGAAGCTTCTCGCTTTCGTCCATAGACATCCTGTCAATCTCCCGCTGTAACTGGGCAACAGCGGCATATTGTTCGGCATATGACTCCCGCAGCGGCGCATTGTCCGCAAAAGCATCCAGGTACTGCAAATGGTTATTCTCATCAAACAGGGCTGCTGCGTCGTGCTGTCCGTGAATATTGATTAGCTGAAGTCCCAGTTTGCGCAAAATGGATACTGTCACCAGCGTTCCGTTGACACGACAGACATTCTTCCCATCCAGGTGTATCTCCCGCTGAATGATGGTCTCAGGGTCATACGGCACGCCGTTATCCTGGAACCAAGGGAGCTCTGCTACATCGGTAAACACTGCTCTAACAGAAGCCTTATCCGCGCCTGTACGAATCATATCCCGGTATGCACGTTCTCCTAAAATGGCTGAGATGGCATCAATGACGATGGATTTACCCGCGCCAGTCTCACCGGTCAGCACGTTAAATCCTGCATCAAAGGAAATATCCGCACATTCAATGACTGCAATATTCTCAATATGCAGCAGACTCAGCATGCCCATACCTCCCAAATCAGTTCAACAAATGCTTTATTTCACCACAAAAGGCTGCCGCGGCGTTGTTGTCCCGCATCACGACCATAACTGTATCATCTCCTGCCAGAGAGCCGACCACTGCACTCATATTCATCGCATCAATGGCAGCACCAGCCGCAGAACCGAGCCCCGGCATTGTACGAATCACAATAATATTCTGTGCATAGTCAAAGCTTGTGACGCACTCCCGAAAAATGGTATTCAACCGAGATGTAAAGGAGCCGCCTATCTCATTGGTAGAGGTGGTATAGCGGTATGTGCCAAGACTCGTCAATTCCTTGACGATCCGAAGTTCCTTAATATCACGGGATATGGTCGCTTGTGTACCCCGGAAGCCTTCATCCTGCAGCAGCTGCAACAGCTGCTCCTGGGTTTCTACGTTCCGGGTAGAGATAATCTCCATAATCTTTGCCTGTCTTTGGCTTTTCACGTATCCTCACCTCAACCTATCTTGAATTTCATGTTCACCACATCATAAAAGCTGCGGTCTTTTAGCCGAACCAATTTCGTTACAAAATTGGATTTGCGGACAGTTGCCATATCCCCCATACACATCCGCAGCGCCTTACCGCCGTCTACCGACAGATAGGCATTACGGCGGGCATTGCGGGTAAGTGCAACTGTCACAACCCGTTCTTCCGATGCCACGATGCCGCGGCTTGCTACATCATGGGAGCAAATTGGCGTTACCAAAATACTGTGGGCATCCGGTTCTACAATAGGGCCACCAGCGGACAAGCTGTAGGCTGTTGAGCCGGTAGGTGTTGCTATAATTACGCCATCACCGCCACACTCCATGGCTTGAACACCATCACACTTTACTGACAAATGCACGATGCGGGCAACCGCGCCTTTGGTAATTACCACATCATTCAGGCATATATCGTGGAAAATAATATCACGGTCCCGATGAATGGTCACGTCAAGCATCATCCGGTTATCCAGAGTATAATCTCCGGTTGCAATCCGCGTCAGTTCCTGCAGTTCACCACTCTCAAGCTCCGCCATAAATCCCATAGTTCCAATGTTCACACCCAAAATAGGAATCCCATGGCGTGTAGCAGCCTTGGCCATGTGGAGAATCGTACCGTCTCCACCAAAGCAAATCAGCATAGAGGCACCAGGCAGTTCTCTATCCAGTCTGGAAAAATGCAAATCCTTGGGCAAATCATAGGTCTTATCCACTTCAAAGGGCAGACATACGCGGATATCCAGGCCTGCACTTTTTAGAATCTCTATCGCGCTGCGTACCGTCTGGAAGTTCTTGTCCCGATAGGGATTGGGGGTCAATATAACTTTTTTCACACGTATCACCCCTTCAGTGTTTCATGTGCCTGCTGCACAACGTTTGCGGTGTCGGGCTGTAGCCCTGGAACATCCTCACAGGTCAAATGGGCCAAAAACTCAATATTTCCTTCAGGCCCCTTTACCGGAGAAAATGTCAAACCCAAAATGGTAAATCCAATTTCCTGGGCCAAGGCGACAAAGTTATCCAGCACCTCTTTGTGAATCTCCGGATCCCGGACAACACCTTTTTTGCCCACCTTTTCTTTACCCGCCTCAAATTGCGGCTTAATCAGGCACAAAACCTGACCGGTTGCCTTCAAAAATGTCTTAATAACCGGTAATACAATCCGCAAAGAAATAAAGCTCACGTCCACAACCGATAAATCCAGGGGTTCCCCCAAATCCTCCGGCGTTACGTAGCGCACATTTGTACGCTCCATTACCACCACGCGGGGGTCAGAGCGTATTTTCCAATCCAGCTGGCCATAGCCAACATCAATGGCAAATACCTTTTTAGCACCCTGCTGCAGCAGGCAGTCCGTAAAACCGCCTGTAGAGGCACCGGAGTCGCTGCATACGTAGCCTGTGGGGTTTACGCCAAAATCCCGTAATGCCTTCTCCAGCTTCAAACCGCCGCGGCTCACATAGGGGCAGCTTCCGCTGCGTACTTCAATAGCAACCGTTTCTTCATAAGAAACTCCGGGCTTGTCAGCCTTTTGTCCCTCCACGTACACAAGACCGCTCATGATGATGGCCTGCGCCTTGGTACGGGTATCCGCACGACCCTGTTCTACCAGGAGAACATCTAACCGCTTTTTAATTTTCATGGCACGCCTCCTGAACAAAATCTGCGATTGCTTCCGGACTCAGGCCATACTGTTGGCGCAGCGCATCAACCGCACCATGCGTCACATACCGATGTCCCAAATCGATACCGTCTACACGGATATCACGCTGCAAATGCTGCAGCTCCCAAGCCAGTGCTTCCCGGATACCCGAGCCGCTGCAGGCCTCCTCAATCACGATAATGTGTTTATTATCCGACATCTGTGCAAGCACCTGACAGGTGGGCAGCGGTGCCACACACATCAGTCGCAAAACCGTGACTTCAATCCCCCGCTGAGCCAAGAGCGATGCTGCCTGCGTAACCTTCTCTATCATCGTTCCGTAGGTAATCAAGGTTGCCGCGTGACCCTGCCGATGGCAGGTTACCACCTGATCCATTCTCATCTTCCACTCTGCCGGGGCTGCATTGGCGCCTCCGCCACGGGGGTAGCGTATGGCTACCGGGCCATTCTGCTCTTGGGTCGCCCATCGCAGCATTTCCCGCAGTTCGCCCAGGCTAGCCGGGCAGAGAACCGTCATACCGGGCGCCTGACGCAAAAAGCCCACATCGAACACACCATGGTGGGTCTCTCCGTCCTCACCTACAAGGCCCGCTCTGTCCACAGCAAAGATTACATGGAGCCTCAGCATACATACATCCTGCAAAATCATATCGTAAGCTCGCTGCAGGAATGTGGAGTATAGTGCAACAACCGGTACCATACCCTGCTTGGCCAGACCTCCGGCCATAGAGACTGCATGTTCTTCGGCAATACCCACATCAAACAGGCGTCTGGGATACCGTTTTTTAAATTCTAAAAGCCCCGTTCCGCCAGGCATCGCAGCAGTAATTGCACAAACGCGGTCATTTTTCTGGGCAAGTTCCAGCATTGTATCGCCGAACGTGCCGGAGAATGTGGGAACTTCCTTTTTAAAAGGTTCACCGGTTAGCGGGTCAAATTTGCCGATTCCGTGGAACAACTTCGGGTGTTCCTCGGCGGGCGTATAGCCTTTGCCTTTTTGTGTCAAAACATGGAGAACCACCGGACGCTTCATATCCTTGGCGATTCTCAGAAGTGCAATCAAATGCTCTGTATCATGACCGTCCACCGGCCCCAGATACGTAAAGCCCATATTCTCAAACACCGTTGTAGGAATCAGCATACGCCGCAGTTTTTCCTTTAAGCTACTGGTAACGCGGTAAATATACCGGCCGCCGGGAACGCGCATAAGCGCGTTTCGATAACGCTGCTTCATTCCCAGATAACGCTCTTTCGTGCGCAGCTGCCGCAGGTGAAAAGCCATGCCACCCACATTGTGGTCGATAGACATAGCATTGTCATTGAGGATAATCACCATCGGCTCATTGCTTACTGCAGCGTCATTCAGTCCCTCATAAGCCACGCCGCCGGTCGCTGCACCGTCACCCATCAGCGCTACCACGTGATAATTCTTCCCGGACAGTGTTCTGGCACGCGCCATACCCAACGCAATGGATACTGAGCTGGATGCATGACCTGCCACAAACGCATCTGTATCACTTTCGGAGGGTTTCGGAAACCCTGCCATACCCCCAAACTGACGCAGAGAATCAAAATCCGCCTGGCGGTCAGTCAGTAGCTTATGTACATAAGACTGATGACCAACATCAAACACCAGGCGGTCACAGGTAGTATCAAAAACAGTTTCAATGGCAACTGTCAACTCAACCACGCCCAAATTTGAGGAAACGTGGCCCCCTGTTTTGGAAATGCGGGAAATCAAAAACTCCCGAATCTCCAGACACAGGCATTCCCTATCCTGCGCGGTTAGGCGCGCAAGATCCTGATGCCCATGGATATTCTGTAATATATTCAAAGGTATCACAACCTATCTGCTATTCTCTTTTTTAAGAACCCGGGGGAAATGGCGCAGCATCCAAATCAGCCTTCCCACACCATAAACAATCTTGGTGCAGGAGTTGATGGCAACCGTCTTGCCCACAGCTTTTCCGCCAACCGTAAGACCGGCAACCAACGCTGACATCAACAATGTGACGATCTGCGGCCATGCAAAGGTAAAGTTCTGCAGAACCTGGGCTGCAATTGTGGCTGAAGCAGA
The DNA here is from genome assembly GCA_045637585.1 of Faecousia sp. GTDB lineage: Bacteria > Bacillota > Clostridia > Oscillospirales > Oscillospiraceae > Faecousia. Next base: position 5,513 of record JAZTZS010000001.1, on the reverse strand, counting down.
ACCGGATACAACACCGCAGATATCACCAATGACATCATTGCAAATGGAACTGACACGCTCAGCATTTCGCAGCAGACGAATTGCCTCCTGTGCGCCGGATACCTTGCGGGCAGCCATAGAGTGGAAGGGTTTTTCCTCCGCAGAGGTTACCGCAACGCCCACCACATCAAAAATAATACCAATTAAAACAATTGCAAGCAAAATTAGGAACGCCACGCCTATGGAACTGTTGGACATAATTTCATCGGAGACAAAGGAGATCGTTCCGGAAACCAAAATTGTAACGAAAAAGATGGCAATTACCCACCGGATTGTCCTGTTACGTTCCTTTTTAGCCGCAGCCGGGTCAGACTTAGACACTGTTTTTCCCCTTTACAGTTGTAAAATAAATGACGGTGGCAGACAGGATAAATCTTACGGCTTAGGTCGGGTTGGTTTTCCCCAGACAGAACCTGCCGTTGCCGCACAGGCCGTTTCCGTTTCATCCATCCGCTCAAATGTTACCAACTTTGAATACCCGATTGCCACTTAGTCCGTACTGTAATCCCCTGTCTGCCCTGTCAAGACAGCCTAGGTGTTTTCCACAACAAAATGAGTCCGGCTCTTATCCTCTTTTGCAAGCATGGTTTCCAGGAGCAATAACAGCCGTGATATGGCCACTATCATCAGCTGAAGGCTCTCCTTTCCCCGCATGCTCACGCAAGGCAGGCTACACTGCACGCAGCACACGATTCTGTGCACCGCCTTGCAGGTTCATACCCGGCTCGTACGCGAAGAGGCTTCCCACATGGGAGTTCTCAAACTTCGTCGCACAACACCAGGTCTCCACGGAAACCGGGTCGTATACTCCATGCCATTGGAGTGCGCCCGAAATCCTTAACCCCCAGCACCCACCCTAAACTGGGCGTAAAAAGCAAGCACCAGGGACTTCATCGATATGCCCTTTATAGGATTTTTAGGCCCTACCTGGAAGCCGGTCATTTCGACTAGAATACTGCACCGTCAAAATGAATATTATCACATATTTTATGAATATACAAGTATTTTTTTAAATTATACATTTTATTCACATTTGCCCATCATCCCGGGTTTTTAAGGTTTAAGAACCAATCCTCAACAATATCCCTGTGGGTGACTACAATGGTAATATCCTTTAATTCTTCCCTGCTGAAAAAGCGCAACTGACGGGATTCCCGGCTGATTTTCAGCACTGGTTTCTGTTCCAGCTTCAACCTGAACACCGCAATCACCATCTTCCAGATGCTGCCGTCCCGATAAGCCGCAATCCGCTTTGGCGTATCGTAAATCCCCAGCTTTTCCAGTTTCTCCTCTGCTATTCGCAGCCCCAGTTCCTCATATATTTCCCGGGTAATTGCCTGCGTTGTAGTCTCGTGGTTTTTTACCCCACCGCCGACCAGACCCCATAAATCACAGTCACTGCGCTTTTCCAAAAGCAGCTTGTCTTCATAAATAATCAACGCATTGGCACCCAGACGTGTTTTCTGTGTAGTCTTGGGCGCGTTCGGGTCACCGCAATAAAATGTTACAATAGACATATCTTTCCTCCTGCAATACGAAGTATGTGTATTATACCTTACCAGCGCATCTTTTTCTACTTTAAAATTCTGCAGGTACCGGTTTGGTCACTCCGGTACGGCGGGCCTTACTCAGACCGCCTGTCATATGTCCTTCCGGATGTTTTGTAAATTTTGCTCTGCGAATAATATCCTCACCGAATTTATCCCGCAAGGCATCTACTGCCTCATCCAGACGCAGCTTCCGTTCATACTGTATCGGTGAGACGCCGGAAAAAAAGTCATATTGCTGATAGGGTTCGTTGGATAAACGGGTCACCTGGACCCCCAGTTGCCGCAGGGGTGTCTGTCCATCCCACGCTTCATCCAATACCTGTCGTGCGGATTCAAATAGCTTTGACGTGATATTGGTGGCCCCATGAATTACTCTCTGATGAGAGTAATCACAAAAACCCGAATCCCGCAGATGTACTGTAATACAGCTGCCGCATTTTCCATCTTTACGCATACGCATGGCAACTGTCTCGCAGAGCCCAAGAAGCACCTGATATCCCCCTTCCCGACTCGTCACATCTGCAGATGTTGTGATGGAATTACTGTACCCTTTGTTTGCTGCCGGTTCCGGCGCTACCATATCTGCATTACGCCCGTTGGCAAAATGCCAGATGGTTTCACCCGGCTTGCCCAGACGGCGGCGCAGCAGCGTTACATCTGTTTCCGCCAAATCGCCGATTGTATAAATACCCATATTTTTCAATTTCCGTTCTGTGGCTGCGCCAACCAAAAACAAATCCCGTACAGGCAAAGGCCACATTTTCGAGGCTATTTCTTCCGGAAACAGTGTATGCACTTTATTGGGTTTTTCAAAATCACCTGCCATTTTCGCCAGCAGCTTGTTGCTGGAAATTCCCACGTTGACTGTGAAGCCCAGTTCCCGTAAAATACGCTCCCGCATAATCTCTGCCGCCAGTCTCGGATCTCCATAAAGCCGCCGGGTGCCTGTCATGTCCACCCACGCCTCGTCAATGGAATACTGCTCCACACAGGGACTAAACTGCCGAAGCATTTCTACAAAATGCCGGGATGCGTCCACATACAGCTGGTAATCCGGCGGCACAACAACCAGATGCGGACATTTTTCCTGTGCCTGAAACAACGGTTCCCCCGTTTGTATTCCATACTTTTTGGCCGGGGTACTTTTAGCCAGGACAATGCTGTGCCGGGATGCCTTATCTCCAGCCACAACCGATGGAATTTCCCGCAAATCCTGGGTTTCTCCCAGGACCTTAACCCGGTAAGCTGCTGACCAGGATAAAAAGGCACTGTTGGCATCCACGTGAAAAATCACACGCTCGCTCATATCAATACACCTTTCTCAGTAAACACCAACTATGGCTGCGGATCGTATACTTCAGTTCAAACAGCCATTTTTTCTTCTGAACTGTTGCTCTGCATAAAAATACTTTCGCTTCTATACCCACATAGTGGATTTCCCTGCAGCTGATGATTTCATCGATGTCCACCCGGAGCAGTTGATGTTCTTCATCCTCCATGCGAAAACGCAACGGACGGATACTGCCATCAGCACTGCACAGGGATATCACATCCACAGGACAGATATTCTGCTCCATGGTTACACCTCCTTTTTCTTTATTATAGTACGTTTGTTCGAAATTATCAAGTAAAATTTTGATTGCTACCAAATCCTTTATTTGGTATAATACCTATAGTACCGTTTACTGCAGGAGGGATGCTATGCTGAAGTATCCATGTCTGGTTCTGGATCACGATGATACTGTGGTGCAGAGCGAAAAAACCATCGGTTATCCTTTTTTCTGCTATATCCTCAGTCAATACCGTCCCGGAAAGAGTATAACACTAAAAGAGTATGTCCATGACTGCCATAGTCTTGGCTTTGCGGATATGTGCCGCCAGCGATTCCAGTTTACCGAGCAGGAGCTGCATGATGAGTACATAGGATGGATGGAATACGTAAAAACCCACATCCCCGACCCCTACCCCGGTATTGGTGAGGTTATCCGCCGTCAAAAGCAGGAGGGCGGTCTTATCTGCGTGGTCTCCCATTCCAGTATCCAGAACATTACCCGGGATTATGACGTACACTTCGGTATTCAGCCGGATGCAATTTACGGCTGGGACTTACCGGAACACCAACGTAAGCCAAACCCCTACCCTCTGGAGCATATTATGGAGCGTTACCGGCTAAAGCCTGAGGATTTGTTGGTGGTCGACGATATGAAACTGGCATGGCAAATGGCGCAGCCTGTAGGCGTTCCCATTGCTTTTGCCGCCTGGGGAAAAACAGATTTTCCGGAACTGGCAGAAGAAATGCGCCAAATCTGCAATTTCACCTTTTCCTCTACAAATGAACTCCAAAAATTCCTGTTTGATTGACTTGACATTCATGGTATAATACCTAGTGAATCAAGGCAAAAGGAGGTGTACATTCTGGAAAAGGAAAGCGTAAAAGTGATGGCCCGCAACCGTGAGGCTTACCATGAGTATTTTGTGGAAGAGGAAATGGAAGCCGGAATCGAATTATGCGGTACCGAAGTTAAGTCCATCCGTCAAGGCACATTAAACTTGAAGGATTCCTGGTGCGGTATTAAAGATGGCGAACTGCTGATTAACCAGATGCACATCTCCCCCTATGAACATGGCAACCGATTCAATCCCGATGCCAAGCGTCCCCGCAGGCTTCTCATGCACAAGCGGGAAATCATGCGTCTGTTTGGCAAGGTTAAGCAGGACGGTTATGCGCTGATTCCTTTGTCTGTTTACTTTAAAGGCAGCAGAGTGAAGGTAAAAGTCGGCCTATGCAAGGGCAAAAAGCTCTACGATAAACGACAATCCGCGGCCGAACGGGACGCAAAGCGTCAAATCGACCGTGCAATGAAGGAGAGATATTAAAATGAACCCTACTTTTAAAATCACCATGGAAAACGGCGGTGTTATTGAAGGCAAATTGTACCCCGAAAGCGCACCCCAGAGCGACTACAATTTTATCGATTTGGCAGACCACAACTACTATGACGGTCTGATTTTCCACCGCGTCATCCCGGGCTTTATGATTCAGGGCGGCTGTCCTGACGGCACTGGAATGGGTGGCCCCGGCTACTGCATCAAAGGCGAATTCTTCTTTAACGGGTTTAAAAACGAACTGCGTCACAAGCGCGGTGTCCTGTCCATGGCCCGTTCCTCCAGCCCCAACTCTGCCGGTTCCCAGTTCTTTATTATGCACGAAGATTCCAAGCACCTGGACGGACAGTATGCTGCATTTGGTAAGGTAACCTCCGGTCTGGATGTGGTGGATGCCATTGCCACCACTAAGACAGGTATGCAGGACCGTCCTATCGCAGAGCAGAAAATTGCATCCATCACTGTGGACACCCACGGTGAAATCTATCCGGAGCCCAATAAGCTCCCCGACCCCTACGGCCGGTTCTGATTTGCATGTGATATCCGGGGTACTCAGCACCCCGGTAACCTCCTCCCACCCAATATGGGGATGTACTGGTTTCGACGGGGGTAGTGAGGCTGGATAAGCGGGCCGTGGCACCTGGCCACGATAAAACGGGTAACTTTTTAAATTTAACTGACAACAATACTGTTGCAATCGCTGCCTAATTAGGCGCGCATCCGCCCCGGAAGGTCCACGAGCCGGGCTCGGGTGTCATCTGAGTGGAGCACGTGCGTATGGTAAGCTTTGCCCATACCATGCATCATGAAGCTACCAATTCCTGCAGGGTGTTTGTTCCCGGCAGGATGCGGGAATGTAAATAACAAACTGCGCCCGGAGAAAGTCTTTCCAAGTTGCTTTCGGACAGGGGTTCGATTCCCCTCATCTCCACCAACCGGGCATTACGTGAACACCTATTTCTTCTACGGCGGTTTCGCTTTGAAGATCCCGTTCAAAAGTAATGCCATCACGGAAAATCCGCCCAAGAGCTGATCTTG